>NZ_VOPZ01000006.1 GCF_010470665.1 Desulfovibrio sp. JC022 | reverse complement strand
AAGAATATTTGGCTCATCATTTTGAACGCAATCCTAACGATGGTTTCGACATTGAGAATTAACCGGCTGCGTTAGCCTGCCGGTGTTATGCTGGACTTTCAGTCCGCTAGCTCAAACCCACCAGCTTCTAGCTGGTGGTTGTTTAGTATTCCTCCTAAAGGTTCCTTACTTATCAGAATTGCGGCAACAATTGCGGCAATCCTTTTGCTACTGTCTGTCCCCGCCATCCCCTGCTTCCGTTTCCCGTGTACGTTAAAATAAATCATATTTATTTTAGTAAAAACAACACCTAGTGTTGTTTTACGTGCGTTTGCGGGACGGCGGCAGTAGATTCGCGGACAACCAGTTTGGTCTCCATCATATGTTGCTCCGTTTTGTCCGGAGCATCAATTTTCTGCAAAAGAAGTTCACAGGCGCGTCTGCCCATTTCATAGGCGGGCTGACGGATAGTGGTCAGGGCCGGGACCATGTATGAAGCTGTGGGCATGTCATCAAATCCGACAATGGATAGATCTTCAGGCAGGGACAAACCAGCCTCCCGAGCGCCTTTGATTGCCCCGAGAGCGATGTAATCGTTGGAGCAGAAAACCGCGCTGGGCGGGGAGTCCTGCTTAATCAGTTCTTTGATTGAGTCCCGTCCTCCGGAAAGGGAGTACTCGGTCTGGACCAGCAGTTCTTTATCGTAGGGAATTCCATTGTCCTTGAGGCATTGGCGGTAGCCGTGCCAGCGGTGGTAGGCTCTGTCAGTTACGGAAAAACTACCCGCAATCATTCCGATCCTGCGGTGCCCGAGTGAAATAAGGTGTTCGGTGGCCACGTAGCCGCCCCGGTAGTTATCAACACCCACGGCTGAAATACGGCCGCCTTTTACTGTGCTGAAAAGCAGTACAAAGGGGATGTCTTCATCCACAAGGTTTTTGATTATTTCACCTTTGGGGTTGGTCGTAGTGATGATCAGTCCGTCTACCTGACTTTCGCGTAAGGCTTTGATCAGGCTTTCTTCCTGTGATATTTTATAGGACGTGTTGCCGAGAATTACTTTGGTTTGTTTTTCATCGGCGTATTCCTGAACCCCCAGAGTGGATTCTGCGAATACCGGGTTGTTGATGTTGGGAATGATCAGCCCGATGGTATTTGACTTTTTGGTGGCAAAACCGCGTGCGAGGGCGTTGTATTTGTAATTACACATCTTCATGGCCCGGAGAACTTTCTCACGGGTTTTCTCGCGCACTGATTCAGGGGAATTGATAACCCGTGAAACCGTAGCGGTGGAAACTTGCGCTAGTCGCGCAACATCACGAATTGTGCTCACAAATGACCTCACTATGTAAACGTTTACATTCTGTTAGCAGCTTGTTAATGTTTATGTCAACGAAATTGTTAAAAATTGAGTTTTATGCTTGTTTTTATTGAATTTTTAGTTTTGATAAGTTGAAAGTATACAGGTTTGATGTGGCATTATGATCTCGCTAGTGTCATTTCTATGTAAACATATACATTGCGAAGAAGGGACATGTAAATGACTATCAGTACGTTACGGAAGCTGACAGAACGGGTGCAGCGGATAGAACACTGCGGGATGTTTGTAGACTTGGTTTGTACCTCAGAGGGGACCGTGCGGATCGGCAGTATGCCGGACGTTGCTAAATTTCTGACTGAACACGGTTTCCGGGAGGAGATCGTGGTGGTTCCCGATTGGGAGGTCTCGTTGGCCGGGGACAACCGTACCGGAGAAGAATTTATTCTTTGGCAGTCTCAGATAAAAGGCGGTATCTTAAGGGAATATGTAGGCTCAAAGCAAAACGTAAAACAGGTTTACAGTCACCTTGAATGCATTTTCCCATATTTTTTTGATGACAAAAATCTCAAAGTGGTCCGCAAGAATTGGCTCGGTAAATGGTTTCATCATAACGCTGCCGATCCATGTTATCGTATCGGCAGTCTGGAAATTTGCTGCCAAGGCAGTGATGTTGTCATTTCCGATGCCGATGAATTTCTTTATTGCCGCAATGATTTGCTTCCGTCTGAAAGTCCCGATGCTGCTATCGAATCCCTGTTGGCAGCTATTCCCAGAGACAGCAAAAACCGTGAGAGCCTTGAAGTTCTTCCTATCGGCTGTGGAAATGGGGTTTACGGTACTGTTGCCAACACCATTGTCCGTTTCGGCGAATATGTTATCTGGATAGACCCTTGCGGTTATCCGGCCCACACCCTTGCCCGGCACAACATCCACTGGGACGACGTCACCCATTTTTTATTCACTCATAATCACGAAGACCACGTGCAGGGTTTTACCGCCTGTATGCAGCGGGCCCGCAAGCATAACCGAAAGTTGAAGTTGATTCTTGCCGACAACGTATTTCGAATTCTGACAGATCTATATTCTCCGCTTTTTCCCGATTTGGAAGAGCATGTGGAGTGCTTTTCGTTGCAACCCGGTATTCCGTTTCAATTAGGCCCAATCCGAATTGACAGCCGCTGGAATCATCATATCCTGCCTTACGGAACCATCGGGCTTAAGATTTCAGCCGGGGGGAGAAGTTTCGGCTATTCAGGTGACACGAAGTATGATGAAGGGATCAATAAAATCCTCAAGCGTGCTGAGCTGGAAGCCGAGTGGTTTGCTTCCTGTGATCTTGTTTTTCATGAAATAGAGTTTGATAACCCGGACAGTGTGCACACCCACTGGAAGCAGGTCGAGTCTTTGCAGGCTAAGATTAGCGGGAAAGTACTCGGTTATCATACCCCTTATCTGGCCAACAGTCCTTTTCCTCTGGCAGAGGAGGGGCGTTGTTATATTTTGGATGAATTTTGGGGATAGCTTATCTGTAAGCTTGCGCACAAAGCATGACGTAAATTTAAGTGGTGCAAGTTCTCTACAAACTCGGAGGCGGGACATTCCGTCTGGGGTTCCCGTTTTGTTCAGCAAGCCATCCTGCAAGTACTGACTTGGGTACTGGAACTACTGTTTTTTGAGTTCTGTTACGGATTTCGTCCCGGTTGTTCTGCACATGACGCTTTGCGTCAGGCTTAGGAGCATGTGGATGATAACGCGTTTTTGTCGTGGATATGGACTTGGAAAAGCTCTTTGACTGCTTACTTCGTCTGGTAAGGGCTGGGTGAATGATTCTTGCTTGTACAGCACATTGGAATCTCGGTTTAATTCCCTTTAAAAAACGAGGTTTTAAGGTTGAATCTGCCGAGCATCTTTTGCACCGCCACTCTGGACAGACCGGACATGCGGGCTGCTTCTGAAACATTGCCACCGCTGCGGGTCAGGATATCGCTGATGTAGCTTCTGCTGAAGCTGTCCACCAATTGTTGCTTAGCTTCTTTGAAGGGAAGGCTGGCAGCTGTTTTTTCTCCCATTTCCTGGGTCATTTTGCCTTCAGCCATGTTTACAGCCAGCATTGTTATGGATTCCCCGGTGCTGAATACGGCCAGTTTGCGCATGGTGTTTTGCAGTTCGCGGACATTTCCGGTCCATTTCTGCCCGCTTAAATGTCCTACTACTGTCGGGTCCAGTTCTTTTTCCGGCAGCCCAAGTTCGATACAGGATTTTTGGGCAAAATAACGGGCCAGCAAGGGAATATCGCCGGGGCGGTTTTTCAGTGAAGGAAGGTTCAAAGGCAGCACGTTCAAGCGGTGGTACAGGTCTTCCCGAAATGATTTTTCCGCAACCCGCAGGGGGAGGTCCTGATTGGTAGAGGCCAGCACTCGCACATCGATATTTTTTGAACGGTCTGAGCCTACGGGCCTGATCTCTCCTTCCTGAAGGACCCGTAATAGCTTGGCCTGTGTTTCAAGTGGGATATCGCCGATTTCATCGAGCAGTATTGTTCCCCCGTCAGCGCGGGCAAAAAGTCCTTCGCGGTCATGATCTGCACCGCTGAATGCTCCCTTTACGTGTCCGAAAAGTTCACTCTCCAGAAGATTGTCAGGGATGGCCGTGCAGTTGACGGTTACGTATGGTTTATCCGCCCGTGAACTCAGGTCCCGCACCATCCCGGCCACCAATTCTTTACCCGTTCCGGACTCGCCCATAATCAGAACATTGTAATCAGTACGGGCCACAGCTCCGATGGATTGTTTTAGCTGCTGCATGACTGGACTTTGCCCAAGCAACCGGTCTTTGTGCTGCTCAATCTGTGCCCGAAGCAGTCTGTTCTCTTCAAGTAAACGGCTGCGTTCCATGCCTTTGCTGATGACCCGGAACAGGTTTTCCTGTTCAATGGGTTTGGTCACGAAATCATAGGCCCCCGCCTTAAGGGCTTCCACTGCGGTCTCCACCGTTCCGTGGGCGGTGAGCATTACCACAGAGAGTGAATCGCTTTGTGTAAGGGCGGTCTTTAAAAGTTCCAGACCGTTCATGCCGGGCATCTGGAGGTCACTGATCATCAGGTTTACCTGCTGAGATTTAAGTGCAGCAAGTGCCTGCTCTCCATTGAAAGCCATGTGGACTTCATTCTCAGGAAAAGCCCCCTCGATTAATCTTTTGATTCCTCGGGCGAAATCTTCCTGATCATCAACTACCAATATCTTTTGCTGATGTGTGTCAGCCATTATCCATCCTTTTCAGTCAGGGGAAATTTCAGGGTGAATACAGCCCCGGACAGTTCTCCTTTGTCCTTGCTGCCGTTCTCCACTTCAATGGAACCGCCGAGATCACTCATGAACCCAAATACTACAGCCAGCCCCAGACCGGAACCTTTATTCACCTCTTTGGTGGTGTAAAAGGGGTCAAATACATATTGCAGGTCTTCCTGTGCTATGCCGGGACCGTTGTCCGTTACTTTAAGCACGGCCTGCCCCGGTTGTTCAATGCCAAGGGTAATTTTTAATCTGCCTTCGTTTTCCGGTACAGCATCAAGCCCGTTCAAGAGCAGGTTGGCAACAATGTGTTCAAGGGCCTGCGGTTCCACATTCAGTTTAGGAATGGATTCATCAAGTTCAAGGCTTATTTTCGCCCCCTGTTTGTCCGCTTGAATGCGGAAAACATCGGCAACTTCGCGGACGATTTTTGTCAAATCGCTGCCGACTGTTGAAGAAACCTTTGGCCGTGCGAAGTTCAGCAGATCCTTTAGTACGGTCTGGGCTTGTCTGGTGTGTTTTAGTATTACTTCAATGTCCTCGGCGTTCTGTCCGGCAGCATCTTTTTTCAAAAGTTCAGCATAGCAGAGAATAACCCCCAGCGGATTGTTGATTTCATGGGCCAGCCCGGCTGAAAGTTTCCCTACTGTTGCCATCTTTTCGGCCTGAGTCATATGGGCCAGCATCTGTTTCTGACTGGTTGTTTCATGAACGTAGATGACCACCCTGCGTTCAATGGGATTTTCCGCATCCTGAATGGGATAGATATTGATGGCAAAAGAACGTCCCTCCGGCAGGGAGACTTCTCTGGACAAGGGTTTGTTCATAAACAGGGATTTAGAAATTCCACAGTTTCCGGAATCTCCGGGGCCGTGGCAGAGCAGGCTGACCACGCCGCCGTCGGTAATGGTTCCGTCGGAAAGTTCCTCTCCCAGTTTGCGGGCAGATTCATTGGCAACAATGGGGGTTCCCGTTCCGTCAGCCAGCAGCAGGGGGTCACTGATACCTTCAAATATTGATTGCAGGTTGGCATTGTGGCGCACAATGCTGTTCAGTGCGGAAATGCTGTCTGCTGCAATTCCGAGCTGGCGTCCTATGGCCCGTAATACGGCAAGGTCTTTTTCCCGGAATGATGAATTCTCCCTGCGAAACAGGCAGAGCAGTCCCTCGGCACTTCCCGAAGAAGACTCAACTGGAATATATGCCCGGTCATCAAGGATAAGGGGAACGGATTCGGTCAGCAGTTCCACCCAATTATCGGGAAGGGGAGGACGTTCGGGATTATCCGGCAGGGAATAGAAATTTTTACTGGAAAAAGTGCAGACATAAGCGGTCCGTTCAAGATTAAATCTTTTATGAATCAGGGGCAGGGTTGCTCTCCACAGCTCTGCTCGGGACTGACTGCGGCTGGACCCGGCCAGAAGCTGTACGAAAAGTTCCACATCTGATTGGCGGGCAATTGCTTCCAGTTCCAGTTCTCCGGTACGTTCCTCAACCATCTTTTCAAGGTTGGATGCATACTCCTGTAGTTTCTGGCGGGTGTCGAACATGTAGTCACTGAGTTTCTCGATACCGCCGATCATCTCGCCGATTTCATCTTCCTGTTCCACTTCCCTGAAAAGGGCCACTCCTTTTTCATCACTGAAATTGCGCCGGAAATTGGTGGTCAAGATACGGATGTTGTTGGCTACTATCCGTTTGAAGAGCATGTTGGTTGCTCCGAGATAAAGCAGCACGGCCAGCAGGAAAACGCCGATGTAGGTCATGATGGTTTCCTGAATGTGGGCTACGGAAGCACTGACCGGCAGGCCGACAAAATCCACTCCGCCGATGCTGTCAGCTGTATGTCCGAAACCTCGATTGCCATATAGTTCAACCAGTTCTACGGGAGCGTCTTCAACTTTTCCGTGACAGCGCAAACAGCTTTTTTTGAACATCGCCGGGCGGGCCATGACAAAATGTTTTTCTCCGTGGATGGTTTTGTAACCTTCCCAGAATCTGTTGCCGGGATTTTCCCTGAAATGGTTGATCAGCTCCAGTTCTATCCCTTTTGCTTCATAGTCCGGGTTTCGTGCTCCCTCCGCCACACGGCGGTAGCTGAAGCTTGAGGTCTCATTTTCATCGCGGGCCATGATGTTGCGGGTTACAAAAGAAGAAGACATGGCCTGAATAATGAATTTATCGGGCAGTTCTTCATACATCTGAGGGCGGAGCACACCGCGCACGTAATTCTGCACCGAGTCCACCTGCCCGAAAACCATGCGTGCTTTTTCGCGCACGACATTTTCGAGAACCCTGCTCATGTGCATGGAAAAGCCCGCAAAAAGAACTCCCCCGATAACAAGGGAGGTCAGAATCAGGCTTAAAAGAAATTTGCTTTGTATGGAATATGGTCTGGGAAGTTTCATGCTTTGCCGCCTGCTCAAGCAGTTTATAGCCGGAACCCCCGAAGTCAAGCCCGGTTTCCTTGACCGTGATTGCTTGAGCAGGGTAAGGTTATATTAAATGGGGTAGTCTTTTTTGTAACGGGTTTTGAGCGAGGGGGGGCTATGAACAGTTTTTATCAATTTTTTGCAGCGTTTCTGGCCGGTTTTATCACTGCGGACCTGTTCGTGCGTGGCTGGAACAGTTTTTTGCAATGCGCGGCAGCTCTGGTTCTCTTTTTTCAAAGTAAAATTAAAGTGAAGGATTTATTCACCCGCCTGAGCAGCTCGGTCCCCATAACCATCCTGTGCCTTTTGAGCCTTATCCTTTGTTTTAAGGTCTATTTTTCCATTCTTGATTTAGGCCGGACAGAGCTCGAACAGCTAGGCTATTTTCTCGGTGCTGTTCCACGCACCGGCTATTATCTCATTTCTGCCGGTAAAATGATAGATTCCATGTTCAGATCCTGATCCACTGGTCCTGATTCCTATTCAGGTCCGGGGCCGTGGGGCAGGTATTCCATTGAACTGCGGGCGTTGTGATCCGCGTGTCCGACAATTTCCACATCTGTGTAGTAAAATTCTCCGGTTTCAATGTCGGATTCGACCACAAAGTCGGCCAGCGTGCGGAAGGCCGGGGTTGTATCTATGAGTAATGGACCAGCTACAAAGACCATGGCCCAGATTACGGCGCAAGTGGCGAAGAAAGAAATAATTCTGAAGCTGAGGGGTTTATTTTCCATTTTGTTGTTCCTTTATGGGGAGGGAAGCGCATCAACGCTTCCCTCCATGTAGGGGGGTGTGATTCCAAATGTCTAGATTTTGGAAGTAATGTCAGGGAAGACCACGTAGAACATGAGGTAAGCCATGATCAGGGTCAGGCACAGGTTTAAGGACTGGCCGCATACGTAAAGGATGAGCGGCTTGCCGCCTTTGAAGTAATGCTTGAGTTCACGGAAGTTGGTAGCCAGCCCGATTGCTGCGAAGGACAGGCAGAAGAACCATCCGCGGAAGATGCGGGAGAAGCCGCGCAATACGCCCTGGTCAATCATGGTGAAACCAGCGTCGGAACCAAGTGAAGTGTAGATGATGGAGAAGATTACCGATGCGGTCAGGAAACCGAGTACGAACTTGGGAAAGCGGTGCCAGATTTCCATGGCGTGCACTTTCTGCCCGGCTTTGGCTTCAACTTTAGTGGCCCAGAAGATGGCGATACCGAAGGCGGTTACACCGATCAGCACGTTCTGGATCATTTTAATGGTCGCCGCTACGTAAAGAGCCTTTTCAGAAAGGAAGGCCCCGGCTGCTGCAACAGCCCCGGTGGCGTCGATGGTTCCGCCCATCCATGCTCCGCCGAGAATGAAAGGCATTCCGGTGCCTTTGATGATGGCGGGCATGATGATCATCATGACGGAAGTGAAGACAAGGGAAAGGCCGATTGCGAGGGTCAGCTCTTCTTTCTTGGCCTTGCATGCCGCAGCCGCTGCAATGGCTGCGGAAGTACCGCAAACGGACATGTCGGCGGAGATAACCATGTTCAGGGTTTTAGACGGTATCTTAATTACTTTCTGACCGAAGATGAAGGTAGTGATCAGAACAACCGGGGTGACAACCCAGGCTACAAAGATACCGGGGATACCGATGGCCACAACTTTGTTGAACAGGACTTCCGCACCTAGCAGAACAAGTCCGGTCTTAATGAAAAATTCAACCTGAAGAGCTTTCTTGGCCCAAGTCGGGGTTCCGATGGTGTTGGAAATAACCAGACCGATGGCAATAGCCCAAGCGGCATATCCGATACCGTACTGTTTCATGGTCGCCTGATTGGCCATGAGATAAGAAGCGACGGCAATAACGAAAACCAACCCGAATCCTTTAAGGAATTGTTTGGCATCACCGTCGATGAAGCGCATTCCCACTGCAAAGAAGAGTCCGAATCCGATCATCAAAGCCAATAGTGAAGGGATCAGGTTGTACGGCTTATTTTTGATTTTTTTCTTGGCAGATGATTCCTTGGCGCGCAGTTTCAGCCATGTTTCAATAGAAGCGGAGGTTTCTGCGTTAAGCTTGGCATCTTTGAATCCGGCTTGTTCAGCTTTGGACTGTGCAATGAGAGCTGCGCTTTTGGCTGCTGCTGTTGCGGCTTTTGCCTTTTCATATTTGGGCATGCCCGCTGCGTTTTTGATATCAGCCTGTTCCTGAGTCTGGATGAAAGCGTCCAGCGGGTTGGTTGTCCACTTTTTGGGTTTAGCCATGAAAGACTTGATGGCTTCACCAACAGGCTGGTTTTTGGCCTTGATTTTTTCTTTGGCGGTCTGGGCCTCGTACCATGCTATGGTTTTAAAGGGAGCACGGGCAGCTTCCTCGGTCATGATAGTGTTTTGTTTTGCGAACTTGGCTTCCATGTCCGCGGGCTTATTGTTGAAAAAGATTATTGCGCCGATGGTCAGGATCAGGAATCCCAGCCAGATGGCCCAGTAATCTTCTTTTTTCCATAGGTCGGACCATGAGCTTGCTGCTTTGTCGACTACGACATCACTGCTCTGCTTAACTGCGTTTTCTGCCATTTTTTTACATATCCTCCAAATTTATTTTCAAAACAGACCGTGGTCTGCCTGTATCCTGATGGCTGTAAAAGCAAAATGCGGGCCAAAAGATATATTTTTGTAAGACACTGATAATATTGAATGTGTTGTGGGTGCAGTGCTTACTTTGGATTGCACTTGCTGTATGTGGGGTGCAAAGCTGAGTTTTCAGTTTCGGGTGTCATCGGGTGGAGCTATGGGTTTGTGTGCGTTTTATCGTTGACACCTATACCCCGTATGGGTATCTTAGAGTTGAAGAGTTCGCTAAAAAAACATCTCTTTCGCTTTAAAAAATGAGAAGGGGATGTTATGGGTTAAGAAAATAATTATGGAGGTTTCTAATGAATCGTAAGGTGATAGGTATTTTGATTTGTGCCCTCATGGTCCTGTCTATGGCCAGCATGGCTACCGCTTTCGGCGGTGGTAATGCCCGTAAAGGTAAGTTTCTTTACCGCAAACATTGCCGTTCCTGTCACGGCCAGACAGCATCCGATTTAAGCCCCAGCACCAAGACTCAGGCAGAGTGGACCGCTATGTTCTCCGACACTTCCAAGATCAAGTGTTCCCCTGAGTGGAGCAAGGTGAAGGAAAAGGACATCAACGATATTTTTACTTACCTGCATGATTACGCCAAGGATTCTCCGTCTCCGGCCAAGTGCAGCTAGTGTTTAATCCGCAGATGATTACTTAAGTTTATCATCTTTGCACCTAGGTATTCATTTCCTGTGCGGTGGGAATGACCTTTCCCCCGCACAGCAATCTTAACTCCTTTCCCCTTGATCAACATGGAGGTGGAAGTGGCTAAAGACAAGACCAGGCTTTCCCGCCGCGACTTTTTCAAGGCCTCCGGGATGCTGGCCGCTGCCGCAGCCGGGAGTGCTCCCGTTCTGGGCGGACTGCAAACAGCGTCCGCGCAGGTCAATAATACATCAGGTGACTGGGAATCCGCTTTCTCGGCCTGTGACATGTGCTTCAACAAGTGCGGCTGCATCGCCCGTGTTCAGGACGGTGTAATCAAGAAACTCGATCCCAACCCCAAATTTCTCAAATCCAGAGGTATGCTCTGCGCCCGCGGCAATGCCGGGGTAGCACAGATGTATGATCCTGACCGCTTAAAGCACCCCCTGCTTCGCAAGGGCGAACGCGGCGAGGGTAAGTGGCAGCGCATTCCGTGGGATGAGGCCATCGACCTGATGGTTGAGAAGATGCAGGATATCCGCAAGAAGTATACCCCCTGCGGGCATCTCTTTTCTGCCGGGGCCGACCTGCAATCCCAGTTCGTGGGCCGTTTTGCCGAAGTTTACGGTTCCTATAACGTGACTTCCCACGAATCCCTCTGTCTCCTTAGCGGAAGCCGTGCTTTTCTCGATACCTTCGGCGAAGTT
Organism: Desulfovibrio sp. JC022; assembly: GCF_010470665.1. Classification (NCBI taxonomy): domain Bacteria; kingdom Pseudomonadati; phylum Thermodesulfobacteriota; class Desulfovibrionia; order Desulfovibrionales; family Desulfovibrionaceae; genus Desulfovibrio; species Desulfovibrio sp. JC022. The sequence continues at coordinate 292,290 of NZ_VOPZ01000006.1, read as the reverse complement.
CCTTTTGCCGACGTACTCAACAGCAAATATATCATCATGGCCGGGGCTAACCGCTTTGAAGCTCTGGTCACGCCGGATTCCATCGATCTGATGACCGCCATGCAGAAAGGCAGCAAGCTGGTGGTGCTTGATCCGCGCTACACCAAGACCGCAGCTTTGGCAGATGAGTGGTATCCCATCCGTCCCGGTACGGATATGGCTTTCATGCTTGCGCTGGCCCATGTCATTATTGATGAAGAACTTTACGATAAGAAGTGGATCGCCGATAAAACTTACGGCATCGACCAGCTTCGTGAACATGTGCAGAAGTACGATCCTCGGTTTGCCGCTGAAGAATGCGGTATCCCGGCGCAGGATATCGCCCGCATCGCCCGCGAGCTGGCTGCTGCTGCTCCGGCTTCTATGATCTATCCGGGCCGCCGCACTTCCGATTACAAGAATTCCACCCAGATCCGCCGCAGCTTCGCCATTGTGAACGGACTGCTCGGCAACTGGGATCAGCCCGGCGGGCTGCTGGCTGCCCGTGAAGTGGGCCTCAAGGGTGTTCCCTACGATGCTCCGTGGTATGATGAGAACCCCGATGACCGCGTGGACGCTCATAAGGTGCCCATGATGTTTGAGCATGACGGTTCATTTATCATCACCCGTGATGCGGTTCTGTCCGGCAAGCCGTACCCGGTTAAAGGCTGGTTCATTTACAAGACCAATCCGTTGGGAACCGCTCCCAACCGGGCCAAGACCATTGAGATGGCTAACGCCATGGAATTCATGACCGTGGTGGATATCGCCATGAGCGATACCGCATGGATGGCTGACCTCGTGCTGCCCGCCCCCAGCTATCTGGAACGGCAGGACCCGGCTTCCGGTTTGCAGGGTTCCGTGGCCTGCGCCTGTGTTGTGCAGCGTGATCCGGTTGTTCCGGCTCTTTACGAATCCCGCCCGGTCTTTGATGTGCTCAAGGATGTGGCCGGAAAGATGGAGCTGGGAGAATACTTTGATTTCACCATTGAAGAATACCGCAAGAAGCAACTCCGTGAATTGCCCGGTGCCGCTGAAGCCTTTGAAAAGGACGGGGTCTACTATAATCCCAGTAAGGTTTACGGCATCTATGAGGATCGGGTTTACAAGACTCTCAGCAAGAAGGTTGAGTTCTACAACCAGCGTTATGCAAAGATGGGTGTTGATCCTATGCCGATCTATACCCCTCCGGCCAAGCCGCCCAAGAATAAATTCCGCATGGTCATCGGGCGCAGTGCCTGCGTTACCCAGACTTCTTCCCAGAATAATGCGGTGCTGCATCAGATCACCGGGCCAAATACCCTCTGGTTGAACACCAAATCCGCAGAATCTCTGGGCATCAAGCCCGGAGATATGGTGGAAGTCTCAAGCTCCGTAGGCAAGGGCGAACTCAAGGTGGAAATCACCGACGGCATCCTTGAAAATACCGTGTACATGCTTTCCGGTTTCGGTCCCCTGTCTCCGCAACTCAGCCTCATATTCGGTGAAGGGGCCAGTATGGCTGCGGTGCTTGAGGGCGGATACGATGAAATCTGCGGTAATGCGGCCCTGCATGAAACATTTGTTTCCGTAACAAGGAAGGTGGCTTCATGAGTAAAACCGTACAACTCGCAATGGTCATCGATTCGTCAAAGTGTATAGACTGCAAGGGTTGCGTAGCTTCCTGCAAGGTCGCCAATGATGTGCCTGATGGCCAGTGGCGTAACTGGATCAAGTCTTCGGTTCCGGATTTTGCATCCGGCAGGCCGCGGACCCATTTTCAGCCCGGCGGCTGTATGCACTGTGATAATCCTACCTGTGTTCAGGCTTGTCCCACCGGAGCTACCTATAAAGATAAGAAAGACGGCACCGTGCGTATCGACACATCTTTGTGCATCGGCTGCGGAAACTGTATTCCGGCCTGTCCGTATGATGCCCGGTTTCGTAATGAAATTACCCGTAAGGCGGACAAGTGTAATTTCTGCGCAGAACGCCGTGAACAGGGATTGCTCCCGGCCTGTGTGGACACCTGTCCTACCAAGGCTCGCGTTTTCGGGGACATCAATGACCCCGAGTCCGAGGCGGCAAGGCTGCTTCAGGAAAACAAGGGTAAGCTGGTGCGGGTTATTAATACCAAGTCGGATACCAAGCCCAATATGATCTATCTGGGTGAAACCGCACCGCTGGAATGGCCTGTGGAAGCGAAAATGCCTTCAGCCATGGATGTGTTGACCACTATGGTCAACCCTGTGGTCAAGACCGTGGTCGGTCTGTCCGGTCTGGGTGTTGCAGTCATGCTTGGTCGCCAGTTGCTGGTCGGTTCCGAAGAGCATGACGACTCCCAAAACAAGGGAGGTGATGAATAATGACTTCGAGACAATACAAGCGGCATGACCGCTCGGACATTTTTATTCACTGGTTCAATGCGGCCTGTTGGTTCCTGTTGCTGGTTACCGGGCTGGCCCTTTTCGGCAACCCGGATATCGACCCGCTGGGTTCCGGCTATCCGGCCTTCATGCGTTCACTTGTGGGCGGAGGTGGCAATCTGCTGACCATTCATGTGACCTTGGGGCTTGTCTGGGCAGGGGGGCTGCTCCTCTACATGCTGATCAATCTCAAGGGAGCGATCTTCTTCTTGAAGGAAGTTTTCATGGTTGATCCGGCCCGTGACATAGTCTGGATGATCCGCAAGATGATCCTTATGACTGCCGGACCGAAACTGCTGGGCAAAAATGCCGAGCTACCCGATCAGGGCTACTACAATATGGGCCAGAAGGCATTCGCCCAAGCCTCTGTTGTGGGCGGAATCGTAATCGTGGTTACCGGGATCATTATGTTCCTGTCTGACCGCACCCTCGGCCCGGAACACATGGCCCTGGTCAGCTGGTCCATCACCCTGCATTACCTTGCTGTAGGGCTGGTCTTCGCAGGTCTGCTGGTCCATATCTACATGGCGGCGATCTCACCGGAAGAAAAACCGGGTTTCCGCTCCATGTTCACCGGGCATGTGCCGGAAGATTACGCCAAGCATCACCACAAGCTTTGGTATGACAAGGTTAAAGATAACCCTTCGTCTGAAGTCTAACGCAAAATTAAACAAACAAAGCGGCGAAGCCTTAATAAAAGTTTTGGAAGAGTCCAGAGAAACTTTTTTCAAAAAGTTTCTTTGGCCCCCGGAGGGCCGCCGGAGGCAAATTTTAGATACAAGCGCGCAGCGCATCATCTTAAATAGAGCAAAAGGGAGAATTACATGAGGAAAATGCAGTTTTTCAAGGTAGTGGTATTGGCACTGTGTCTGGCGTTTATCGCCGCACCTGCCATGGCTAAGGATGTCATCCCCAAGAGCAAGATGCAGGACTGGATGTATAAAGACATGGTCGATACCGACTTTGTTGCCAAGTACGCCAAAATGCCCAAACCCGCAGGGGTGATGATCATTGACTCCCGTCCTTACAAGGGCAAGTACATTCTTGGTTACATCCCTACTGCGGTATCCATTCCGGATTCCCAGTTCGATAAGATGACCGACAAGCTGCCCAAGGACAAGAACACCCTGCTTATCTTTTATTGTCAGGGTCTCAAGTGTAAGCTGAGTCATAAGTCCGCCAAGAAAGCGGTCAAAATGGGCTACAAAAACGTAAAGGTATACCCCTACGGGTATCCCGGCTGGATGAAGTCCGGTCGCTATGGTTCAATCGGTCTCGAACCTATTGCTGAAATGATGGCCAAGGGCGAACCTTACATGCTGATTGATGCCCGTCCGACCAAGAAGTTTCTGGACGGTTCCATTCCTTCAGCAATCTCTATTCCCGATTCCAAGTGGGCCAAGCGCACCGGCCTGCTGCCCGCAGATAAGAGAAATACCAAGCTTATCTACTTTTGTGGCGGTTACAAGTGCAAGCTTAGCCACAAGTCCGCTATCCGGGCCATGGGCATCGGCTATAAGGACGTTCATGTTGCAGAAGCCGGATATCCCGGTTGGAAAGAGCTTTACGGCGCATCCGGTTCTGTTGAAGTGAAGTCCGGCGGCGAAGAAGGCAGCATCGATATTGAGCAGTTCAAGAAGATCATTGCTGAAAAACCGAACTCCATCATGCTGATTGATGTCCGTGATGCTGACGAATTCGCTCAGGGACATATCCCCAGCGCAGTGAATATTCCCGTGGATATGCTGGAGAAGAAGATCAAGACTCTCTCCGCAGACAAGCCCATAGTTTTTGTCTGCACCACCGGAGCACGTAGCGGCGAAGCGTTCTATATGACCATGGATATGCGCCCCGACATCAAGGAAGCTTACTACCTTGAAGCGGAAACCGACTTCCATAAGGACGGTTCCTACACCATCCATACTCCCAAAAAGTAATTGAATAACAACAGGGGCCGGAATTTTAATTCCGGCCCCTGAATTTACCGGAGCAGCCATGGCCGGAACCAGAGCTTTACTGACAACGGTAATCGTCACATTTTTTATGTGCCTTATTTTTTTCTGCGGATCAGCTCAGGCGGTAAGTGATTTGCCCAGTTGGTGGGCGGATGCCCGGAATGAGGCTGATCGCTATGGTTATGGCTTGCTGGATGAAAAGGGATTGACTGACAAGTTGAAGAACGATTCTGAAACGCTGCTGCTGGATGTGCGGGCTGGATACGAATACAAGGATGGACATATCCCGCAGGCCCTGAACATGGAATTCGATTTAAGCGAAGAGCAGTATATTTCGGAAGAAAAGGAAGCTGCATTCAGGGATTTGCTTGGACCGGACTTGAGCCGTCCGGTAATTATCTATTGTCGAAGTTTCAGGTGACTGCGCAGTGCCATTGCGGCGCGCCGGGCAGCGCGTCTTGGTTATAAGGAAGTATATCGTTACCCCCACGGCTGGTTTGGCTGGGTGGAAAGCCATCCTCCGCCAAAACAGGCTGTCGATTTGAGAACATACCCGGACATGAACTTCTCTTTCAGCGGCAATACTGAACAACGTAAATATCTGGGGTTGCAGGAAGGGCAAAGTAAGTTGAACCTTGGTTCCCTTGAGGCAAAATATTTTCTGCTCCTACTGGTGGAAGAAGGTCATGCTGAAAATGCACAGGCGGTACGCAGTGTTGATGATGCCCGCAAGGAATTGGAATGCTGTACCCCGGACATGTTTTTCATCACTGTGGGCTTGGGCATGAATCGCCGTGAGGCCATGCGTTTTGACAAAATAAATAAGTCCGGTTTCCCTATTCTGGCTGATCCGTTGGAGCAAAGCACCGCGATGAGAGAGGGGCTGGATCTCCCGATAGTGTTCATGCTTCAAAAGAGAGATCAGGGCTTTGCAGAAATGTTTTCATGCAACGATCTGGTTTCCGGCCCGGCACCGCTGGTTAAAAGGATCAACGACGCCTTGAGCGGAAAACCGGGACGAAAGTGTGTCAGGAGGAAGTGATTTCTTCCAGTATGGCAACCAGCAGATCTGATGCTGCAACATAAAATTGCATTGCATCGCTGTTAGAAAGTTTTTCATTGAATTTGCGGACCCAGATAAGTTTTTCAGTGGCAAATTCACGGGCCCCGGTGAGGGAATTTTCATCGTTGCCGCCCCAGCCGTTGGCAAGCAGCACGTAGAGGTATTCCAGTTCAATGCACAGGTGGTCCATGGGTTCGGAAGCCTGTTCTCCGGTAGGTGCGAGACCTGCGGTTTCAAGGCGTTTGCGCATGGCAAGATGGGGTTTACCCATAACTTTGCCGGAGCCGGGTTCGTAGCAGGATTCATAAAGCGGGGCGGTTATGCCGCTGCGGCTGTTGATGAAGAGCCGGACATGTTCGGATTCAAGGTTTTCGCAGAATTCGTCGGTAATTTCCGGGCAGGAAGCTGCAATATTTTTCAGCGGCTCTGAAAGGGATTGCAGGGATTCCGTTGAAAGTGTAGCCAGTGCGGGCAAACCCTCGTCCAGAAGTGCGGCGCATTCTTCGGGGTTTATTCCCCGGAAAATTATTGCGCATAGTTCAATAGAATTGAGTAGGCAGACCTGATCAAGGTTTTCCTCTTCGGACGCTGGGGAGGGGGTGTTTTTATCAGTCATCGTGCGACTCTACTTAATCTCTCACACACATACAAGATGAAGGAACATGGTCATGCCCGAAACAGCAGCAGAGCAGGAAAAAATTAAAAATGATGTGCTGAAGCGCATGAAGCGTATTGAAGGTCAAATTCGTGGAATTCAGGGAATGATCGAAAGCGGCAAGGAGTGCGGCGACATTCTTACTCAGGTTAAGGCTGCACGCTCGGCCCTTAAATCTTCCAGTAAATTGATTATGAAACGTTACATGCTTAAGTGCTACGCTGAAGCCCTTGAGAACGGTGAAGACCCGGTGCAGGCAATGGACAAGTTTGTCACTGTCATGACTAACTATATGGATTAGGCTTTTGTTATTTGGGGGAATGTTCAGGTATATATAATTTGCCAATAAAAAGAGGAGGAACTTGTCAGTAATTTCCCTCGCATGGGTTGACGTATTAAGCAGAACGCACTTACAAATTAAGGTAGCCATAACTAATATCTTGCCGTGATGGTTGCAGGTTCGGTTGGCTGTACTAAAATAAGATCAGTTTTCAAGGGGAAGGAGATGCGTAAACTCAATATATCCATTGCAGGGAAGCTGGTGATGGGGTTCGGAATTATGGTTCTTATCCTCTGCGGGGTCGGAGTCAACTCTTTCACCTCTCTGGTAAGTCTTGAGCAGGGCGGTCAGGAAGTCGTTAAGACCTTTCCCTATGTTAATGCGGCTTCAAATATGGAAAATGTTGTCAACCGTTTGATGTGGCTTAGTACCAAGGTGCGGGCCATGGAGCACACTACCGAAGTCAATGATATCTGGAAGCAGAACGAAAGTAATTTCAATGTCTACCGCACTTACTCCAAAGCATTTTTGGATGGCGGTGAAACCGCTGTGGGGCACCTTGCTCCTGCTACCAATGAAAAAAGCACAGAGGCACTAACTAAGGCTCTTGATATTTACGAGAATACTTTCGCGCCTGCAGCTCTGGAGATTAAAAGCCAGATGCTCCGCTATTTGGAACTTGGCATGCAGGCCGCTAAAGCTTCCGGCGATGAAAAATCGAAACTGCTGGATGAAAAGGATACGGTCGGGGCCAGACTGTGGGAACTTGATTTTGAAGTGGAAATGGCCGGGGATGAACTTTTCAAGCTTCTTCACATTATTCAGGAACAGGCCAGAGATGAAATAACCGGTGCAGTTGCGCAGTCCGCAGAGACAGGGGCTATGGCCCGTATGACCACCCTTGTGGGGATTGGGGCCGGGATTTTGATTTCCATTTTTCTCGGTTTGTTCATCACCCGCAGCATCACAAAGCCGGTCCGTAATATTATCGGTTTTGCCGAAACCGTGGCCGATGGTGAACTTAATGCTGAAATAAAAGGAACCTATTCCGGTGAACTTGAGCGGCTGGTTGACTCCATCCGGGTAATGGTCGCGGAGTTAAAGAATAAGCTTGGACAGGCTCAGGGAATAATTGATGCAGTGGCAGCCAGTTCTCCCTGCCTGCTGACCGATGCTGAGGGCCGGATCAGCTTGATCAACAAGTCCATGCTTGATGTGCTTGGTAAATCCGGAAACCCCGGACAATATGTAGGTGTCAGTACCGGCTCCCTTATTGGCGGGAGCGTGGACGGCAATTCTCCAACGCAGGTGGCTTTGAAGAAGCAGAAAAGGGTTCAGTGCGAACTTGATTTTATGAATGGTGCCGGAGTCCGCAAAATTATAGATATCTGTGCCAATCCCATTGTTGATCTGGATGGAAATAAACTAGGAGTTTTTACCATCTGTTTTGATCTGACCGAGATCAGGGAAAAGGAATCCATGATCACTTCGCAGGCTGAAAAAATTGCCAGCATCGCCGGAAGGGCGGAGTTGATTGCCGCTGAAATGAACAGTTCGGCAGATGCTCTCATTGATCAGGTTAACAGTGCTGCGGACGGGGCTGCCGTGCAGAATGAAAGAACCACTGATACCGCCACTGCCATTGAAGAGCTTAACGCCACGGTAATTGAAGTTGCTTCCAGCGCATCTGAAGCGGCTGACAACGCCGATTCTGTAAAGGGCAAAGCTACTGAAGGGGCGCAGGTGGTCGGGGAAGTGGTGAATTCCATCACTTCCATTAGCGATCAGACTGCTGAAATGAAAGAAAATATGGATGTCCTAGGTGATAAAGCTCAGGAAATCGGCAGTATTATGAGTGTGATTCAGGATATTGCCGACCAAACAAATTTACTCGCACTTAATGCTGCCATTGAAGCGGCAAGGGCTGGCGAGGCCGGGCGCGGATTTGCGGTAGTTGCGGATGAAGTGCGTAAGCTTGCCGAAAAAACAATGGACGCAACTCAGGATGTGGGCAAGGCGATCAGTGCTATTCAGGCTGAAACGGATAAAAATATCCGTTCAACTGAAATGGCCCTGAGTACTGTTGCTTCCACCCGAGAGCTGGCAGACGGATCAGGTGCGGCCCTGAATGAAATAGTTGAGGCCGTGAACAGTACCGTGATTCAGGCGCGGCATATTGCCGAGGCAGGACAGCAGCAGTCTGAAGCCACAGAGCAGATTTCCCTGAGCGTGGAAGAGGTTTCCAGAATTTCTTCTGAAACAGCTGAAGGTATGACTCAGGCCCGTCAGGCAGTGGACTCATTGGCTGAACAGGCCCGTCAGCTTCACGATTTGATCGCAGAAATGCAATAATTAACCAACAGGTATAATAGATGAAAAAAGTAGTTTTTAGCGTAATTATGATTCTGGGTATGGCCGCAGCAGCTGTGGCCGGAGACGATCTTAACCGTTGTTTTTACAGTATGGACCGCAACGGCGACGAAGCTGTCAGTGCTGAAGAATTCAAGGCCGCACTCCCTAACTCAGCAGCAGCTTTCGCAGAAGCCGATGCAGACAAAAGCGGTTCACTGGATCACGATGAATGGGAAGCCTTTAAAGAATCCAAGGGGATTGAAGATAGTCACTAAGGCTAATAAATTTCATGGATAAACATATTTGCGGGAGTGCAGGGTTATTTCCTGCGCTCCCGCAAATTCTTATTACAGGGATGGATTCATGGACAGCTCCTGAATTTATCCCGGACAGAGCTTTGTCAGTACGGATTTGTGCTTTGGCTGCTGATTATTCCACTGAATCAGGAGATCCAGCCAGAAACATGCCTCCCAGAACGAGAGCGGCTCCGCCGTATTGCACGGGTGTGAGCGTTTCGTCGAGGATCAGGAAGGCAAGGACGAGGGTTGCCACCGGGATCAGGTTGGAGAATAGGATTACGTGGGCGGCCTTGATTTTGGTCAGGGCGTAGTTGATGACGAAATAGACCAGAAAGGTGATACCCAGTCCCAGATAGACCAGTGCGCCGAAGGCCTGCCAATTCAGGTTCTCCGGCATGGGAGACATGATTGCACCGGGCAGAAACAAAATGGTGGCCCCGAAGACCTGAATGGCCGAGAGATACATGAAGTGGTAGCGGGCGGCGAGATGCTTTACGGTCAGGGCATAGCAGGTGGCGGATAGCGTAGCGCAGAAGATGAAGAAGTTCCCCAGCAGCGGATTACTACCGTGTTCGTTGGCTTCCCCGAAAGCAGAGACAATGCCTACACCCACAACAGCAAACAGGATTCCGGCCATGCAGCGGCGGCTGATTTTTTCTTTGTAAACAACATAAGCCCCGATAGCCACGGTCATGGGTACGCAGGCGACGATCATTCCGCCCTGTGATGCGGATGTGTATTGCAACCCGAGAGTTTCAAAGGTGAAGAGCAGGAATGGTTCGCAAAGCGCAAGAAGCAGGAGCATTTTCCAGTCACCTTTTTGATATACAGGCTTGGGAATGCGTGACCAGAGGATGAGATAGAGAAGGGAAGCGAAAAGTACCCGGCCCAGAAGAATCTGTTCCAGAGTAAAGGTTTCCTGCACCATTTTGAGGACGATGAACCCGCCGCCCCAGATGATGTGAACCACGGCAAGGGCCACGAGAAGAAGGGTTTTAGACATGAAAATATCTCCTGAACGGTCACGGTAGACCTTCAGTAATTTAAATTTGATTTGATAATTAGGGTAAGGCGGGCCGCAGAAATGCAGCCCGCCTTTTATGAAGATGTGTTTAGAAAATCCACTGCCAGTAGGTGGAGGCTACAATCCAGACCGCAACGGCTCCGCAAAGCATTCTGATTGCCATGATCAGCATCAGGTAGCGCATGCGTACGTATCCGGTGGCGAACATGATCAGCGCGGCGGCAAGCTCGTACGGGAAGAGGAACTGGTCCAATCCGTAGAAGAAGCTGTACAGCAGCGGCTTAATGTCCATGCCAAGGGTGGTGGCGATTTCAGCCAGCGGGATACTCAACGATGTGGCCGCGGCAACAGGTGTCAGAGCAAAGTTGGCGAGAATCCCGGTGCAGTAGGCCAGCAGTGATGAACCGGCCAGACTCTGGACACTTTCGAGGTATGGCACAATCTTTCCGGCCATCCATGCGGGAATACCGAGGCTTCCGGCTACAATACCGATAGCCATACACCCGACAATGAAGAAGAGGATGGAGAATTGAACCTGAGCCACGTCTTCTTTCTTGAGCAGATTGAAGAGCGGGGTAAAACCCAGCAGGACCACGGCGCAGAAAGCGTAGTAACCGGGAATGCCGTGCAGTGTTTCAGTGGCAAAAGCGGCAAGGGCCAGTGTGGTCAGCATCAGGGTTTTCTTCTCGTCACGGGTGATGGACCCCATGGAGGCGAGATTCTCGCTGGCGTGCTCAAGGCATTGGTCCATGTATTTGCCCAGTTCCTTTGAACCGAAGAAGTGCAGGATTCCCACACAGGCAACACCTACAAGCAGGGCGAAAGCGATGTTCTCAATAAAGAAGCTCAGCCATTCAATGGGGACGCCCATATCCTTGACCATGAGCAGGCCGACAATACCGACGTTATTGGGCAGGTAGTTGGTGGCCGGGACGGTGGCACCGAAGAAAGCGGCCATAATCAGGGTTGTTGCGGCTTTGGAACCCTTATCCAGCTTCATTGCCGAACACATGCCCGAGGCAATAGCCATGAACAGGATGGTTACGGTGATGACATCCGGGATGATGGCACCAACGGCGTAACCGGCAACAATCATGGCGACGTAGAGTCTTAGGGGAGTGCGTCCGATGCGGGTGATAGCCAGCAGGGCGATGCGGTTGGAAAGCTTGGTTTTTTCCATGAGTACGCCGATAAGCATTCCGCACATGCAGACCCATGGGATGGGGGTGGTCCAGCCCACAAAAGCAAGGTCCGGGGTGGCGATCCCGGTAACAATGTAGGCCATGAGCAACAATACCGCTGTGGCGAACAGAGGCATAATCTCAAAGGCGAAACCCGCGATGGCGAAGATCGTTTCAAACCAGTAGAGGGCGATCTTGGGATTACCCGGATCGTGCATGATGAAAGCTCCGGCAGCACCGATTGCAGCGGCCATAGCCCATTTTTTTATTGTTTGCATTGCGTTGGTCATGGTTGTTCCTATGTGCGAATATATCTTTCAGCAGCCAAAGCCGCAATTGTTCCGTCGGACATGGCGGTGGTGATCTGGCGGTAGGCTTTATCGTTGATATCGCCTGCGGAGAATACGCCGGGAATGCTGGTCGCCATGTGTTCATCAGTGATGATGTAGCCGTTTTTGGAAAGTTTGATCTTTTCAGCAAAAAGTTCGTTATTGGGATTCTGGCCCAGAAATACGAAGGCCCCGTCCACAGGTACGGTTTCCTGTTGGTTGGTAGCTACATTTTCCAGCACAGCGGCTTTGAGTTCGTCATTTTCCACAACGAGATCGACAACTTTGGTCTCAGATCGGGCATCCACTTTACCGGTGCCAAGCAACTGGTCCTGAGTTCCCTGCGCAGCAAAGAAACGGTCCATTATTTCAACGAGAGTTATGTGCTCAATGCCGAGGGTGATCATGTACAGGCTTTCATCAAAAGCACTGTTGCCACCGCCGACTACGAGAACTCTTTTACTCTTGTAAGGACCTCCGTCGCAGATGGCGCAGTGGTGGACCTGATCGCACTCAGTGGGCACATCAAGTGGAATTGGCTTGCGTCCGGTGCAGATGATAACTGTTTTGGCTTTGAAAGTTCCTTCGTCTGTTTCCACGCTTTTCATATCTCCTTCCAGAGACATATTTTCAATTTCGCAGACTTCTTCAACTTCCACTTCAAGGCTGTCCACATGGGCGCGCATCTTTTTCATAAGATCCATGCCGTGGATGGTGGGGTAGGAAGGAAAGTTTTCCACCGTATAGGTGGAGTTGACCAGTCCTCCGGTGATATTTTCTTCAAGAATTACGGCTTTCAGTCCGGCGCGGGCTGCGTAGATGCCTGCGGTCATTCCGGCAGGTCCGCCACCCACAATCACCATATCGTATATTGTGCTTTCACTCATGATCTCTCCCGTTGCTTGTAATTGCTTCTATGCTGCGGCGAAGAAAGCTTTCATTTCTTTGGGATTCATCAATCCACCTTTGCGGGCCACCATTTTTCCGCCTTTGATGACGAAGATGGTCGGGGCGCGTTCGGAATCAAGGTCAGCCAGTGCTTCGGGGTTGGCTTCGCTGTCCAGTTTGAACAGGTTTACATCGGGATTTTTTTTGCTGAATTTTTCCAGTACCTTTTCCATGTTCTTGCAATGCGGGCACTGCTGCTTGTAGCAGATGAGCACACCGGATACGGTCTCGGCTACAGTTGCGCTGTAGTTTGCGTCAGTCAGTTCGGTAAACATGATTTCTCCACTGAAATATTATTATGGGCGGTCGGGATAACCTGACCGCCCTTGTTGGTTTGAATTAGGTCGTGCGCAGTTCGCCGATGACGAGTTTGAGCTTCTGGAGCAGCTCTTCGGCTTTTTCGGGATTCTCTTCAGCAATGTTGTTCAGCTGGAAGGGGTCCTTGCGGCGGTCGTACAGTTCGTTGTGCTGGGGAACTTCGATCTTGGCCCCGGCGGTGCAGGTCCACATATCCTCGGACATGACTTTGTCGGCACCTTCCACGCAGTCGGCGTTGTTCTTTTCATCTTCACTGACCAGCCAATGCACGTAGCTGTATTCATCGGTGATGATGGACCAGGACATGCCGTAGTATCCGGCAATGGCGTAATCGCGGATCTTGTCCACTTCGCCCTGCATCATGGGCAGCAAACTTTCGCCCTGATAATCTTCAGCACCGAAGGTTTTCATGCCGTGATCGCTGATGCCGTCTTCGGTATCGAGCAGGTCGAGGACATCCATGATGGTTGCGGTTACGTCAACGTTCTGCACAAAGGAGGAAATGCGCTGTCCGCCCTCAACTCCGGGGATGTGCATCATGAGCGGCACGTGGACCAGCTCTTCGTAAGGCCAGGGGCGGGATTTACGCATGATACCGTGGCCGTGTTCAGCTTCGCCCATGGGCTGGCCGTGGTCGGACATGATCACAACCATGGTTTCATCCATGAGTCCCTGCTCGCGGATGGAATCCAGAGTCCTGCCTACCCAGCGATCCACGTCAGTGATTTTTTCCATGTACAGAGCGCGGATGTGTTCGCATTCGCGCTCGGTGATACGGCCTTCCACCGGAACCCACGGGGCGAGCATGATGGGGTTTCCTTCGTACTCGGGATCGTAGGGGCAGGGTTCGCCTTTCCATACGGACGGCGGATCCCAAGGCTCGTGGGGATCAAATGAATCGATCCAGAGGAAGAACGGGCGGTTCTTGTCGCGGCGTTCCCTGAGCCAGCTGTCGGTGCGGTTCATAACCTTGGCAACGTAGCTGTCTGCTTCGGTGCGGCGGTGCTGCTGCTGGCGCAGAAAGCAACCGATTTCGTCCAGAAGCTGCGGGCTTTCATCATCGATGTATTCGCCGTTTTCATCCCAGACCATGGTGGCGGAGGTGAAATCTTCGGGTTTAAGGGCCGGATCGAGAGGCTCGTTTTCAAAAGTGGTGTGGTCCAGCTCCTGTCCGGGGCAGAAGTCCACATAATCGAAACCGCGGGAGTAGCCGAACTTGGCGAGGCGCATGGGGGCGGTGTCGTAAATGAGCGCGGTCTGCATGTTGCGACCCCAGAGGATGTCGGTGATGGTGGTGTCATCACTGCCTAAAGGCTGCCATCCACCGTAAGGGAGGGTGAAGCGTCCGGTCATGAGTGCGCGGCGTACCGGGACGGTCGGGACTCCTTCACTATAAGCGTTTTCGAAAAGAACGGATTGACGGGCGAAACGGTCAAGATGCGGGGTCTTGACCGTCTCGTTGCCGTAGCATCCGAGATAGTTGAATTGCAGGGTATCCAGCATGATGAATACCACGTTTTTAATCTTGCTTTTGTCAAAGGACATTATGCAGCTCCTTGAAAAATGTTTGCGAGGCAGTAGATTTTGTCTCGCGCTTTTTTTCACATATGGAGCAGGAAAAGGAAAAATTCTGTCTCATATGAGACAAAAACAAATTGAGTTGAATTTTTTTGAGTGGGTCAGAAGGGAAAATGAAAGGTTTAGTTCGTTGGTTGTCGCTTATCTCACAAGCTTAAATTTTGGAAAAGCAGCCCGCCCGCTTCACGGGAAAGTGTTTCAGGATCGAGGATTTCCAATGTGGTTTTGGTGAATTTACCGATGACCCCTTTTTGGCGCAGGGCCTTGATTACCCGGCACAAAGAGCTGCGGTGAACTCCAAGGGTGGAGGCCAGTTCGCTTTGAGTCAGGCCGGGGGAAAAAGATTCGGATTCGCCGTTTTCCTGCCAGAGTTGGTACAGGGAACGGCTGACCCGCGTACTCACCTCAAGCAGGCCGGAATCAAAAAGCTGGGCGAAAAAAGCCCCGGCCTTGATGCCCAGTGAATGGATCAGATTACAGGCCAGCTCCGGGTGCTGGCGAAAGAAATCATCGTTTTCCAGAATGTATTTGGGAAAACGGGCTACCACGCATTCTTCCAATGTGTGCAGGCTGTGACTTTGGAAAATAGAGCTGTGAATGTGTGAAACTTCATTGAAAAGGGTGCCGGGACCGATGCGCATGACCACCCGCTCCTGTCCGCTCTCTGAGAGGCAGGAAAGTTTGACAGAACCTTTGAGTAAGAAAAAGAAGTAGTTTGGATCATTGGCTTCTATCTCGTGAGCCTTGGGCAGGGAGGTCTGCACTGCTTTATCAAGTACACTTTCCCAAATGGAGTTCACTCCTTCAATACTGAAAAGGGCCTTTTCCTGACGGAATGTTTTGTCTGTAGGCATGGCTAACCATAGTAGGCTTGGTGCGGGGAGTCGATAGCTTTGTGGTTGTGAAAAATATTAGGCCGCCAATTGTTCGCAAATCAGTGTATCTAGTTCGGTAGTTTTGATAATGGGCCAGATAAGGCTCTGCTGCATGAATTAGACGAGAAATAGGTCGGTGGCAGAGTTTGTTTTTGAAGCTGCAAATGGCCAAGATCAGTTTTCCATTAATGTTCATTGGTTTGTGATAATTGACATAAATGTGAATATTTTCAAAAATTCATTTTCTCATAATGTCCAGAAATTAAAAAGTATTTCTCTGTTTGCAGTAATGGCATCTCCCTTGCTTAACTGCATATATGTATCCTTCACTGCATGGATTGAAACTTTCCGCGCTGCTGGCCATTTGTCAGGCCATTGAGCAGGCTCTTGATCTGGAGTCCGCACTTGACGGTGTGCTTAGTATTCTTTCGGAGAACCTGAGCATGAAGCGGGCGACAGTGACCCTTTACGACCCGGAAACAAAACAGCTTTCAATCAATGCCTCGTATGGTTTGTCCCTTGAGGAAAAACAGCGCGGGGTTTACCGCCTTGATGAAGGGGTCACTGGGCGTATTTTCCAGACCGGGGAGTCTTATTATGTGCCGGATATCAGTAAGGAGCCGCTTTTCCTTGATAAAACCGGAGCCCGCAAGATTGAGCGCGCTAAAACCGGATTCATCGGTGTGCCGATTATTCTTCACAGCGACCCCATCGGTGTTCTCAATGTGGATCGTATCTTCGGTGATCATGTCGCTGCGGAAGAGGATGTTGATTTCCTGAAGATCGTGGCTACGCTCATCGGTCAGTTTATAAGTCTCAACGAGAAGATCATGGAACGTGAGGCTGCCCTCAAGCGTGAGAATACTTCTTTAAAGTACCAGATTTCCAAAAAAACAAAGGGCCTCTACATTGTCGGGCAGAGTTCAGCCATGGTTGAGGTCCAGCGGCAACTTGAAAAAGTGGCACCCACCAAGGCCACAGTGTTGCTGCTCGGTGAATCCGGTGTGGGCAAGACGCTCATGGCCAAGATCATCCACGAACTTTCAGATCGCGCAAGGCACCCTTTTATCAAGGTTAACTGTGCTTCCATCCCGGAAAATCTTCTTGAGTCCGAATTATTCGGTCATGAAAAAGGATCTTTTACCGGTGCGGCTTCCACTCGTCCGGGCCGTTTTGAAGAGGCTGACGGCGGGACAATTTTTCTTGATGAGATCGGGGAATTTCCCATGAGCCTACAGGCCAAGCTTTTGCGGGTCTTACAGGAAAAAGAGCTGGAAAGGATCGGTTCAAACAAGACTCGCAATATTGATGTGCGTATCCTTGCGGCCACCAACCGCGACCTCGGGTTGTTGGTGGAGCGCAATGAATTCCGGCTGGATCTCTATTACCGCTTGAATATTTTTCCCATCACCGTGCCGCCCTTGCGGGAACGCAAAGAGGACATCACCGGGCTGCTCAATTATTTCATCCAGAAAATGGCTGAGGATTATGGTCGAAAAATGTTTTTTACCCCGGCGGCTCTTGATTCGCTTATGATTTACGATTGGCCGGGCAATGTTCGTGAGATGCAGAATCTGTTGGAGCGGCTGGTTATCATGTCCGACTCCGAATATATTACCCTTGAATTTCTTAAATCCTATCTTGCTCCGGGCCAGCGTGGAGTCTCCAACAGTTCTGATGGAGAAGTCAGCGTTCCTGCTTCAAACGATGCTCTTCCTCATTGCACCTCGCTCAAGGAAGTGGAGCGTAATGAAGTTGTCGCCGCTCTGGAACGTAGCGGCTGGATTCAGTACAAGGCCGCAGAAACTCTTGGCCTTTCTGCTCGTCAGATGGGCTACCGGGTTAAGCGTTACGGTCTTGAATCCATGATCGCCGAAGGGCGGGCGCGGCTTAGGCGTATGAAGAAAGGTTAAAAATTTCCTGACTGGCTAGTCCGCGATCATCGAGATTGCGGTTAAAAAAAAGAGGCTTTCCACGTCGGGTGGAAAGCCTCTTTTTTCCTAGTGATGGCAGGCTTTGAAAGCCTTGCCTTTGTAGCTGTATTCCCATGAATCGCGCAGTAGAATCTGCCGCGCTTCTGGAAATTCCACCTGAATAATTACGTCATGACGTCCTTCCGGGTGAGTCCAGATGGCACTGCCTCCGCCCCATTTGATGGGGATTTCCATGACTATCGTTCCCTCTTCATCTGTAGGCCGCCAGTGCCTGAGAATCTGCCCGTCAAAAATGGCCCGTCCGTCGGGCAGGATGACCACTGAAGCACCGGAGGGTGCTTTCCAGAGTCCCCAGGCCCAGCAACCACCTATATTTTTGAAGCTGCCGCTGGTTCCGGCTTGTTTCGGGGAATCATACGGGGTGTCTTCCTTGGCTGTGTCTTCGGGGAAATTCCATGTGGTCAGAGAGTGCCTGACCAGCTGTTCGGCTTCGCGGTCATCATCGGGATAACGGCCCTGAAAGATGTAATTCACTCCATTATGGCTACTGGCTGCCAGCAGTGATTCAAATGTCCTGCCGTCTGCTTTTCCTTCATATTCACGGAAAATTGCAGGGGCACCGGAGACATGTCCTTTGGTTTCGGAAATCTTATTCTGCAATGGAAAGCCCTGCTGTTTAAGGGCGGTAATCCAATTATCAAGCAGTTTCTCCAACGGAATCTTTTTACCGGGAGTGACATAAAGTTCCACACTGGAATCAAGTGACGGGGATATGCATTGCTTTACCCGGTTATCTCCGCGGGCAACTTGGTTATCGCTCCATCCGGGAGGGCAGTTGACCCCTTTGGCTACCTCATCGGCACTGGCGGAGGTGATACTGAAAAGGGTTAGTATAAAGAATAGAAGTACGGTTTTCGCGGTCATTTTCATTTGAGTGCTCCAATCTGGGTTTTGTCAAACATAATCGGTTTTACAAAATTTTGCCAGATAGTGGAGCAGAGGATATTTGAACTTTGTTCTGACTATCAAGGGAGAAGCCCCGGCAAGAGCAACTTTGCCGGGGCTTCACAGTGTAATTTATAGAAACGGAGCATTTCTATAAAATTTTATTTTATTGCAGATAGCTGTTTATGGACAGAATTTTTATCCGCACTTGGTGCCGGTTCCGGTGCAGCAGGCATCAGCAATAGAGCCGCGCCGTCCTTTATGGATATCCATATCCCCGCCGTTGTAGATAGTACGCAGTGCGTCTTCGATGAACCCGCCGATCACGTGCGGTTCCACGCCGTTTTCAGCCAGTTTTGCCTGCGGAGTTTCCCCGATGGCCGCCGCAAGCACCGCGCGACAGTCACTGAGGGTTGTCGCAAGCTCGGTCCAACGCTGCGGACCGCATCCGGCCTTGGGAGCGGGCCGTTTCTCCACCAGTTTGAAGTCGCCATCGCCGTCCTTGGCCCAGATGTGGAATTCACGGGCTTCACCGAGATGCTGATTGACCAGCATGCCTTCGCGGGAAGCAACCGCCACGTATGGGCGTGGTCCTTTCACATCAATGGGTTTCAGCTCGGAACAGGATTTTAAGGTGCCACAAAAAGCCACGGATTTATCATCACCCAGCAGTCCCACAGCATCTGCGCGGCAGCGGCGGCAGTGGGTCATCTGTTCAATGGTTCCCCCCGCTTCCTTGCGCAGAGAGTTAATCATTTTATGGTCCGGCTCTTCAAAATCAGCAAAAAGGGTATCCGCAGTGGGCTTGAGCGGGATCATGTTCTGAATGTCCGTGCCAAGTTCCGCTGCCACGCGGGCCACTTCCGCAATGTGCTGGTCGTTGATTCCGGGAATGACAATGGAGTTAACCTTCACGGTAATGCCACGTTCTTTCAGCCCTTTAATGGCTGCAAGCTGGCGTTCCAGCAGGACCTTCGCGCCTTTTTCGCCACGGTACACAACCTTGCCGGCCTTGACCCAGGAATAAATTTTAGCCCCGATTTTCGGGTCAACCGCGTTGATGGTGATAGTCACATGGGATACGCCCAGTGCCTTCAGGTCATCCAGATAAGGCAGGATGCCCATGCCGTTGGATGACAGGCAGAAGATCAAATGGGGATGCTTTTTATTGAGCAGCCGCATGGTTTCCAGAGTCTCTTCCGGATTGGCAAAAGGGTCGCCCGGTCCTGCGATACCCGCCACGGTGATACGCGGTTCTTTTTTCAGCACTGCGTCCATATATTCCGCAGCCTGAAAAGGTTTGAGCACACCGCTGGTCACGCCGGGGCGCGATTCGTTCACGCAGTCGTATTTACGATTGCAGTAGTTACACTGAATGTTGCACTTGGGGGCTACCGGGAGATGTACACGTCCACAGGAACCTGCGGTTTCTTTGTTAAAACACGGATGTTTGGTGGTATCTTTTTTCATGATATATCTCCCTGTTATGCCTCCGGCGGCCCTGCCGGGAGCCTTAAACCCTTTTGGGAAAAGGGTTTAAGAATCCCAAAACTTTTTATTAGGGCTTCGCCGCTGGTGTTATTAAATAGTCCTTTATTTCTTACATATAGCCATAGCCGACAGGGTTATCGGCCTGTTTCTTTTCGAGCATTGCGTTGACTATGCGGTCGAAAAGGTGCTGCGTTCCGCGATAGCCCAGCGTCGGGATGCGCTGCCCGCCGAAGCGGTCATGTACAGGAAAACCGAGCCGGATGAGCGGGATTCCCCATACCTTGGCGTAGCGGTAGCCCTTGGAATGACCGATGAGCAGGTCCGGTTTCAGTTCCCCGGCCCGTTCGGCGATGTCGTGGAAATCAACTCCTTCGTGGATTTCCGGGGTGGTCCGGCCTACGCCCTCGGTTACTGCGGAGATGGCTTCAGCCATGCCTTTTTTTTTTGCTCCGGACCCGGCAAGGACCACGTCCACGCCGATCTCGGCCAGAAAAGCGCACAGTCCGGTAACGAGGTCTTCCTCGCCGTAAACAACGGCCCGCTTGCCGAAAATGTATTTGTGTCCGTCCACGTAAGCATCGATGAGCCGGCCCCGTTCGCGTTCGTAACGGGCGGGCATCTTTTTGCCGGAAACAGCTTCGAGAGTTTCGAAGAAAATATCGGATTCACGCAGGCCCATGGGCAGGCCGATGCGGTGGTTGGCTACACCGAACCGCTCTGCAAGGCTGGTTCCGCCGCTCTTGGCGGGAACACAGCGGCCCAGTTCGATGGTTGCTGCCGCGCCGGACATCTTTTTAATGTCCTCAACCGGAGTACCGCCGACGGGGATTTTCACGTAATCCTCCAGTGCCGGGCCATCGAGGGTTTCGGAAATATCGGGCAGGATGGTCGCCTTCAGGCCGAAATCTTCACAAATATCGAAGAGGTGACGCACATCTTCACAGGAAACCATGTTGGGCAGGATGTTTACGTGTCCGTCGTCTTCCGCTTTTTCAGTGCAGAGCTGTTCGACCATGGAACGCACTGCGCCGTGCCAACCGTCCATGTGGGTGCCGTTGTAGCTAGGTGTGGAAACCTGCACGATATCCGGCAGGTCGAGGTCGCCGAATTCTTTATTGAATTCATTGAGATACATGGGAACATCATCGCCGATTGTTTCGGTGAGGCAGGTGGTCGCCACGCCCACGATTTTCGGCTCGTATTTTTTCATAACATTGAGGATGCCCTTTTTCAGGTTCGGGCCGCCGCCGTATACAGCGTGCTTTTCACCCAGAGCTGAAGAAGCAATATCCACAGGCTCACGAAAATGGCTGATCACGTAACGGCGCATGTAAGTAGCGCAGCCCTGCGAGCCGTGCAGGAAAGGTATGGAGCCTTCAACGCCGCGAAAGGCCAGAGATGCACCTAACGGCGTACAAAGTTTGCAGGCATTAGTGGTCGATGTAAAATTTTTACTCTTAGTAGTCATGGCTATTCTCCTGCTTTCTTCGATCTTCTAGGTACAAAGTTCCAGACCGGGCTCATTGCTGAGGCGTGAATTTCGCGGGCGAAATTGAGCATGCCTTCGAAACCTTCGAGGGCTTCCTTGCGCTCGTGGTTGTGATCGCAGAACCCCACTCCCATCTTGAAGGCGATGGGGCGTTCTTTTACGCCGCCGACAAAGATGTCCACGTCCTTTTCCTTGATGAATGCAGAAAGTTCCAGCGGGTTGGCGTCATCCACGAGGATGGTGCCGGGATCGGAGATACGTTCCAGTTCAGCGTAATCTTCCTTGGTTCCGGTCTGGGAACCGACCATGACCACTTTCATACCCAGATGGCGGAAAGCCTTGAGCAGGGAGAAAGCCTTAAAGGAACCGCCCACGTACATGGCGACTTTCTTGCCTTCGAGATCTTTGCGCATGCGGGCCAGTTCGGGCATGAGCTTGGAGAGTTCGTCGCGCACGAGATTTTCCGTGCGTTTGACAATGTCCGGGTCGACATCCTTAAAGAAATCAGCAACCTGATAGAGGGAATCGGCCATGTCTTCGATGCCGAGGTAGGAGACGCGCATGTATGGCTTGCCGTATTTCTCCTTCATCATTTTTGCCAAGTCCAATGTCGCCCCGGAACACTGTACAAGATTAAGGGCCGCGCCGTGGCTGCGTCCTATATCCTTCACACGTCCGTCGCCGGTGATGTTGGCGACGACCTCCACCCACATCTTTTTGAAATATTCGCGGATGATCCAGATTTCCCCGGCAAGGTTGAAGTCGCCCAGGATGTTTACCGAAAGGGGGGAAACATCGGATACATCCTCGTTGCCCACCAGCTTGAACATGGCTTTGCAGGCCGCGAGATAGCCTTCGCGCTTGCTGCCCTTGAAACCTTCGGACATGACCGGAAGTACGGGAATTCCTTTCTTCTCGCTCATCTTTCTACATACCGCTTCAAGGTCATCACCGATGATGCCGACAATGCAGGTGGAGTAGACGAATGCAGCCTTGGGGCTGTGACGGTCGATGAGTTCATCAAGGGCTGCTTCAAGCTTCTTTTCACCGCCGAAGATAACGTCTGTTTCCTGCAGGTCGGTGGAAAAGGAGAGGCGGTGCAGTTCCGGGCCGCTGGAGAGCGCGCCGCGGATGTCCCAAGTGTAGACCGCACAGCCGATGGGACCGTGAACCAGATGCAGGGCGTCTGCGATGGGGTATAGCACCACCCGCGAACCGCAGAAAACACAGGCTCTCTGGCTTACTGCACCGGCAAGCGATTCCCGGTTGCAGGCCATGTCCAGTGCTCCCTCGCCCGTACGGTGGATCTGGTCTTTGCGTTCTTCTAAAATTGTGTATTCATTCATTGTTTTGCTCCGTTGCTATGCGTTCGTCTTGCGAAGGCAGATCAGGCTTGTGTTGCTCCAGCCGATCTTTTGGTAGAATTTCAGGGCCGGGGTATTGTCGCAGTCTGCAAGTAATTGCAGCCGTGTTGCTCTTTGTTCTTCTGCGAATCCGAGAATGGCTTCCATGAGTTGTGAGCCGATTCCCGCCCCCTGCCTGTCGCTGCGGACAACCACGTCTTCCACGAGGATGGACGGACCGCCTTCAGCTGTTGAGATTACAATCTGACCGGTGCACATGCCGACCACTTCACCATGTTCTTCCGCCACCAGAATGCGTGCCCGGGGATTGCCTAGCAGCATTTTGAGGCCATTCAGCTGTCTGCTCCCATCCACTGAAAAGTCTTTCTCGACGGAGAACAGAGATTTCAGCAGATCGGTCATGGGAACCAGATCAGCAGAGTTGGCGTTACGTATATGAACTGTGGTCGGCATATGCTCCCTCATATGGTTTTCCAAAATCCAGAAGCGTGAACTTTGAAATGTTGATTTTGCGTTTGTTTAATTAATCGAGCAGGTAATCTGCACAGGGCTCGCCGTCTTCAAGGCCGTCGAGGATTTCATCGATCTTTTCTTCTGAGTCCACACCCTTGAACCACCAGTTTTCCGGCTGGATCACGAGGATGGGACCGTTATCACACTGCTTCAGACAGCTGGTGGCTACCACCAGTGCGTCCAGACCACGGTCGATGGTTTCTTCTTCGATGTATTGCAGGAAACCGTCAGTCTGCTTGTGACAGATACCCTTGGGTTCGCCCGTAGCGCGGAAACTCTGACAACAGATGATCATTCTTTCAGGGGTAGCCATAATTTTTATCTCCTCGTATTTGATTATGCCTCCGGCGGCCCTGCCGGGGGCCTCAAACCCTTTTGGGAAAAGGGTTTAAGGATCCCAAAACTTTTTATTAGGGCTTCGCCGCTTCGCGTTAAGACTTGTTAATTACTTCTTGCATTTGCCTTTTTTCCCGCCGCCGTAGAGCACGTCCACTGTGCCTTCTACGTTTTCGTCGGTCTGGATTGTCCTGATACCTTTGGCGGCAAGCACTTTTTTCGGGGTCTCCCCGGCTGCGGAGCAGAGTAATACGAAGCAGTCGTTCAGCATTTCAGCCAGTTTTTCCCAGCGGGATTTTCCGCCGCCCGGTTCCGGGGCCTCTCTTGTCTCCAGCAGGCAGGCCAGACCATCTTCGCGGGGGCCGAAAATCATGAGTTTATGGGCGTGGCCCAGATGCAGGTCGATATCCATACCGCTGGAGCTTGCCACCGCTACATTAGGGCGGCTTTTACTCGGTTTGGGCAGGTTACTTGATACCGGCTTCTCCAGTTCGATGGATGATCCGCATCTGAGCCACGGCTCCATGAGTTCAATATGTTTTGCGGCGAGTGTTCTGGCTTCCGCAATCTGCTCGTCACTCACTGCTGAAAATTCGCTGTCTTCATTTGGAATAAAGGGGGTCAGTCCCATGATGTCCGCGTTAAGCATCTTTACGGCTATGGCGATGTTTTCGATCTGGTCTATGTTTTCGTTGTAAATTGTTGTGTTGACCTTCACGGTCAGCCCTGCTTCCTTGAATGCCTTGATGGCTGCGGCCTGTTCATTCATAAGCAGCTTGGCGGCTTCGGGCAGGGGGATGTTCTTGGTTGACGGGCGAATCCAGGCATAGATTTTTTCGGCGGTAGCTGAATCCGCCGCGTCCACCAGAACAGTAATGTGGGAAATCTTGAGTTCTGCCAGTTTTGCGGCATATTCCGCACCGTTTATGCCCAGAGTTGTCAGGCAGAGGGACATGCGCGGGTATTTATCGTGGACCAGCTTCAGGGTCTTGTAAGTTGCTTCGAAATTTGCCAGCGGATCGCCGGGGCCGGTAATGCCCACAACTTTGATTTTTTTGCCGGACTCAATCAGCCCATCAAGCATGCTCAATGCATCTTCGGGCATGATGGCTGCCGGCTGCTTGGTCATGGGAGCAAAGTTGGTGCGGCAAAAAGTTCTGGGAGCAACCGGAAGGTGAACGCGGGCTACAGAAGCGCGGGCTGAGGGTCCGAAACAGGGATGTGAGGTGGTAGTCATCGGTTTCTCCTTAAAAGCGGCGAAGCCCTAATAAAAGTTTTTGGGATCCTTAAACCCTTTTTTCAAAAAGGGTTTGAGGCCCCCGGCAGGGCCGCCGGAGGCCTCTTAGGTATTAAAGTACAAGTTCGAATGTTTCTTCGGGGGAATCGCGGTCTTTGCGATCCAGCAGCAGTCCGAGAATCTTTTCCAGCAGTCTCAGGCCGCCTTTGTAGCCCACGGTGGGGAAGTACTGGTGTCCCTGACGGTCAGTGATGGGGAATCCCCAGCGCAGGAACGGGATGTCTTCGTCACGGGCAATATATTTGCCGTAGGAGTTACCCATGAGCAGATCCACAGGCTCGTTCTTGATCCACTGGTGCATGAGGAACATGTCGCCTTTGGCTTTGACCTTACATTCGTAGGGCATGTCCGAGGTGAGTTCCTTGATCCGTTTTTCGAATTTCTTGCCGGGAGTACCGGTAACGACGTAGACCGGGCACATATCGATGGAACGGAGGAATTCCACCATGGAAATGAGCTGGTCGGGATCACCGAAGATGGCGACTTTTTTGCCGTAGAAGTACTGGTGCATGTCGGAGATGAGGTCCACCAGCTGTCCACGCTCGTAGGAGATGGTGTCGGGGATGGAAACTCCGGCCACGGTGCGCAGCACGTCGATGAAACGGTCGGTGGCTTTGAGCCCGAAGGGCATATCCAGCACGGTACAGGGAACCTTGTGCTTGGAATCCAGCCAGCGGGCCGCGTCTGCGCTGCACCATTCACCAAGGGCGATGGTTCCGGTAGCCTGTCCTGCTTCTTTGAGCTCTTTGATGGTCACGCCGCCGTCGGGGAACATCTTGTATTCACCGCTAAGGGGACCGTTGAGCACGCCGGAGGTATCCGGGAACATGGTGGTGTCCACGCCGATCATGGTGCAGAGACGCTTGATCTCTTCCATGTCGCAGGGTTCCACCCAGCCGGGGATGATGTTTACTTTGCCGTTCTTCTCTGAAGAAGGCTCGGCCAACTGGGCCATGGCTTTAACCATGTTGGAGAAACCGGTGACATGCGATCCCACGTAACTGGGAGTCGGTGCGCCGAATACGGTTTTACCTTCAGGGATCTTGCCGTCCTTGGTGGCCTTGGTAACGATCTGTTTAAGGTCATCACCGATGGTCTCGGAAAGGCAGGTGGTGTGCACCGCGATCACTTCCGGTTCGTAAACCGTGAAGATGTTGTTAATGGCCTGAATGAGGTTGGCCTGTCCGCCGAAAACCGATGCGCCTTCGGTAAAGGAGCTGGTCGCTGCGGATACGGGTTCTTTATAGTGTCTGGTCAGCATGGACCTGTGGTAAGCACAGCAGCCCTGTGAACCGTGGGAATGAGGCAGACAGCCTTTGATTCCCAGCGCGGCGTACATGGCACCGATGGGCTGACAGGTCTTAGCCGGGTTGACGACCAGCGACTTGCGTTCTTTGATTTCTGTGGGTGTGTGTCTGAGTAACATGTTTTTCTCCTGCTGTTTTGTGGCACTCTGGCTATTCCCACACGAATGTTGCGGTGAGCTCGGGGTTTTCCTGCCAGGGGGCCTTCATGTAGCTCCAGACCTTGCTGCCTACGAGGCGGTCGATTTCTTTGTAGAAGTTGATCGCGCCCTTGAATCCTGCGTAAGGTCCGCCGGAATCGTAGCTGTGCAGCTGTTTCATGGGTACGCCCAGTTTCTGGATGGAATACTTTTCCTTGATGCCCGCGCAGAAAAGGTCGGGCTTCATTATTTCCACCAGCTTTTCCGCTTCGTACTGGTTCAGGTCATCAACAACGATGGTGCCTTTATCCATGTCGGGGTTCAGTCCGTCGTAGTGCTTGAACTGGTAACCTGCGTCCTCAAGTGTTTTGATCTCTTCAGGAGTTTTGCGCGGTTTGTAGTGTACTTCATCAGCTACAACTTCGATTTCTTCGATGTTACGGGAGTCCGCATCAACTTTGATTTCCGGGATTACGCGGCGTCCTTCGTAGTCATCGCGGTGTCCGAATTCGTAACCTGCGGAAAGGGTCTTCATGCCCATTTCATTGAACAGTTCCTGATAGTGGTGAGCGCGTGAGCCACCCACAAACATCATGGCTGTTTTGCCTTCAGTGCGGGAGCGTACGTCTTTGGCAATTGCTTCCACTTCGGGCATCTCTTCAGCAATCACAGCTTCAATCTTTTCAATGAGTGTTTTGTCGCCGAAATATTCGCCGATTTTGCGCAGGGATTTGGCTGTTGCTTCCGCGCCGATGAAGTTCACCTTGATCCAGGGGATGCCGTATTTAGTTTCCAGCATATCCGCCACGTAGTTGATGGAGCGGTGACACATTACACAGCTCAGGTCCGCGTGCTGTGCGGATGCGAACTGGTCATATGTGGAGTTGCCGGAGAAGGTGGCGATGTTGGTAATGCCGCATTTTTTGAGTACGCGGTCGATCTCAAAACCGTCACCGCCGATGTTGTATTCGCCGAGCAGGTTGATTTTGTATTCTTCTTTGCGCGGTTCATCGTTTGTTCCCACCAGATGAGTGAAAACTTCGTTGTTGGCGATATGGTGACCGGCGGACTGGGAAACACCCTTGTAACCTTCACAGGAGAAGGCAAAAACGTTGCAGTCGCCGAATTTTTCTCTCATCTTTTTGGCAACGGCGTGAACATCGTCACCGATCAACCCCACCGGACAGGTGGAGAAGATACAGATGCCCTTGGGATGAAAGAGGTCGTATGCTTCCTGAATGGCAGCTTCGAGTTTCTTTTCACCGCCGAAGATAATGTCCTGATCCTGCATGTCGGTTGAGAAGCAGTAGGGCATGTAGTTTTCACCGTCAGGGCCTGCAGAGGTCTGGTTACGGCGGGTCAGCCAGGAATAAAATCCGCAGCCGATGGGGCCGTGGGTGATGTTCACGATGTCGCGGGTGGGGCCCATGATAACGCCCTTACAGCCTGCATAAGTGCAGCCGCGCATGGTGATGATACCGGGAATGGTTCTGACGTTGGCGACGATTTCAGGCGGTGCTTCGCTTTCAGTCGCTTCGTTGATCATAATCTGTTTGGCGCGCTTGCGGGCAACTTTCGGCGGATACTTCTTCAGAAGTTCTTCCTTGATGTCCGCCGGGTCCCACTGCACCACTTTGGTCTTGCTACTCATAATAATTCTCCTGAGTGGTTAGGCGATGGACTTCGCGCCTGTTTCTCCGGTTCTGACCCTGACAGAGTCGCCTACGGGGCAGACGAATATCTTGCCGTCACCGGGTTTTCCGGTTTTGTTGACTTTGATGATCTCTTCCACCACTGCGCCTACTGATTCTTCGGGAACAACAGCGGTCAAAATACGTTTGGGGTAGAGCTTGCCTTTTTCACCGAGGACTGCGGCGGCTTCTTCGTAGCCTTCTTCCGCGCCCTCAAGTACAGTAGCGTTTACAAAACCTTTTCCGCGGCCCTGTGCCTCGTGGGCGAAGAAAGCATCTATGCCCGCTTCGGTGAGGGCCTCTTTGGTGCGGTTCATCATGTTCATCCGCACAACTGCGATGACCTCTTTCATGCTATGCCTCCTCTGCCGGAGCCGCTTCGTTGATGCCGGAGCTGATGGTGTAGACGTCTTCAACTTCGGTTACGAAAATCTTACCGTCACCGAATGCGCCTTTTGCTCCGGATCTTGCCGCGTCCATTACGGTGTTGATTACAAAGTCTTTATCTTCAGCCTTGACCACGCTCATGAGCATGGTTTTGGGGATTTCGTCGTAAGTTACTTCGCCGATTTTGATGCCGCGCTGTTTACCGCGGCCTGCAACGGAATATTTGGTTACTGCGGGGTAGCCGTTGTCCATGAGCGCGGCCAGTACGTCGTCCGCTTTTTCCGGTCTTACAATTGCTCTCACCATGATCATGATATTTCTCTCCTTGCTCTGCTATTTGATGCGCTGTGCGCTTTAAGAATGGATTGATTTTGCCTCCGGCGGCTTAAACCCTTTGAAAAGGGTTTAAGAATCCCAAACTTTTTTATTAGGCTTCGCCGCTTTGTGTGGAGGAGGTGGGGGAATTTCTATTATGCTTCCATGAGTCCGTAATCGAGGAGCAACTGCTCCAGTTCTTCGATTTCCAGCGGGGTGGGGACAACGAACATTTCGTTTTTGTCGATGGCATCGGCGAGGCCCATGTAAGCGGTGGCCTGCGGTACGCTGTCGTCCCATTCGATTACGGTTTTACGGTTGATTTCCGCGCGCTGTACGTCATTGTCGCGGGGGACGAAGTAGATCATCTGGGTGCCCAGCTTTTTAGCCAGCTCTTCGATCATCTCTTTTTCGTTATCAACGTTACGGGAGTTGCAGATCAGGCCGCCGAGGCGTACTCCGCCGGATTCCGCGTATTTCATGATACCTTTGCAGATGTTGTTGGCTGCATACATGGCCATCATTTCACCGGAACAGACGATGTAGATTTCTTCGGCCTTGCCGTCGCGGATGGGCATTGCGAATCCACCGCAGACAACGTCACCGAGTACGTCGTAGAATGCGTAATCAAGGCCTTCAGACTCTTCGTATGCGCCGAGGTTCTCAAGCATGTTGATGGATGTGATGATACCGCGACCTGCACAGCCGACTCCGGGTTCCGGGCCGCCGGATTCAACACACCATGATTCACCGAAACCGGGTTTGCGGATGTCCTCAAGTTCAACGTCCTCACCTTCTTCACGAAGGGTATCGAGAACTGATTTCTGGGCCAGTCCGCCCAGCAGCAGGCGGGTGGAGTCCGCTTTAGGGTCACAGCCTACGACCATAACTTTGCGGCCCATTGTTGCCAGTCCGGCTACAGTATTCTGGGTGGTGGTGGATTTTCCGATTCCGCCTTTTCCGTAGATTGCTACTTTTCTCATTTTTTTTTCCTCCATGTGGTTTGGATTGTTTTCGTGTTGCTGATTCTCCTAAGGCAATCCGTGTGCCAAACTTGTTTTTGTATCGTAAGTAACTGTATTTGATTGGAAATGTGCCTAGGATAAAGAAAAATTAAGACATGCGAAAAATGTAGATTCTTATGAATGCTCTGCACAAAATTGTAGGAAACTACATTTTCGTAGGTTGCGTATGGAGAAGGAAAAGTAGGGGATGTTATATAAATTAAGGTAGATAGGATGGCAGGGCTGTTTGGCACCGATTATGCTGTATGGATTTTGAACTATTTAATCCATCTGGAGTACATAATGTTGATCGATACCACCCTGCGTGAAGGCGCACAGTTGTTCGGGGCTTATTTCAATCTGGAAACCCGCAAGCGCATCGTATCCTCACTTATTGATATGGGCGTGGATGAGATAGAGCTGGGCTGGGTCGGCCAAGATGATCTTACGGTCTTTGCTGCCCATGCCCGCACTCTCGGCGGAGATACGGAATTAAGTGTCTGGTCTCCCTGCCGGGAGAAGGCTATTGAAACAGCGGCGGAGCTGGGGCTGCCCCGCATTAATATCGGGGTTCCGGTTTCGGACCTGCACATTGAGAAACGTTTAGACTCGGACCGTCAGGATATTTTGCGTAAGCTGGCTGCGGCAGTGCGCAGGGCTAAAGAATGCGGTTTTGAATACATTTCCGTGGGCCTTGAGGATATCTCCCGTGCTGATGGAGATTTCGCCCTTTCCATGGCCCTGCATGCCGAGGTCTGCGGGGCTTCGAGGGTCCGCCTTGCGGATTCACTGGGGCAACTGACTCCCCTTTCCATGGAAAAACTGGTCAAGGAATTCAGAGCGAAGCTGAATATTGATATTGCCGTGCACTGCCACGATGATTTCGGCATGGCTACGGCCAATTCATTCACCGCCCTTGAGGCGGGGGCCGATTACGCGGACTGTTCGGTCATCGGCATCGGCGAGCGTTCCGGCATTGCCGTCACCGAGGAACTGGTGGCCCGTTTGGCTCTGCGTGAGGGTAACACCCGCTACTCCACCGCAGTGCTTAAGGAAGCCTGCATGCTGGTGGGCGCGGCAGCCAAGGTTGCCATCCCGCGCACCAAGGCTGTAGTCGGCACCGATATTTTTGCCTGCGAATCAGGGCTGCACACCCATGCCCTGAGCAAATCCCCGGAACTGTTCGAGCCTTACGATCCAGATTCAGTGGGTACGGCCCGTAAAATGGCCGTGGGCGGCAAGAGCGGGCGGGCAGCGGTGCGCAATGCCCTTGATGAATACGGTATTGATTGCGGCACGGACTCCCTTTCCACGCTTACCGAGGCCGTGCGCCAGCTTTCCCTGCGCCTTGAACGGCCTCTGACCCGCAGTGAATTTATCAAGCTAAATGACGAGGAGGTCTACACATGAACACCTTGAGACGTCTCTATCTGACTGAGGTCGGGGAATTGATTGCCCAGCACACCACCGATGATTTGCGCCGCAAGACCCTGCAGCCGGTCCAGACCTATGCCAACGGCACGGTTAAATCCCTGCCGTTGGAAGAGCGCACCCCGGTTTTTACCCCGGTGGGGATAATTGAAGCTGAGATGGTTACATTTTATAAGTCCGGTAAGCTGAAGCGGGTTTTTCCGCTTAACGGGAAGCTGTCCGGCTACTGGACACAGGAAGATGAAGGCAAGCTTGCCGAGCCATTGACCATTGACACTCCGGCTGGTCCGCTAACAGCCAAAGTCATCAGTCTTTGTTTTTACGAGGATGGTGGATTGCGTTCCATGACCCTTTGGCCGGACGAAAATATTGCCGTGCAGACTCCGGTTGGTGTCATCAGAACCCGTGTGGGCATCAGCTTCAGTCCGGGAGGGCGCATCCGTTCTCTTGAGCCTGTCGAGCCGGCACCGCTGCAAACCCGCATCGGCAAAATCACTGCTTTTGATTCCGATGCAGTAGGCATCAATGGGGATTTGAATTCACTGGTTTTTGATAATCAAGGGCAGGTTGCTTCTCTGTGTACCACTTTAAGCATGGTCACCGCCCGCCACTATTCCGGGGCGGAGTTCCTTTTTGTGCCTGAATGCCGTGAATCTTTATGCTCTGAAAGTGAGCGCGAAATGGTGCCCATGCGTGTGGTCTTTGATGATCAGGGTATGGAACTCAGCGTGACTCCTGACTCAGAGCCGTCTTATGTGGATTTTGAAGATTATGAAATCAGTACTGCGCCGTTTCTGCCGCAGCTGGATAACTTGTCGAATGGGCTGATTTGTTCGGTTTGATGTTGAAATATTTAGTTTAAGATGACGTTTCGTTCCAGAGAATTACCCTGCAAATAAAGTTAATATCCGATTCGCCTAACAATATCGCCCCATTAGGGAGAGGGATAAGTTAAAAGTATACTCCACACTTGACAGTTAAGTAGGTTAACTATATTCGTAAGGAAAATGAAATTCAAACTCAGTTAGGGTTTGCCGAGTCAGGAGTGGAGTAATGGAAAACAATACGCTTTCCGCTATAAATAAAGGTTGTTGGGGAATCGAAGATGCCTCATCTAAAAGTGCTGTCCGTGCATTTGAATCTGTAAGGGGGGATGGGGCAGCGGAACCTCCTGTCTGGCGGGAAATGGAGCTTCGTCCCGGATTGCGGCTTAGTGCTTTTGAAGCCGCTCTTTTTAAGGGTTTTTCTTTCAGCTACCACAAGAAAAACAATTATATTGATTTTGGCTTTTTCCTTGAAGGATCAATCATCAACAATATGCATGAAACTTCCCTCGGGCCTTTGCGGGTGGAGAATTTACCCGGTAGCGGCGGTTTGGGTTTTTTCCATGAAATATCGGGTGTTGTCGAGTCTACAGTTGAGGGGCGGGCGAGGACCATCCATTTGCATATCAGCCCTGAACTACTGCACGAATTGCTCTGCACGGATATGGATTCAATTCATGATGATTTGAAAGGGGTGTTGGAAAATCGGAATGCAAATGAGTTTTTTATCCATCATACCATGGACCCGGCGGTGCAGGCCGCGGCTAATGAATTGTTTTACGGCTTTGTTGGTGACAATTGCAGCAGGCTTTATCTTGAAGGCAAGGCACTTGAGTTGATTGGCTTGCAGGTCATGAAGCTTGAATCTCCTGAGCGGGGTCGCAGTTCCGGGTTGAGTCTGCTCGAGATAGAACGCATTAAATCCATTCAGGATGAGTTGAAGGAAAAATTTGATAATCCGCCGACCATGGCTGAACTTGCCCGGGCGCATATGATGAGCATCTCCAAAATTCAAGCTGGTTTTCAGCAGCTTTACGGTATGACTGTTTTCGCTTTTCTCAAGGAATATAAGTTACGTAAGGCTCGAATGCTTTTTGAAGCAGGAGATATGAATGTGAGCGAAGTAGCATGGGCTTTGGGCTATACAAATCTGAGCCATTTCAGTGCGGCATTTAAGAAAAAGTACGGAGTGTTGCCAAAGAAGTTTTTGACTTCAGTGCGAGATAAAAAAGTGAGGAGTTACGCCAATGAAAAGTTCAAACAATGAAAGACCGCAAAAGGCTTCAAAATTATTCAAGCTTTCCCTGTTGGCTTCCATGTATTTGTGTCAGGCCATACCGCTTGGTTATGTGTTCGGCAGTTTACCGGTTATCCTGCGTGAGCAGGGGGTGAATCTTAAGGCCGTAGGGGCAATTTTCGCACTTCATCTGCCGTGGGCCTTGAAGTTCCTCTGCGCTTCATGGGTGGACCGTAAATACATACCCGCCCTTGGCAGGCGCAGGTCATGGATACTTCCCTTGCAATGGAGCGGGGCGGCGGTGTTGGTCTGCGTGTCCTATTTTCCGCCGTCTGCTGATTTCGGCATCATGTACGGCCTGCTCCTTCTTTTAAGCTGCGTCATGGCCACCAATGATATTGCCGTGGATGGCTATGCTACTGATATTCTGGAAGAAGAGGAGCGTCCGTGGGGCAATTCCATCCAGTCCGCAGCCCGTTTTGCCGGGCTTATGCTCGGAGGCGGGGTCATGCTGTTCATGAACTCAAATTTCGGCTGGCAGCCCCTCTGCCTGTTTCTTGCCGCTGCTGTATTCTCCTTCAGCCTTCCGGTTCTTTTTCACCGGGAGATTGATCCCCTCATAACAGTACCGGCGGACAAGGAAAGCAGCGGGGAAGGGGTGTGGGCTTTTATTAAAAAGCGTGAAGTTCTCAGGGTTCTCCCTATTCTGATTGCTCCCACGGCGTTTGCCTTTACTTCGGTGCAGATGCGCACCCCGCTGCTGGTTGATATGGGATTTGATTCCCGAAGCGTGGGTACTATCCTCATGCACTGCGCCTACCCTGCGGGATTAGCCGGGACTTTTCTCAGCGGATGGTTTCTACACCGGGTGGGCGGGCGTGTTTTTTTGCGGGTTTTCTGCTCCACAGTGATCTTGCTGGCTGCGTATACGGTTTTCGTGGCCTGCTCCGGGGTAATCCCTTACTGGCAGGCGGCCCTGCTCTTGAGCATTGATAATATTCTCATCGGAGCGGTCATGGTCTGGAGTTTTACCCTGATGATGAAGGTGAGTGCCGGAAAGAATGCCGGGACCGGGTTTGCTGTCTTAAGCAGCTTGTTCATCATTATACCCATGGCATGTGGCCCTGTTCTCGGTCATGTGGGGGACCTGCTCGGTATGGAAGGGTTATACATTCTTTTGGGACTGCTTTGCTTTGCCGGATTTATGGTGGCTGAATTTGCCGGACGCCATGAAGGCAGGGTTGGAGCAGCACGTATGGTTGAATTTCCCGGATAGTGGATTGATTGTGAATGACTAGTTCCGGGCCTGTGGTCCGGGGCGGTAAAGGCTGTACGGATCTCCGTTACAGCCTTTATTTTTGCTTTCGTAAAACGGTTAATTTTAAGGTCTTATGGAGTAGTTTCGGTTTTCAGCCTGAGCTATGACTAAGGCAAAGGATGTTTTTGTCTGGGTGAAATTCTATAACAATAGTTAAGTTGCTTAATTAAATACAGAGGTAAAGAAATGAATCAAATAAAACAAATGCTGATTTCCTTCGCCACTAAAAGGAGCTGGATGACCATTGCCATGCTTCTGCTGCTGGCGGTGTTTTGCGGCTCTTTTTTTCCGAAGGTGGTTATTGATACCGATCCTGAGCATATGCTTCCACCGGACGAACCTTCCCGGGTTTTCCACAATCAGGCCAAGGAGAAATTCGCCCTTTCAGAAATTGTTGTACTCGGCATTCTTAACGAGCAAAACCCGCACGGAGTTTTTAATCCCGATACCTTAAAGCGTGTCCATGAGCTGGCGGAGTTTGCCCGGACCCTGCGCTGGGAAAATCCTGACGATCCCTCAAAGATGGATGGGGTCATCGAAGTGGATATGATTGCTCCGTCCATGGTGGAGCATATCAGTCAGGATGGGCCGGGAGCGATTTCATTTGACTGGCTCATGTCCCGGGCTCCGTCAACCCAGTCGCAGGCCGACATTGTAAAGGAAAAGGTTTTTTCCAACCCCATGCTGGTGGGGCAGATGGCTTCCGAAGACGGCAAGGCTATCTGCATCTACCTGCCTTTGACCGACAAGTATCAGAGCTACCGTGTTTATACTGCTTTGCAGGAGAAGATAAAGGAACTGGGCGGTGATGATGAATACCACATTACCGGTCTGCCCGTGGCGCAGGATGCAATCGGGATTGAAATGTTCACTGAGATGAGCCTGGCTTCACCGCTGGCCATGGGTACCATTTTTCTGCTTCTGTATTTCTTTTTCCGTAAGCTTTCATTGACCTTCCTGCCCATGATCATCGCCACCCTTTCCGTGGTCATGACCATGGGAACCATGATCGGCTGCGGATTTGAAGTGCACATCATGAGTTCTATGATCCCGGTCTTTTTAATGTCCATTGCGGTGGTGGATTCCATCCACATCCTATCGGAATTTTTCGACCTCTATACACCGGAAAAGGGTAGGAAACAGACCATTGTCGAGGTCCTGAATATCCTGTTCATGCCCATGCTCTATACTTCGCTTACTTCGGCGGCGGGCTTTATTTCCCTTGCCCTCACTCCTATTCCCCCGGTCCAGATATTCGGCGTGTTTGTGGGGCTGGGCATCATGGTCGCCTGGCTGCTGACCATCATGTTCGTTCCCGCCTATATATTGGTCCTTCCGGCCCGGATCTTCAGCAACTTCGGGCTTAGCAAACACGGCAGCGGCAAAACCACTTTGCTGTCCCGGATTCTGGAAAAAACCGGGGGAATCTCTTACCGCTACGCCAAACCGCTGCTGGGGCTGTTCCTGATATTGCTGGTTGTTTCCGCATGGGGAATAAGCAAAATCCAGATCAACGACAACCCGGTTAAGTGGTTTGCACCCAGCCATCCCATCCGTCTGGCCGACACCGCCTTGAACAGGCATTTTGCCGGAACCTATCCTGCTTATCTGATTCTGGAGAGTGAGGAGAATGAAATCAATTTCTCTGCATCCGATAAACGCAGGCTTACTGAGAAGTTCGTTAACTTTACCGACACCCTCACCCCTGAATTTCCGGACGCACGGGAGAAAGGGGTGATTTTCATGGCAGAGCTGATGGAGAAGTCTGATCCGGCAGCGGATTCGTTTCTTGACCGGGCAGCGGCTTTTGCCGGGCGTAAGGCGGAGAAATCCACAGGTGACGATTTCTACCTGTATGATGAATTCAGCAGTTTTTTCAGTCTTGAAAAAGAACTCCTGAAGCCTTTTAAGCAGCCCGCAATGCTCAGTTACCTTGCCGGATTGCAAAAGGAAATCGAGAAAGCGGGACTGGTGGGCAAGAGTACTGCCCCGGCTGATCTGGTCAGCAAAATACATCAGGAACTGACGGATGGCGAGGATGCCAGCTATCGCGTGCCTGAAAAAATGCAGACCGTTGGTGAATGCTACATGCAGTTCCAGCAGAGCCACCGTCCGCACGATCTCTGGCATTACGTGACCCCGGATTACAACGGAGCCTGCGTGGTTTTCCAGCTTACCAGCGGTGATAATATGGTCATGGAAGCGGTGGAAACCTTTGTCAGCGACTACTTCAAAAGCAATCCTCCGCCCTGCGACATCACTCACAACTGGGCCGGATTGACTTACATCAACGTGGCTTGGCAGAGCCAGATGGTGGAAGGCATGCTGCGTTCATTTATCGGTAGTTTCGCCATTGTCCTGCTCATGGCTGTGTTTCTGTTCCGTTCATTCAAATGGGGTGTGTTGTGTATGGTTCCGCTGACCATAACCATCGCTTTCATTTACGGTTTCATCGGTCTGATAGGTAAGGATTACGATATGCCTGTAGCGGTTCTCGGCGTACTTACGCTGGGAATGTCGGTTGACTTTGCCATCCATTTTGTGGAGCGCAGCCGGAAAATCTACTCCAAGACCGGATCATGGAAGAAGACCCTGCCCAGAATGTACGGTGCCCCGGCAAGGGCCATCAGCCGCAATGTGCTGGTTATCGCCATCGGGTTCCTGCCCATGCTCATTTCGGCTTTGATTCCTTACCGCACCACCAGTTTGCTGCTTTCATCCATCATGATGATTTCTGGCATCCTGACTTTGGTAGCCATGCCCGCAATCATCACCGTGGCCTCAAGGTTCTTCTTTGCCGGAGCCAAGCTGGAGATTCCGGCGCAGTCCAGTTCTGATGCAACAGTGACGGTGAAGGTTAATCAATAATAAAATACGATTTGTCCTCTCAAGGCGGCGAAGCCCAAGTAAAAGTTTTTGGGATTCTTAAACCCTTTTGGAAAAGGGTTTAAGCCGCCAGAGGCGAAATCTTTGCAATAAAAAGCGCGAAGCGCATCAAATCAAAGAGGCTTCACATGAAATCAAAAATATTATCTTTCATAGCAACAATGGCACTGGTTTCATTAATGAGTGCATCCGCAATGGCAGCACCTGACGTTGAAACCATAGTCAACAACGCCAACCACATGGCCCTTTATCAGGGCGAAACCTGCAAAGGTAAAGTGCACCTTGAAATCACCGATAGCCAAGGGCGTACCAGAGAGCGGGACTTGAACATCCTGCGTAAAGATGCGGGCGACGGTGACTCCAGACAGCTGTACATGTCCTACTTTAAATCCCCGGCAGACGTGCGCAAAATGGTTTTCCTTGTGCACAAAACCGTTGAACCGGGCAAGGACGATTCCCGCTGGCTGTACATGCCCAGTCTGGACATGGTGAAGCGGATCGCTGCCGGGGATAAAAGGACCAGTTTTGCGGGCTCCGATTTCCTGTATGAAGATATCTCCGGGCGCAGCCTGCATGAAGACGTGCACGAATTGATCGGGACTGAAAACGGCTGCTACATGCTCAAAAACAGTCCTAAAAATCCCGGTGATGTGGAATTTTCCCACTATGTTGCTTACGTGGATATGAAAACCTATCTGCCCATGAAAATGGAGTATTTCAAAGGATCGGACAAACCTTACCGGACCATGGAAGTGATTAAGGTAGATGAAATAGCCTCAGATAAGAGTGGCGAAATCTATCCCACGGTTACCGTTTCAAAGGTCAAGAATCTTGAAACCGGAAGCGAAACTGTAATGACTTTCTCCGGCGTGGTTTATGATCTTCCGGTCAAGGAATCCATCTTCGGCGAAAGATATCTGCGTCGTCCGCCGAGGGAATTGATGCGATGAGGGTGTTCAGAAGTAAATGCATAATGGTCTGGTTGGTGCTGTTTGCAGCACTGGCTGGCCCGGCTTCGGCAGCGGAAAGTGGAGGGGATGGATTTTTTGAATCCTTCTGGGAGCAATTTGCACCGCTGGAATTCAACGGTTTCATTGAAGCCCGCGCAGGAGCGCGCACTCAGCAGGACCCGGAAGAAAAACAGATCTCCATGGCTGAGATCCGCTTACAGGGTGAAATATTCACCTACACCGATTGGGCTGACTTTAAATACAAAGGAGATCTACGCGCGGACGGTGTGACTGACCGAATTGTCTATGAAACCCGTGAATTGTGGATGTTCTCCCGGCCAACGGAGTTTATGGATATAAAATTCGGGAGGCAGGTGCTTACCTGGGGCACGGGCGGGCTGGTCTTTCTGAACGACCTTTTTCCCAAGGACTGGCGGTCATTCTTCATGGGCAGGGATGCGGAATATCTGAAGGCTCCCTGCAACTCGGCCAAGGTCAGCTTCTTTACCGAACTGGCCAATGTCGATCTGGTTTATTCCCCGAAATTCGAGCCGGATCGCTATATTGACGGGGAATATATCTCTTTTTTTAGTGGACTGGAGGACCGCATCGTGGGCCGGGATAATATCCTCGACACCGACGAGCCTGATGAATGGTTTGAAAATGATGAGATCTCGGCTCGTATTTACAAGAATATCAACAATTATGAGCTGGCCCTGTACGGTTACTGGGGCTACTGGAAAAAGCCTGCTGGAATGAATTCGGATGATGAGGCTACGTTCCCGGCACTTAATGTGTACGGCGCAAGTATTCGCGGTCAGGTCGGACCCGGCATCGGGAATATTGAAGTTGCGTGGTACGATTCCACCAAGAGCAGGGGCGGAACCAATGCGGACGTGGATAATTCCGAGCTTCGCTATCTGGTGGGCTATGCTCAGGAGCTTTGGACCGACAGCAATTGCGAAGTGCAGTATTATGTGGAGCAGATGCTCGATTACGGCAATTATCTCAATGTGCATAATCCCAAGTATCCCAAGGATGAGTTCCGGCATGTGATCACCATGCAGTTCACCCAGCAGTTCATGAACCAGAACCTGACCTTGAACTTTGACGCCTATTATTCGCCCAGCGATGAGGATGCTTATTTGCGGCCCGGATTACAGTACAAGGTGTCTGACCGGATGACCGTTGGTTGCGGGGCTAACATTTTTATAGGTGCCCATGAACAGACCTTTTTCGGTCAGTTCACCAACAACTCCAACGTTTATAGTTCAATTCGGTATAGTTTTTAGCTTGACAGAGATAGTTAAGTGCCTTTATCAAAATCATATGGACAATAAAGAAGAAGAGATCCGTTACATGACTGGCAGGTTGACCCGTATAATCAATAAGCACAGCAGGATTGAGGAGCAGCCCATAGTCCTCGGCGATGGGCTGGAACTTACCCCGCGGGAAATTCGCTGTTTGCACGCCATTGGCCTCAATGAAGGTGCTAATTTGAAGAGCATTGCTTCCGTGCTGGGGGTGACCAAGAGCGCGATCTCGCAGATGGTCGGGAAATTGGAAAAACGTGGGGTTGCCCGTAAGGAACATGCTCCTGATAACCGCAAGGAACTTCTGGCTCGACTTACTGATAAAGGTTGGGAAGCTTTTAACATTCATCAGGAATTTCATGAGCGGCATATGGCTAATCTGAAAGATCGACTGGGTGAATTCACAGATCCGCAGCTGGCTACGGCTTCGGCTGTACTTGCGGTGGTGGAGACCGTGGTGGATGACCGGCTGGCTGAAATGTTCGGGAAGAAAGCATAGATTTGATACGGTCCGCGTTATTTATGAGGTGGCGCGTATCGGGCGATCCATGCACCCCCAGTATGGTTACGCCTCCCTGTGAGACCAGTCTGTTGTGTGTAATGCAGATATTTTTTTGCTACAATAGTTAAGCAGCTTAATTAAAATAGGAGAAAAGAATGAACAGCATAGGTATAGACATTGGTTATTCCTCGGTAAAAGTGGCTGTTCTTGATGAGCAGCGGAAGATAATTGCAAGAAGGTATATGCT
Organism: Desulfovibrio sp. JC022; assembly: GCF_010470665.1. Lineage (NCBI taxonomy): Bacteria > Pseudomonadati > Thermodesulfobacteriota > Desulfovibrionia > Desulfovibrionales > Desulfovibrionaceae > Desulfovibrio > Desulfovibrio sp. JC022. The sequence continues at coordinate 252,092 of NZ_VOPZ01000006.1, read as the reverse complement.
TCATAAAGGGCGTCCGGTTCAGGTTCTGAGCCAGATGTTGGATGAGCTGAAGCAGGAGTTTGGTACAGAGACACTTTACGGGGCAGTAGTCGGGTCCGGTGGGAAGATTTTCTCAGAAGAGGGTCAGGTTTATGGTGCTAACTATCTGGCTGCTGCGGTGGAAGGAGCACGATTGCTCGCTCCCGCCTGCGCGTCGATTATCGAGATCGGTGGGCAGCGGGCCGGTTTTATTACCGGGTTTAGCGCGGCGAAGAAGGGGGGCATTGAGTTTTCACTTAACCCTGATTGCTCTGCCGGGACAGGCTCATTTCTCGAAGAGCAGGCTTCGCGCATAGGTATTGAGATTGAGGATTATTCTCGTATTGAGGCTGAGGCAAATTCAACCCCCAGAATTGCAGGGCGATGCAGTGTTTTTGCCAAGACCGACATCACCCATCACCAGCAGGAAGGGGTATCTATTCCGGATATTCTGCGCGGGCTGGCCTATGCTACAGCCAGAAATTACCGCAATGCGGTCATGCGCGGGTTACCCAAACGTGCCCCGTTCTTTTTTGCGGGGGGGGTATCACGGAACAAAGCTATCATTTCTGCTCTGCGTAAGGTGCTGGATTTAGATGATGACCAGTTAGTAGTTCACCAGCAAGGGAAGGTTGCCGGAGCTGTGGGGGCAGCGGTTATTGGATTTAAAGAACTAAAAACAGTGAATGTCGCGCTGTTGCTGGATTCCCTTAAAAAGCGTCGCGGGCCTCTTTTTTGTGAAGAAGATAAGGTCGTTTTGCCTGCCCTGTCTGGTTATGGAGTTGCAGACGTTACGGGCAAGCATATCTGCCGGAATATCTCTATGGAAACAGATCCCGTGGATTGCTGGGTCGGAGTGGATGTGGGGTCCACCAGTACCAACGTAGTGTTGGTTGATTCTGATAACCGGGTGCTGGGTTACCGCTATTTGCGTACTGCGGGTGATCCGGTCAAAGCGGTTAAAACCGGGCTGGCCGAGCTTGGAGATGATTTTGCCGGGAAAGTTAATGTTCTCGGCGCGGCAACCACCGGTTCTGGACGTAACATGACCGGGCGGCTTATTGGCGCGGATATAATCAAAGATGAAATCACTGCACAGGCCCGGGCTGCGGTCAGCTTTTGCCCGGATGTGGATACGGTCTTTGAGATCGGCGGGCAGGATTCAAAGTTCATTTCCATTAAGAACGGAGCTGTTTCAGATTTTCAGATGAACAAGGTCTGCGCCGCCGGAACCGGCTCATTTATTGAGGAGCAGGCTAAAAAGATCGGCATTGCACTGGATGATTACGCGGATATTTCTTTCAGGAGTGAAGCCCCTCTTAATCTGGGTGAACGCTGCACCGTGTTCATGGAAACCAGTATTGCCGCACATCTCGCGCAGGGTGATCCAATTGAAGATATTGCAGCCGGGCTTTGCTATTCCATCATTAAAAATTACACCAACCGGGTGCTCGGCCGCAAAAAAGTAGGGAAGAAAATCCTCCTGCAAGGCGGGGTGGCCTATAATCAAGCCATTATCAATGCATTTCGCGCTGTCCACGGCATGGAAGTACAGGTGCCGCCATTTTTCAGTGTTACCGGAGCTGTCGGCGCGGCTATCATTGCCCGCGAAGAGATGGAAGGGGCAACATCGTTTAAAGGGTTCTGCTTGGAAAATGAGCAGCCGGATTTAGTAGAAGTTGAAGCCGAGCCGCAATTCGCTCCCGGTTCATTCAACAAGCAGGTGCAGGACTTTATTTTCCGCGACTATGACGGAGTTGTTGATCCCCGGAAAAAGAGTGTGGGAATGCCCCGCGCCCTGTTCTCCTTCGGTATGTTCACCATGTTTCATACTTTCTTCAAGGCATTGGATATGAACGTGGTCCTTTCCGATTTCACTTCCGGGGAAACTATCAGGATGGCTCAGGAATACGCACTTGATGAAACCTGTTATCCGGTCAAGCTGGTCAACGGTCATGCTGCAGAGCTGGTTAAGCGCGGAGTTGATTATCTTTTTTTTCCTGATCTTTTCACTGCTTTCCATCCCAGCTCCAAATCCCGTCAGAACTACGGATGCCCTTACATGCAGCTGGCTTTTAAAATTGTCAGTGAAGCCATGAAGCTTGACGATAAAAACATCAAGCTGCTGGCTCCCACCCTTGCTTTCAGTCAGGGGCAGGAGTTCGTGCAGTCTGAATTTATGTCCTTGGGGAGGCAGCTGGGTAAAACCCCGGAAGAGGCGGGGGCCGCCCTTAAAGCTGCAATGGAGGCGCAGCATGATTTGTTGAAGCGGATGAAAGAAAGGGGATGGGAAACTTTGAATTCCCTTGATCCCAACACCAAGGCTTTTGTGCTTATTTCCAAGATATACGGAGTGGCCGATCCGGTGCTGAATATGGGTATCCCGGATAAATTAGCTGAAATGGGCTATCGGACCATTCCCCTCTATGATCTGCCGGAATCGGATATTTTCATGGAGCATCCCAATATGTTCTGGCCTTTTGGTCAGCACATGTTGGCCGCTGCCAAGCTGGTGGCCAAGCATCCTAATCTCTACCCCATATTCCTGACCCACCACGGCTGCGGACCGGATACGGTCTTTGCCCATTATTACGGGGAAATCCTGAAGGATAAACCATCCCTGACCATTGAGGTGGACGAGCATTCATCCAGCGTGGGTGTACAGACCCGGGTGGAAGCATTTGTGAACAGTTTGAGCAGGGTGCCGGAGCGCGAGGCTCTTGCAGTGGAGGAATATGTGAACATGGGCAGTGCTGATCCGGTGAATATTCTGACTGATTATTCACAGCTCGGTTCCCGTCCTCTGTTGCTGCCGGACCTTTATCCTTATTCTGATATCGGCTGCGCCGTACTTAAGGCCGGCGGGATTGATGCCCGGGTTATCCCTGCCACTTCAAAAGAGTCTGTGGATGTAGGGAGCAGGTATTCTTCCGGTAATGAGTACTTTTCCCTGACAGCTCTGCTGGGGGAGGTGCTTTCTTCCTTGCAGAAGAATATGGGCGCAGTCAGTCCGGCTGTACTAATCCCCCAGAATGAGGGAGCTGAAGTGGACGGTCAGTACAGCCGTTTTATGCGCTGCGTATTTGATCAGGAAGGGCTTGAGGATGTGCAGTTGATATCCCCGTTTATGGAAGAGTTGCGCATGCTCAACGATGACGATGCCCGTATGCTTTTTCTCTGCCTGCTGGCCGGCGATCTTGTGTTGCATGCTCCTGCTGAGTCGCGTTCGGATACCCTTGAGTTTTTGCTCCGGCTTGCCTCACGCGGTCAATTGAACATTGAGAAGCTTGAATCAACTGCCCGGATCATTCGTGAAAGTCTTGCTTTGCAGGATCATGAGGGTGCAATCATGGCCATTGGTGAGCCATTGGTCCTTTATAAATCCGCACTTAATGACCATATTTTTAAGAGGCTGGAAGAACAGGATCGCCGGGTGATTTACGCTCCTTTGAGCGAATATGTCTGGAATCTCTGGTATGACTATTACAATTTCAACAAGGTTGATTCCCATTCGTCCATGCGCAGCAATATCGCCCTGTTCAAGGAATATATGGAAAGGATTTCAGAGCGGCTGGGCGAATTCAGCCATTATGAAAGCAATTTCGGCTCCCTTAAGAAAACCGCTGACCGGGGGCTTGGATATTATTCCGGTGGATTCGGCCGTTACCGGGGAGCCAAGATCATGGAAAGGGTGGCCGGGGTGAAAGGAGTTATCTCGGTTACTTCCATGTACGAGAATACCGGGATCAGCCTCGGTATCCTAAAGGATCGCCTTGATGACAAGCCCTATGCTCCGATTTTGTCCCTGACCTTTGACGGTAACCGGAATGAGAATAACAGGCTCAAAGTGGATTCCTTTCTATACAATCTTTAACCGCAGCAAAGAGGTTACAATGAATAAAGAACATAAGGCCGGAAAGCATTGTCACGGCGGGCATGGCCGTCATAGGCGGGGGCCCACCAGTTACGGCATGCATGATTCAAGTCTGGTCTTCAAAACTCTGGCTCTTCAGGATGGGAATGTTTTCCTGGATCTGGGGTGCGGTCCCGGAGATTACTCGATTCATGCCGGGCTCGAGGTGGGACCATCGGGCAGGGTTTATGCTTTTGACAGCAATAACGTGATGCTGGAGCATGTCAAATTGCAGGCTGAGGAGAACGGACTGAAGAATGTCAGCACCTATCTTGGTGATATGACCGGTAAGTTTCCTTTTGAGGATGGCAGCGTGGATACCTGCTTCATGAGTACTTCCCTGCATTGTATGAACCTTGAAGAGTATGGTGAATCTGTTTTTACAGAGGTCCGCAGGGTTTTGAAAACTTCTGGGCAAGTGGCTGTGCTGGAATGCAAAAAAGAAAGGACCGATTTTGGTCCGCCGTTACATATGCGTATCTCCGGTGAGGAACTGAGGGTTCTGATCGAACCGCTCGGCTTTACTGAACTACATTATATAGATCTAGGGTTTAATTATTTAATTTGTTTTAGAAAAGTTTAATCCTGAAGAGGGGAAAAATGAAGATTCTCAATCTTTACGGTTCACTTAACGGTCAGACCGAAAAAGTAGCCCTTGAAATCGAAAAAGCGGCAGTTCAGGCCGGGCATAATGTCAGCACAGTCAATCTTAAAAAGGAAGGTGTCCTTTTCGATTTGCTGAATTACGATTTCACATTCATTGGTTCCGGGGTTTATACTTGGCTTCCGGGAAAGTCCGTGCAGGACTGGATCAACAGACAGCTCGCCTACGCCCGTGAAAAGAACCTGATTCTTCCCGGATCACCGCGTATTCCCGGAAAATTTGCCTGCGTTTACTGCACTTATGCAGGGCCGCATACCGGGGAGGCTGAAGCTGTGCCGGCCATTAAGTACATGGGGCAGCTCTTTGATCATCTGGGTATAACCGTGGCTGATGAATGGTCGGTCATAGGTGCTTTTGTCCCGGAAAAGATGCAGCATTTCAACATCAGCGGACGGCTGGGAAATATTGAAGGCCGTCCCAATGCCGATGATTTGAAACAGGTCCGGGAAAAAACGATCGGGTTGTTGGGATCTTTGCAGTCTGCATAGTTTATTTAAATATTATCTCTCGTCGGTTTTGGCATTATCTTAAGCCCCGTAGTATTTTCACATAGCGGGGCTTTTTTACTCCGTTCTTTGTTTGCCACTATGCGTATGTATGTTATGCTTTTTGGGGTCTCTGGTCTGTTCGTAGAATCTTAGGACGAAATATCCATCTGGTATTCAGTACGTATTCGATAGCGGAGGAAGCATGGAACTACTCGATCTGGGCAGGAAGCCTGTCAGCGAAGAACATCCGGCCGGGGCAGATGCCCGTTACGAGCCGGAGTACGACCGTTTGCAGCAGGAGATCGACAAACTTGCCAGTGCCACTGCGGGCGGAGCCGTGGATTGGAAACGGGTGATCAAGCTCGGTTCGGTTATTTTGAGCAGCAAGTCCAAAGATTTAAAGGTCGCTTCATATCTTGGTGTGGGACTTTTACACCTTAAAGGAGTCGAAGGTCTTTCCGCCGGGGCGCAGCTTCTGCTCGATTTGATTACTAATTTTTGGGACACACTTTATCCGGCTAAAAAACGTATGCGCGGCAGATTCGGGGCCATCAGCTGGTGGGTTGAGAAAGCTGAAAAATATCTCAAAAAATATGACGGGGGTGAGCTTTCCAAAGAAGTAGTGGATCTGCTGGATAAGCGCATCACTGAGTTAGATGCGGCTTTAGCGGAAAAATCTGAAGATGCGCCAGTATTGAGGGATTTGTCCGGCTATGTTCGCCATCTGCCTGTAGTGGCGGAGCCTGAGCCCGAACATCCCGCTTCTGTCGGGGAAGGGGATGGTTCCGGCTCGGCTGCATCCACCGAAACTGTTCCTTCTGCTTCTTATGTTGCGTCTGGCGTAGGCAATATAAATTCTTCCGAAGAATATTCCGCCGGGTTTAAAGCCATGCTTTCCTCTCTCGGACCTCTTTCGGAATATCTTCTCGTGAATGATCTTGCCGCTGCTGAGGGCTATAGGTTGCGGCGCATGTCCGCGTGGATGCCTATTTCCTCCCTTCCTCCTGCGCAAAACGGGCGGACCATGGTTCCTGCGCCGGACGGCCCGGTCAAAGATTCTATTCTCAGCCAGCTTCAAAAGTCTGATTTCGCAGGGGCCTTGCGTGAGGCCGAGTCCCGTGTCGGGGAATATCTTTTCTGGCTCGATTTGAGTCGCATGTCAGCTGAGGCCCTTAAAGCTTTAGGTGCTGGATACGTCGAAGCACTGACCGCCCTTGAATTGGAAACGGAAATTTATGTGCAACGTCTGCCCGGTATGGCTTCCTTGAGCTTTGCAGACGGTACTCCTTTTGCTGATCCCAAGACCCGTTCGTGGTTGCAATCTCTTGGCAAAAGCAAGGGCGGTGCTCTCGGGACAGAGGATAAGGCGGACAAAGTTTCTGAAATAATGGCTAAAGCGAACCAATTTGCAGCGGATAAAAAAATGTTCGAGGCAGTTTCTATCATTTGTGATAGTATCAATACATCTCCCTCTTTGCGCTCTGTTTTTCGGCTGCGTTCCGGGTTGACCGGATTGCTTACGGCAGAGGGACAGGCCGGAGTGGCCCATGTGCATGCAGTTGAATTGCTGGAACAAATTGACAGTTCCGGCCTTGAGCAGTGGGAGCCGGAACTTGCTTTATCCGGTTTGCTGGCTGCCTACGGGGCCATGGTTGCCGAGGGCGGACCGGAATCAGCAACAAAGAGTGTTGAAATTTTACAGCGTATCAGCAGGCTCAGTCCTGTTGAGGGGTTGAAGATTAACGGAGTTAACTAGACGGTTTGGACTGTTCCCAGAAACTTTTCAGCGGAGGTCTTGAATATGGCTAAAGAAGGTTCCGTAGCTCCCAAGGAGCGGGTCAACATTGTTTATAAGCCTGAGACTGGCGACGCGAAAGAAGAGGTCGAGCTTCCTCTCAAGCTGCTCGTGGTCGGAGATTTTACCCAAAAAGATGATGATCGTATGGTCGAGGACCGCGATCCGGTGAATATCGACAAGGATAATTTCAACGAAGTTCTCAAGGCTCAGGATCTGGAGTTGAACATGGGTGTTGAGGATAAACTCAGCGGCGACCCTGACGCGCAGATGGCGGTTAAGCTCAAGTTTGAAAGCCTCAAGGATTTCGACCCGGACCGGATTATCAGTCAGGTTCCGGAACTTCAAAAACTCATGGAGCTTCGTGAAGCCCTGAAAGCCCTGAAGAGTCCGCTCTCCAATGTGCCGGAATTCAGGAAAAAGGTTCAGGAACTGGTCAAGGATGACGGCGCGCGTGAAAAGCTGCTCAAAGAACTTGGAATCGAGTAGGGGGAATATCCATGGCAGAAGAAAAACTTGAACAACAGCAGGCTGCGCAGTCCGCTGCCGAAGGTTCGCTTCTAGATGATATTGTGGAGGCCACCAAACTCAAGCCCGAAGATGAAGCCTATTCTGTGACCAAGGCGGGCTTGCAGGCTTTTCTTGAGGAAATGGTCAAGCCGGAACGCGAAGGAGCCAAGATTTCCGGCAATCTCGTGGATGACATGCTGGCCCAGATTGATGGAAAATTATCCGCCCAGATGGACAGCATTATGCACAACAAGGAATTCCAGAAAATGGAATCCTCGTGGCGGTCACTCAAATTCCTGATTGACCGTACTGATTTTCGGGAAAATGTGCGTATTCAGATGATGAATGTTTCCAAAGAGGACCTGCTTGATGATTTCGATGATGCACCGGAAATTACCAAATCCGGTCTCTACAAGCAGGCCTATACCGCGGAATACGGTCAGTTCGGCGGGCAGCCTTTCGGGGCTATTATCGGTAATTATGATTTTGGACCCGGCCCGCAGGATATGAAACTGCTGCAATATACTGCTTCGGTTTCTGCCATGTCCCATGCGCCGTTTATTGCCGCTGCCGGTCCGAAATTTTTCGGTATTGAAAAATGGAGTGAGCTACCCAATCTTAAGGATCTCAAATCCATTTTTGAAATGCCGCAATACGCCAAGTGGAACTCTTTCCGCGAGTCGGACGATGCCCGCAATGTGGGGCTGACCCTGCCTAAATTCCTGCTGCGGCTTCCTTACGGACCGGAAACCCTTCCGGCAAAAAGTTTCAACTATCAGGAGTCTGTTTCCGACGGAGATGATGACTTTTGCTGGGGCAACACAGCTTTTGCTTTTGCCTCCAAGCTGACCGATTCATTTGCCAAGTACCGTTGGTGCGCAAACATCATAGGTCCGCAGGGCGGCGGGGCCGTGGAAGACCTGCCCCTCTACCAGTACGAGGCCATGGGCGCGGTGCAGACCAAGATTCCCACGCAGGTGCTTCTTTCCGAGCGCAGGGAATTCGAGCTTGCCGAGGAAGGATTCATCGGTCTGACCATGCGCAAAGGCAGTGACAATGCGGCGTTCTTTTCCGCTAACTCCTGTCAGAAACCGAAGTTCTTCGGCACCAGCAAAGAAGGCAAGGAAGCCGAGCTTAATTACAAGCTCTCCACCCAGTTGCCTTACATGATGATCATGGACCGCTTGGCCCACTACATCAAAGTTATCCAGCGCGAAAATATCGGTACATGGAAAGAGCGTGGCGATCTTGAGCGCGAACTGAACACCTGGATTTCCCAGTATGTCACCGAGATGGACAACCCCGCACCCAGTGTGCGCAGCCGCCGTCCCTTACGTATGGCCAAGATTGAGGTCAGCGATGTGGAAGGCGATCCGGGCTGGTATCAGGTTTCCCTGAAGGCCCGCCCGCATTTCAAGTACATGGGTGCTTCTTTCACCCTCTCATTGCTGGGTAAGCTGGAGAAGGAATAGTTAGTCGAAAGAGTCCGGCTGCCGTACCCACGGCAGCCGCTGAAACGGTCAACCTTTAATCATGCATTTTGAGGAGAAGGGTTATGGCACTTACTTCGTATATGAAGGTAACAGGAAAGACTCAGGGACAGATCAAGGGTGATTGTACTCAGATGGGCGATAAAAAAGATACCATGCTTGTTTATGCGCTGGATCACAATGTTGAAATTCCCAAGGATACCCATACCGGGCTTCCCACCGGGCAGCGTATCCACAAACCGTTCACCGTGACCAAACACGTGGATAACGGTTCCCCTAAACTGGCTCAGGCCTGCTGTAAAGGTGAGCAACTCACTGTTGAAATCGACCACTACCATATCGATGCCACCGGAATTGAAAAGAAGTACTACACCATCAAGATGGAAGAAGCGATCATCGTCAACCTGCACAACTATAAGCCGGTGACTTTCCTGCCCGACAACAAAGGGTATCACGACATGGAAGACGTCAGCTTTACCTATTCCAAAATCACATGGACCTACGCTGACGGCAATATTGAATACACTGACGACTGGAAATCCAGTTAGTTGATGCGCTCTGCGCTATTGATGAGGAAAAGCCTCCGGCGGCCTCGCGGGGCGCCCTGCCGGGGGCCTCAAACCCTTTGGAAAGGGTTTAAGGATCCCAAACTTTTTAGTTAGGCTTCGCCACTGTGTTTTGGACATTGTGGCGTGATTTGGAAGGGGGAGCTTTGACCACTCAGCGACTTCTTGAACGTATCCGTTTCATGGAAGAGGACCCGGATTGGCGGGATTCTGCCGAGCCGGGGCAGGTGGTCAAGTCTGTGCTGGATTACCTGCGCATGATCCTGAATACCCGGCAGGGTAATGCCCAGATCGCGCCCGATTTCGGGGTCCCGGATTTTACGTCCATGATCGGGGCCACCGGGTTGGATGCGGTACGCTCCATTGAGGAGTCCATGACCGAGGTTATCCTAAAATATGAACCCCGGCTGGCAAACGTGAATATAGAATTTGTTCCCATGGAGGATAACCCGCTGGCTCTGCATTTCAAGCTGCAAGCCAAGCTGGCCTTAGAGGGCCAAGACATGCCCGTAGTATTCGAGACGGTTCTCGATCCAGACGGACAAATTTCAGTGAAAGATAACTAGCTGCCTCCGGCGGCCCTGCCGGGGGCCTTAAACCCTTTTGCAAAAGGGTTTAAGAATCCCAAAACCTTTTGAGTGTTTAGTGCCCGGTTTATAAGCATTCGCTACTTTTGGCATCACAAGGCGGCGAAGCCCTATTAAAAGTTTTTGAAGAGTCCAGAGAAACTTTTTCCAAAAAGTTTCTCTGGCCCTCGGAGAGCCGCCGGAGGCATCTTAAATATGATAGAAAAGTATTATCAGAGGGAACTGAGCCATTTGCGCGAATTGGCGGTGGAATTTTCCAAAACCCACCCCGCGCTGGCTCCCATGCTGACCGGACCGGGCGCCGATCCTGATGTGGAGCGGCTTCTGGAAGGCTCGGCATTTCTGTCCGGCATGATCAACCAGAAGCTGGACGATGAATTCCCGGAGATAGTACACGGTCTGGTGCAGCTGATTTTTCCGCACTATCTGCGGCCTATCCCTTCCACTACGATTATTAAGTTTAAGCCCAAGCCGAGCTTGATGGAAAGCATCCGAGTTCCCATCGGCTCGCAGATCGCTTCAATCCCTGTCAGCGGCGTTCCCTGTACTTTTTCCACCACTTATGACGTGGACCTGCACCCCTTAAGCATTACCGGAATTGATCTGGTTAAGGGGGCCGGAACTTCGGGAACTTTGACTATTAATCTGGAACTTACGGGTATCCCTTTGGATAAATGGGAGAACTCCAGTCTACGCTTTCACTTGACCGGAGACGCGGCTAACGCTTCCATGCGTTATAAATTTTTGTTCAATTATATCCGGGAGATTCAGATAAGTTCTGAGGATGGAAGCCTGTGCATATTGGGGAAAAACAATTTTAAGGCTGTGGGGTTTGAAGATGAAGAAGCTTTGCTGCCTTATCCCTCGCAATCCTTTCCGGGCTACCGGATTTTGCAGGAATATTTCATCCTGCCGGAAAAATTCCTTTTTTTTGAAATTACCGGGCTGAATAACTGGCGCAACCGGGGCGGAGGATCAAAGTTCAAGATTGTTCTGGAACTGGAAAAAATTCCTCAGACCTTTGACCGCTTTACCAAGGAAGATCTCTGTTTGTTCGCTACTCCGGCGATCAATTTATTCAAACGTGATGCCGAGCCGGTGATTCTGGATCATAAGAGGCCGGAATATCAGATACGTCCGTCCGGTGATTCCGGGGGCGATTATCAGGTTTATTCTGTGGATTCAGTGGTGGGTTACGTGCAGGGTACGGTGGAAGAAAAACCGTATAAGCCATTCCATATGTTTAATCCGCAGGCCGGGGAAATGCCAGTGTATACGGTACATCATCGCCGCTCTCCTGTCCGGGACAAAACCGATATTTTTGTTTCCGTGGCCTATCCGGCGCAGGGGGATGAGCCTGCGAATGAAACCCTTTCCATGGCTTTGACCTGCACCAACGGAACCCTGCCGGAAAAACTGCGTTACGGGGATATCAGCAAACCGACCGGAACTTCCCCGGAGCTGGCCTCGTTTGAAAATATCCGCCAGCCCACTTCCCCGGTACAGCCCCCGCTGGGCCGCAACCTGCTCTGGCGGCTGCTCTCGCACCTTTATCTAAATTATCTTTCCGTGGCTGATGTGGAGAGTTTGCGGGCCATGGTCAAGCTTTACATTTTTACCGATACCCGTGACCGGGGTTCGGTGGTGGCCAATACCAAAAGGGTGGAAGCCATTTCCGGCATGGATGTAAGCGAGGGGGACCGTCTGGTGCGTGGGCTGGTCATGCGCGGGCGGGAAATTAAGATGTCGCTCAGCTGTGACGGCTTTGCCAACAGCGGCGATCTTTATCTGTTCAGTTCAGTGATGAACCGTTTTTTTTCGGGCTATGCCTCGGTGAATTGTTTTACCCGGCTGACCGTTGAGGACACCTTAAACAAGGAGCTGTACAAGTGGGCTGCGATGATCGGAAACCGTCCGCTTCTGTAACCGGGAACCTGTTCGATAAACCGACCGGGTATTCCTTTTTTCAAGCCATCCGGCTGTTGCGGCTGCATTCGCATACCTGCACGGGCAAGGAGCTTGAAGAATTTTTCCGTGATCACCTGCGGGTGCGTCCGCAGCTCTCCCTTGGTTTTCCGGCTACCGATCTAACCGACATTGAACAGAAAGAAGGGGACAACGGCGACCTCTACCATCTTGAAGCCACTTTTCTGGGGCTTTACGGGGCATCTTCACCGCTTCCTGTTTTTTATACTGAGGAATTGCTGTCCGAGGCTTCCGATGACAAGTCAGTTACCCGCGATTTTTTGAATATTCTGAATAATAACGCATATGTGCAATTCTTCCGGGCCTGGAGCCGTTCCCGGCTCATGATCAAAGCAGTGGATGAGCAGGACCATTCATGGCTGGAACGGCTGGACAGCCTGCTCGGCTACGGTCATTACAAGGCTTTTTCCCATGTTCCCCCGGAATGCCGCCGTTATCGCCATATCGGTCTTTTGACCCAGTACCCGCGCAGTGCACTGGGTCTTGAAACTCTGCTTAAAGATTCTCTGCAACATGACAATATCCATGTGGAGCAATGCGTGTTGCGCAAGGTCAAAATTCCCGAAGATCAGCGTTTTTGTCTCGGGGAAAATTCCAATGCGCTGGGCGAGCGGTCATGGATCGGGGAAGAGCTGGAAGACCGCAACAGCAAGTTTGCAGTGCATTTGCATAATCTTGATTCAGGACGTTTTCACCAGCTGCTGCCCGGAGACGGCAACGGCAAGAAACTGGATAATCTGGTGCGTGGCTATCTGGTGGAACCGTTTATGTATGATCTGGTTCTTGAAATGAAGCCCGGTGAGGCCAATACCGCAGTGCTCGGTGGTGAGGAATGGTCCGGCCTTGGTTGTGATACCTGGGTTTTTGCCGGGGATCATCTGGAACATGCAAAAGCGTCTTTCCCCAATAAGGGCGGACACATCCAAGAGAGGTATGAAGCATGATCAATGTCGATATAAGAAATTTGCTTTCAAAGTTGGACACCTTTTGCACTAACGCACTGCACAACGCTGCGGGCCTTAGTGTTTCGCTAAGCAATTACGAAGTTTCGGTGGAGCATTTTTTCCTCAAATGTATTGAGGAAGTGAACAGCGACCTACCGCTTATCTTCCGTCAATACGGGGTGGAATCCCCGCGGGTTACAGCCGCGCTTAGTGATGTGTTGCAGGATTTCAAGACCGGGAATTCCGGCAAACCCGTGTTCTCACCCATGCTGCTGGAGCTTTTTGAGGATGCATGGCTGATTTCATCGGTGGAGCTGGGCGAAACCCGCATCCGTTCCGGGGCCGTGCTGCTGGCCTTTTTGGGCAAACCGAATTTTTATGCTTCCGGCAATTATGGTGATCTATTTTCAGCCATCAACCGTGAAATCCTGCTTAAGGAATTCTGGACCGTGACCAAAGCGTCGGTGGAATATAAAATGCCGGCAGCCGCACCGGGAACTGGTGCAACCGGACCGGCTAAAGGTGAGGGTGGATTCATTGAGCGGTTCTGCATCGACTTCACTGCCAAGGCCCGTGAGGGCGGCATTGATCCGGTTTTCGGACGTGACCCGGAAATGCGCCAGATGGTGGATATCCTTGCCCGCCGTCGTAAGAACAATCCTATTCTGGTGGGTGAACCCGGCGTGGGTAAGACTGCGGTAATTGAGGGAATGGCCCTGCGTATCACCGAAGGTGACGTGCCGGAAGTCCTGAGTGATGTAACTTTGCTCGGTCTGGACATGGGCTTGCTTGAAGCCGGAGCCGGGATGAAGGGAGAGTTCGAGAATCGTCTCAAGGGCGTCATTGATGAGATTAAATCCAGCGAAACACCGATCATTTTGTTCATTGATGAAGCGCACACCCTTGTGGGAGCCGGAGGTTCCGCCGGGGGCGCGGACGCCGCCAATCTGCTCAAGCCTGCACTGGCCCGCGGGGAGCTGAAGACCTGCGCTGCCACCACATGGACCGAGTATAAGAAATATTTTGAAAAGGACCCGGCTCTTGCCCGCCGTTTTCAGTTGGTCAAGTTGGATGAACCTTCGGTGGATACCTCGACTATCATTTTGCGCGGGCTGCGTGAAAGCTACGAAAAAGCACATAACGTGATCATTCGTGATGATGCCAACGTGGCGGCGGCAGTCTATTCCGACCGTTATATTGCCGGACGTTTCCTGCCGGATAAAGCCATTGATCTGCTGGATACCACCTGCGCTCGGGTCAAGGTCAATCTCTCGGCAAAGCCCGGACGGCTGGAAGATTGCCAGCGTATTGTACAGGCCCTTGAGAGGGAAAAGAAGGCCGTGGACCGGGATCGCAGTAACGCAGTGGAAGTGGATGAAGATCACTACAAAGAGCTTTTAGAACAGATTGAAGACAAGAATGCTGAGGCCGCAGAAATCAGCGAAAAGTGGCTCAAGGAAAAGGACGCCGCACACGCAGTGCTGGATGTTCGGGCCCGGATTCAGGAAGCACGTAATGGTGATCCTGTTGCTGTAGAAACAGGCGAAGGCGAGGCCATCGAAGACAATGTTGTTGGAGGCGGAGATACACTCACCAAGCTTAAAGAAAAATTAGACAAGGCCGATGCAGCTTTAGCCGAACTTCAGGGCGATGATCCCATGGTCCAGATTGAGGTTACCCCTGATCTGGTGGGCCGCGTTGTTTCCGATTGGACCGGAATCCCGGTGGGCAAGATGGCCCGTGACGAGGCGGCTACTGTTGCCGACCTTGATGAAAAACTCAATGTGCGCATCAAAGGACAGGATCAGGGGCTTGAGGCAATTGCCGAGGTCATCCGCGCTTCCAAGGCCGGGATCAAGAACCCGGACCAGCCCATTGGTGTTTTCCTGCTGGTCGGTCCTTCCGGTGTGGGTAAAACCGAGACCGGACTTTCGCTGGCTGATCTGCTTTTTGGGGATGAGCGTTCCGTAGTCACTGTGAATATGAGTGAATTTCAGGAGAAGCACACTGTTTCCCGGCTGATCGGTTCCCCTCCGGGCTATGTGGGTTACGGCGAGGGCGGCATGCTTACTGAGGCCGTGCGCCGTCAGCCTTATTCCGTGGTTCTTTTGGATGAGGTGGAGAAGGCCCATCTGGATGTCATGAACACCTTTTATCAGGTCTTTGACAAAGGCGTGCTCACCGACGGCGAGGGCAAGGATATCAACTTCAAGAATACCATTCTCATCCTGACTTCCAATCTTGGCACGGACGTTATTCAGGAAATGACCGCTGAAGGTGAGGACGAGATGCCCATGGATGCGGTGCTTTCCGCAGTGCGGCCCATTCTTTCCCAGCATTTCAAACCCGCCCTGCTGGCCCGCATGAATGTGGTGCCGTTCTTCAGTCTCAACCCCGAAGCCATGAAGCTGATCACTAAACTCAAGCTGGGCAAGTTGGAAAAAATGCTTCTTGCCAACAACAAGATGAAGCTGAGTTATGACGAGGATGTGGTGGAGCAGATTGCGGCCCGTTGTACCGAAGTGGAAACCGGGGCCCGCAACATTGAATACATTTTGAACGGCAATGTGCTGCCGAAGATGTCAAAGGAAATCCTGCTGCATATGGCCGAGGGCGGTATGCCTGCGGCAGTGCATCTGGGTGTGGACGGGGACGGTTCCTTTAGCATGGAATTTTCCGCTGAATAAAGAGCATGAGAGGGTAGTTTTATGGCAGATAACTCCAAGCCCAAATTTGTTTTTGAGTCCAAGGGTGCAGATAAGAATACCTTCAGCGTAGTCCGCTTTAAGGGGGCTGAGGGGCTTTCGAGCATTTACCGTTTCAGCATTATGTTGATTTCGGATAAAAATGATCTTGATATAGGTTCAATTCTCCAGAATCCGGCGGAATTCACCATCAAACGCGATGACGGGGATATCCCGTTCAAGGGCATGCTCAGCTCCTTTGAGCAAATGCATCAGGTGGGGAAGATGTGTTTCTACCGGGCTGAGCTGGTGCCCAAACTCTGGTGGGCCACCCTGACTCATTGCAACCAGATTTTTCTCAATGAGAATGCGCAGGGCTTCCTCGGCGACGTACTCAAGAAAGCTGGACTTAAAGAAGGTCTCAGCTTTGATTTCAAGCTGCAAGGTTCTTATCCCTCTTGGGAATATATCTGCCAGTACGATGAATCCCATTTCAATTTTGTTTCCCGCTGGATGGAACGGGACGGCATGTATTACTATTTTGAGCAGACCGATCAGGGTGAAAAGATGGTCATCACCGACACCCACATTTCCCATTCTCCCATGAAAGAAGGGACCAGTTTGACCTATTCCCCGCCCAGCAATCTTGACCACACCCATCGCGAAGAGATCGTCAAGAATTTCATGCTCAAGCAGCAGCCTTTGCCCAAAAAAGTGCTGCTCAAAGATTACAATTACCGCAAGCCCAGCCTTGAAATGAAGGCAGAGGCCATGGTCTCGCAGCAGGGCATGGGGGAAATCTATCTTTACGGCGAACACTTCAAGACTCCGGGGGAAGGAAACACGCTGGCCCAGATCAGGGCGCAGGAATTTCTCTGCCGGGAAAAGGTCTTTCATGGTGTGTCCACAGTTCCTTACATTCGCACCGGGTACATTTTTGAGCTGAAGGATCATTACCGTCAGGATTTCAACCAGCGTTATCTGACCACGGAAGTTGTTCATGAGGGCAGTCAGGAGGCCTATCTTGTTTCCGGTCTGGGTCTCAATCTGGCTGAAGATGAGGATCGGCTCTACTACCGCAATTCATTTACCTGTATTCCTGCCAACACCCAGTTCCGGGCCGAGCGCAAGGCTGTGAAGCCGAAGTTCTCCGGGACTCTCAATGCCAAGATCGATGCCTCCGGCAGCGGACAGTATGCCGAGCTTGACGGTGATGGTCGTTACAAAGTGATTATGCCTTTTGATGAGTCCGGGCGCAGTGGCGGCAAGGCCACCACATGGTTGCGCATGGCCCAGCCTTATGGTGGTTCCAACCATGGCATGCATTTTCCTTTGCACAAGGGGACCGAAGTGCTGATCACTTATATTGACGGGGACCCGGACAGGCCTCTCATTCAGGCTGCGGCCCCCAACCCTGAGAATCCAAGTCTGGTCAAGGATTCCAATCAGACCATGTGTCAGATTACCACCGGAGGGCAGAACCGTATCCATATGGAAGACAAGGAAGGAGGACAGCGTATACTGATGCATTCTCCCAAGTCCGATACCTGGATTCGGATGGGTACGCCCAATGATCCGCCCGCTGCGGCAGATGAAAGCGGCTGGGAGCGTGAAAATGAAGGCGGAGAAGCTCAGGACGGCTGGAAACTGCATACCAAGGCGCATATGGAGGTTTTCGCCGGGTCCTCCGCTGAAACACTTATGGGGAACGAGTTCAAATTTGTGCTCGGCTCGTCAGAGTTGGTCAATGTAGGTAACGACACAAAGATGTTTGTGGCCTTAAAGGAAGATGTCATTGCCGGATTGGAATCAACCTTCAAGCTTGCCGGGCTTATTGAGTGTACGCTTACAAAAAATGTTCTGGTCTTGGGTACTGCCCGTAAGCTTGAGACCGAGCGCGAAGAGCTGATGGCCGACCATAAACGTATGTCAATCGACATGACCAATCTTAACGCCACTTGCGCGGATATGAATGGTGAACTGACTTCTCTGCGTGCGGACCACAGCAATCTTGTGGCGGATCATTCCGACCTTAAGGGTGCTACCCAGCAGCTTGCCGGGGAAGCTTCCAAACTTGCCGGGGAAGTGGAAAATCTCGGCGGGCAGATGACCGAGGTGGCGGGAAGTGTTTCCAAGGTTTGCGGTGAGGTGACCAAGCTTGCGGCTGAGCGAAATGATGTAAATGGTGATGTCATAGATACTGCTGGCAACAGGACCGGGCTGGTGGGATCTTTGTCCACCGTATCGGCTGAAGCCAGCAGCATTTCAGGGGAAATGAACAACATTGCCGGTCTGATCAGTAATATTTAACCGTTAATCTCTAGCATCGGAGTGTCATGAAGATATTCAAGGAAAAGCAGCATTCCTTTTTTCCTCGCCCGCTGGGCATTCGGGATAAATATTACCTCAGTGTCGGGGTTATGGCTTTTTTTGACCTTAATGATCCCGACAGCCTGCTCGATGAACAGGAACTCTGGAAAACCGTACCCACGCAGCTCGGACCTAAACCTATTATTGATCAGGGTGTGCCCAAGCCGCGTGGTGAGTTTTTGGTCAGTGGATCGTGTTTTGCTCCGCGCGGGCAGTCCCGTCCGGCCTCGCAGGTGCAGGTGCGGATAGGGGACAAGGAAAAAAAGCTCAATATCTTCGGGGACCGTTACTGGAAAAAAGGTTTGTTCAGCGAACCTGAACCATTTGTGGAAATGCCCTTGGTCTGGGCTAATGGTTTCGGTGGGCCGGATTATCCTAAAAACCCATTGGGTAAAGGCATGGGCAAGGTTCTCATGCATGATGGTTCCGAGGCTGTTCCCCTGCCGAATATCGAGCTGCCGCAACAGCAGATAGGTTCGCCTTCCCAGAAACCTGACCCGGCAGGTTTTGGCCCGCTTGATCTCATGTGGCCTCAGCGGGCTCAGAAAAACGGCACCTATGATGAAAAATGGAAGAATGAACGCTGGCCATTTTTCCCTGATGACATGAATTACGAATTTTTCAATGCAGCCAGTGCAGATCAGTTCATGGACGGTTATTTCAAGGGCGGTGAGCCTGTTGAAATTAAGAATATGCACCCGGATTTCCCGCTCATTGAAAGCGCGCTGCCCAGTTTGCGCATGCGCTGTTTTGTGACCGTGAATAAGAATTTTAAGCCGCACAAGTTTCCGGTGGGGCCACTGCCATCCCACCAGATAAGCGAAGATGAGGAGTTCCGCGAAGTTTCCACCCGTTTGGAAACAGTATGGTTTTTTCCTTCGATCATGCGCGGGCTCCTCATCTATCGCGGAACCACCGAAGTTGTGGACGATGAAGGCGCGGATGTGCTGCGGGTTATGATCCGCCATGAAGAGCAATCCACTGAGCCAAAGCCCCTTGAGCATTACCGGGACTTGCAGATCAAGCTTCTTGATCGCGGGGTGGACATTGATATGTCCAAGGCTGAAGAGGCCATGCAAAAGGCCAAGAAGACTCTCGTAAAAGTCAAGAATATTCCTAAATTCGCTGATGAAATACGCCAGAAAGCCCTTGGCAACCGTCCTGCCATGCCCATGCAGGACCCGGAAGAGGTAGTGGCCGGGGCGCAGAAGATGATTGCCGGTCATTACAAAACCCTGGACAGTCTGGAATCCATGGCCCGTAAGGCCCATGCCGAGCACGGGCATCTGGTGGAAATTAACCTCGGAGTATTCGATAAATTTCGAGGTAAGATTGCAGATCTTGAAAAGAAATTGAGTGCTACCGGAGCAAAGTTCTCCGCTACCAAGAAACAGCTTGAGGCAAGCCGCAAAGCTGCGGTCAAGGAGTCTTCTGCTAAGCTGAAAGGGATTAAGCCGGAATATCTCAAGCAAAACGGGCTTGACCCTGATGAGCCGATCTCTGCTGAATTTCCTTTCCATAAAAAGGTTAATCCGTGGCATGATCGGGGCTTCCCGCTGGTTGTGCGCTGGCGCAGGGCACTTGAAAATGACCGCGAGAGTATGAAAAAACTCACAGACCTCGGCCTTGATCGTAAAACCATCAAGCGTATGTGGCTGGGCGTGAATGATGAGGGCCTGACCGAAACCCCGGCAGACTGGGGGCTGGACGGCGATGATGACTTTAGCGTTCCCGCAGGGCTGGTGTTGCCCCGGTTTGACGGCCCGGTGCTTAATCATATCAAGAGTAATCCGGGTAGATTTGCAGAAGGCAAAGAACTGCTTGTTCCCGGTTCAAATGAAGATGCACTCTTCCTGCCCAGCGCGACACTCATTGATCTTCCGAGCATGGTTGCGGCTGCTGCGGCTCCGGTCGTCTGCGTGGCTGACGAGTTGCAAGCCATGTTTATGGAACAGAAAGTGGGAGATTTTTGCTCCATCCTGACCCTTGGATCCCCCAAAGACAAGCCGGGCAAGGATGCGGCTAAGGAATTGAAAAAAGCTCTCGCTGTTTTGATTGTCCGCCCTGAAAAGTGGAGTGATGACAGAGATCTTAAAGCAGGGTGGGCCGATTGGAAGTCAGCACTTAAGACTGCTCAGCCGCTGGAGCTTGAGCATGGACGTACTGTTTTTGAATCAAGCAAAAAGGGCAGCGATATCCGGCAATGGGTGTTGGATCATCTACCTGAAGAATATGGGGCGGAGCATTCAATCTCCATGTCCATGCCCGAAAAAGGCAGCCCCCCGGATGAAAATTTTTTGAAAGGTTTTATGCCCCCGTTCCCGGATGTGAAAGGTTTGGCAAAGGGCATCCATGCTGAGGTCAAAAAGAGTATGGAAGCTAAATTCGCGCCGCTCAAGGCAGAGCAGGAGACCCTGCTTATCAAGATGCGTGAGAAGGCCGTCAAATATGCCAAGTACGGGACTGATCCATCAAAGGTTGTTCTGGGGGGCGCAAAGCCGAAGCAGTCCCCCGCAGAGCTGGGTAAAGATATTGCCGCCAAGATCAGAAGCCGGGCCGCTGATTTGAAACAACGCAACCTGCTTAGCCCTGAAGTTGCCGCAAAAATGGAAAGCGAAGCAGCTAATGCGGAAAAAGCAGGTGCAAAGCTTGATGCCCACAAGGCGGACCTGCTCAAAAAGTTTGAGGCCAAAAAGATCGAACTTGCTGAAGGACTTAAAAAACTTGAAGCAAAAGAATTACCTGATGATGCCGCTGCCAAACTGGCGGAACATGGTTTGAGTGCCGACTCCCTGCGTGTGCTGACCCGTGAGGAAGTCCAGCGTTACCACGAGCAGGGTAAATCCCTTGTGGGAGCAGTGCTTTCCGGGGTGGATCTTTCCGGTCTTGATCTCAGCAATGTCGATTTGAGTAAATGCCAGCTCCAAAAAACTAATTTTAAAGGCACGATTCTCGATGGCTCAAAGCTGATTCAAGCTTTGGGGGTTGGGGCCGATTTCAGCAAAGCTTCCCTCAAAGGGGTGGATCTTGGACGCGGGGTATTTAGTAAAGCCCTGTTTAAAGAGAGCGATCTCAGCGGGACCATTGCCGCGCAGGCGATTTTCAAGGGTGCGGATTTTTCCAAAGCCGTGCTGCATGATGCCAATTTCGACATGGCTATCCTTGAGAAAACTGATTTTACCGAAGCTGATCTCAAGGGTGTGCGCATCAATATGTGCATGATCAGCGGTAGGGCGGATCGGTCCGATTTCAGCCAATCGACCATCAAAAAATCCATCTTCAAATCTTCTTCACTCAATCATGCAAATTTTAGTGAAGCCTCGGTTAACGAGTCGTTGTTCAATGATGTTGAGGCCCACAAAACCGACTTCACTGACGCTAACCTTGATAAACTGCGCACCGGACGTAATTCTCAATTCAAGGATTCGGATTTCCGCAACGCGACCCTGCGCGGCGCGGCCCTGCGTGAATCAGATTTTACGGGCTCTGATTTCCGGGGTGCGGATTTTGAGAACGGGCTGATCGATAATTCGCAGCTGGTCCGGGCCAATCTGAACGGGGTTTCCGCCAAGGGTGCGCGTTTCACCAAAAGTAACCTTGAAGCCGCATCCATGCGGGCAGCCAATATCCACATGGGCGGTATGCGCAAAGCCCGGCTGGTGGATACCGACCTGCGCGGCTCTAACCTTTTTGCAGTGGATTTCTACAAATCCGTGCTTGGTGATACCCGTTTTGAGGCTGCCAATTTAAAGCGCAGCCAGCTGCATGGTAAACTCGAACTGCTGGATGACGACTCATGAGCATATTGAATCGCGAACAGATACTTGCGGCAATTGCCGATAACCAGACTCTGCGCAATGTGGATCTTTCCGGGGCCGACCTTTCCGGCGCGGACCTTACCGGGGGGCGTTTCCACAATGTGAAGTTGCATGGTGCGGACCTTTCAGGTGCCAATATCCTCAAAACCGGATTCAAGAATTGTGAATTCAACGAGGCCCGTTTTGATGGAAGCGACCTGACCAAGCTTAATTTCCAAGGTATGAACTTTGCCGGGGCTTCTTTTAAGGAAACAAAAATCCACATGGCTATGCTCCAGAAGGCCGATTTCAGCGGGGCTGATTTTTCCGGTGCGGAATTAACATGGTCCATGGCCCAGCATTCAAATTTTAAAGGCGCGAATATGCGTTCCATGAAGATCGTCAAAACTGTGCTTTCTCATTCCGATCTGGACGGGGCTGACTTCTTTGGAGCGAATCTGGACCGGGTAGTTTTCAACGGCTCTTCCTTTAAGGGCACGAAATTCAAGGGCGGAACCTATTTCAAGATAATGATGCGCGAGGCGGATTTGGAGAATCAGGATATTTCCGGACAGCTTTTTTCGCAGGTGCTGTTGGATAGTGCCAACCTGCGCGGGGCCAACCTCTCCGGGGCCGACATGACCATGTCCAATTTTATGGGCGCGGACCTCACCGGGGCCGATCTTTCCGGGGCAACATTGCGGAGTTGCATGTTTAGCGGAGCTGTTTTGCGTGAAGCGGATTTCAGCCGTGCGGATCTGACCAAGTCTTATTTCGGCGGGGCTGATGCCACCATTGCCGATTTTACCGGGGCAACCATGGTGCATGCCATTTTTGCCAAGGCGATTTGTCAGGCCACTAAATTTGTCGGAACCAGTTTGCAGCATTCGGATTTTTCGCATGCGGACCTGACCCATGCGGATTTCAGCAGGGCTTCCATGTATCGGGCCAAGCTGCATCGTATAATTGAGAAAGGCACGCACTGGGATGGTGCGTCCCTGATTATGCTGCAAGGCACGGATAAAGATATGGAAGAAGCCGAAAACTGGGTGCACGGAGGATAAAGGAGAAGATATGAATAATTTGGCGAAAAAGCATGAAGCAGTCAGTCCTCAGCTTGAGTATGGGCGGGTGATTTTGGCTGACGCCGGTGTTGTGGTTGAAACTTCCCTTGGAGAACTTGAAGCGCAGAAGGCGGTCAGTTGTCTGGTCAGCCCGGAAGCTGGTGATTCCGTGCTTCTTTCTGTGGACGCACAGGGCGGGGTTTGGATTCTGTCCGTACTCAGCAGAGCTGCGGAGACAGCGACTTCTCTGGAAGTTGAAGGTGATCTTACTTTAAGGAGTACGAACGGAAGTCTGACCATTGCTGCTGACGATGAATTGAACTGCATCAGCGATAAGGCTGCCTTGCATTCCAATGAAGTTGAAATTTCAGCGGGTAAGGTTTCCCTTACTTCACGTTTGTTCAACAGTAACGTGGAGCGGGTTAAGCGTGTGGCCGGGAATGTGGATGATGTCAGCCGTGAATTTACCCGCAGGGTGGTTAACTATTTCCGGTTCACCAAGGAACATGAAGATTGTCAGGCTGAGTCCCGCAGGCAGTTGGTGGATGAGACCCTGACTATGCAGAGCAAGAATACCATGATCGTTTCCGAGGAACATGTGAAAGTTGACGGTGAGTTAATTCACATGGGCTAGTCTTGTGCAATTGGGATTTTATCTCTGACCAAGGAGTGATATATGTTTGCGCTTACCATGGGAGCTGGGATGGACATGGGTTTCCCGGATGTCTGCCTGACCCCGGCAGGTCCGGTTCCGGTACCGATTCCTTATCCGAACATTGCCGAGTCTGCGACTTCGGCTCCGGCAGCTTATAATGTGCTTTGTGATTGCATGCCAACCTTGAATCAACTTTCGCTGGGCTTGGTCAGTGAAGGTGATGAACCCGGCGTTGAAATGGGAGTGGTCTCACATCTGGAGTCGGGGCAGACCGAGTACATTGTCGGCTGCATCACCATTCTTGCCGATGGCATACCCGTGCAACGGCTGACCAGCGTGACCGGGCAGAATTGCCTTGCGGTATTACCCAACGCGCCCGGAATATGCGCTGTTCCAAGTCAAGTTACTGTGCTGACTTTAGGTTAGGGGGGAGCATGGCAAAATCAATTTTCATATCAATACTCGAAAAAGACGAAGCCAAGGGTAAGGGTCTGTTCCAGACTGTTACCCGTTACGGCCTTGGCGTGAACGGTCATTTCTGGTCCGATAATCTTGAGAAAATGGAATGGGCCGGACCTATCGGCGAAATGGAAAAACCGGAAGTGGGTGTCTGGCTGATCAAGGGCGGCAAGGCCAGCTTTGAAAACCCGGAAACCCGTTTTGGTCTGGGGTTGCTGGCTGCGGCTGTGCAGGCTAGGCGCGGGCACGGTTTTCCGATCCTGTGCATCTGCGATGACGGCGAACTTGATCCCGCAACCCTGCCGACCATGCTGCGCGGCGCGGAAGTTGTGGATGAGGCAAAACTGGGTGCCAAGCTGGCAGCCAAGGCCAATATGCCGATTAAGAAAGTCGCAGCAGAATACCGTTTTGATCTTTACTCCCTGCCAAGTCTGGGGCTGTGGCTGGAAGTAGGGCCTGCTCCGGGCCACGAATGGAAAGGCGCATTGCTGGGAGTTTGTGATGGCGACGACTCTGATGCTGGAATAGGGGCACACGGCGTGGGCCCTGCCGGACAATTGCCGGAAAAATGCGTGCTCAATTATCCCATGAAGGGTTTGAAGATGGAACTGGGCGGCAAGGAATTTATCGGCTGGGCCGTGAAAAACGAGTTGAGCGAAAATGAATCATATTTCGTAAAAGTCAGCGGAACACCGGAAGCACTGCTCTTCGGAGAATTCCCGGACGGCGATGACGCGGAATTTTATTCACTTCAACTTAAATGACCTGAAGCAAGTGAAGTACTACCATAGAACGTGGCGAAGCCTTATTAAAAAAGTTTGGGATTCTTAAACCCTTTTCAAAGGGTTTAAGCCGCCGGAGGCATGCTCGTTTTAATAAAAAGCGCGTAGCGCATCAAATCTGTTTTACCAATTAAACCCAAAACTAATGGGTGCATTTCCGGGCAGAATTTCCGGTCCGGGGCTGAGTGAAATTTCAAGGGGAACCGTCTCGCCGGACGGTTCTCCTTTTTTTATGCTCAAATCATGGGGTTCCGGGTAGCCCTGCTTTTGTAGAAAGAGTGACACTGCTTCTGTTAATTGCATTTCAATGTCGCTGAATTCTTTGCGTTTTTCAGTAGACAATAGGATCAGGAAATGAATCAGCCGAGACAGGTAGAGCCGTACATTAATTGGTCCGCCGTCCATGGAAACCGCACCGAGCAGGAAAGCCTGATCGCCATTGAAGGCTAAGGTGTTTATTCCAGCCTGCCGGAAATCCTTGATCCGTTCTGTGCCGATGGGGGGATTTATCGGGGATGGTTTTGGTCCTTCCGCAAGCGGCAGTCCTTCCAGTCGGACACTGGAATGGTTGGAGAAAAGCGTACCTCTGCCATATTCAGATAAACTGCGCGCGCAAAGTGCTGCTGCGGCCCAGACGGAACTGACCCAGAGCGGACCCCGTTCGGAAAGGGAGGTGTTATCAAAACCGGCTTCCGTCCCATGCATGGTCCTGCCCATGATCGACCCGGCACAGCCCATGATCCATCCTGCGGCAGGTTGTTGGCGCAGGGTTTTCCAGCGTCCATACTCCGCTCCTTCCAGCAGGGTGGGGATGAAGGGCAGCTTGTCTGTTTCAGCCCAGTTTTGCAGCTCAAGGAATTGCGGTCCGAACGCAATTATTGCCGGGGCCAGCATGGATTCTGCGAAATTCATAATCCTTTCCAGAATTTCCATGGACCGGGGGGTATTGCTTAAACCGTGATCCAGCAGAACCAGATCCGGCGGTGATGCGCCAAGCTCTTCCTCAAGTTTATTCAAAACCGGAAGCAGGTTGTTCTCAGTGACAGGGACAAGCATGAATTCCACACTGGTCTTGCTGCCGGAGGGGACCTGCCGTCCCAGCAATTCCAGCCCGCGCCATGCGGCTTCCATTTTTCTGAAGGCGGGATCGGCGAAGATTGCTTTCAGGAGTTCGTTTTTGGGTCTTTCGTGCTGGCTTATTGTGCTTGGAGATTGTTGTTCTGATTGTTCGCTGTCAACCATGGAAAGGATATCGTCCAGCAGTGCGGAATATCTTTGGTTGGATGCGGTTGATTGTTCTGACGGGGGGGATTCTTTAGCCATCTGGTTAATAATAACCTTGAAAACCGAGGTCTTGCTGATGTTCTTGGGTCTGAAATCAGCCAGCCTGCTGATGCAGATGCTAATATTTGCCACGGGGAATTGGCTCCGGTCCAGCGGGATATCCAGAGTTGGCTGGAGTTCTGTGAGTGCTTGGTCAAGGGAAGACGGGCCAGCCTTCATGCGCGGGGGATTGTCCGTTTCCAGTGTAGGGGAGAACGGAGCCAGTGCCAGTATTTTGAAAGCCGGCAGTTCAATATGCATGAAAACCTCACTGTGGTTGTATTGCAGACAGGAATTGCAACCATATTAGCGCATCTTGCTCTTCGGGGAAATAAAGAGTTGCAGTTTTGCAGTTAAATTGTATCAGCCGTCGACATAAAGTTCTTTTCCGTGTAAATTGATATTAAGTACTGAATTCTCTTTTAGTGGTTCCAACTATGCAATCGGAGGGCGGATTGTGCGCGGCAGATTACTGATACTCCTGTTATTACTGCTTGTGGTTGTTTGCAGCTGTGGCGGAAAGAAAAAACCGGTAAACCCCACAACCGTGACCACACCCGCAGCAAGTCCGGAACAGATGAAGTGGACTTACCAGATTAATGCAGTTTCCTTTAAGCTTGGTGTGGATAAGAATTTAAATGAATATGACGGGGCACCGCATTCGCTGCTGCTCTGTTTTTATCAGCTTTCAAATCTGAGTAAATTCAATGAATTGACCGGGACTTCCACCGGAATGGAAAAGCTGTTCAATTGTACTTCTTTTGATCCCAGTGTCACGCAGGTTAAGCGTGAGTTTGTGCAGCCTGGAAAGAATTCCACAATAGTTATGGACCGGGCCGAGGGCACAAAGTTCGTAGGTGTGGTGGCCGGATATTATGATTTGCAGGGCAAGGCTTCGCGTACCTGGCAGATCCCTATGGATGTGAGTGAAACCGGCATGCTCTGGTGGGGGGATACGTGGTACGCCCCGGCCAAACTGGATGGCATGATCATTCTCGGCCCCAATGAAATGCAAAAGGTGGGGGAGTAGGAAATGCATGCTGATAAGCCGCTTTTCTGGCATCAGGGATTATTTTTGCAGCCGCAGCATTTCCAGCTTTCGGACCTGCATCAGTTGCATCGTTTCCGGGCCTTGCGTCAGTACGGAATGCCTTATTTTTGGGGTGTTGCCGGTCTTAAAATCCGTAAAGGGGCACTTGAGCGCAGGCAGATAGAAGTAACTGAGATTGAAGTTCTTTTTGATGACGGACATCTGGTAACCTTTCCGGGTAACGCCCATATTGAGCCACGTTCCTTTGATAAGGCCTGGGAAGAAGGCGGAAAGCCGTTCATGGTCTATCTGGGGCTTCGTAAATGGAACCCGGAAGGGGGCAATGTTTCGCAGGTTGAAGATACTGCCGCTTCGGTGAATACCATGTATGCTGTTTCCCCGGACCCGGTGGAGCAGCCGGATTTGCTGGGCAGCGGTCCAGCGGCTCAGCTCAAACCCATGCGTTACGTACTGCGGCTGTTCTGGGAAGACGAGTTGGACGATCTGGGGGCCTACAACATAATCCCGCTGGCCCGGCTGGAGCGTGATGTGCAGGAAGTGCGTCTTGATGAGAGCTTTGTGCCGCCTTGTATTACCCTGAGTGCTTCCCGCTGGCTCTGCCATGTGTTCAGCGATATCAGCGATCAGGTGGCTTCGCGCTGCCGCAGGCTGGAGCAGTATAAAAATCCTGCCGGACTCGGGTCCGGTGATCTTGATTTCACTTCCACGGTATTTTTGCTGGTTTTGCGCAGCCTGAATCGTTACGCCCCGCAATTGGATCATTTTGCCACGGCCCCGCATATCCATCCATGGCATGCTTTCGGGCTGCTGCGCCAGATGATAGGGGAATTATCCTCGTTTTCGCGGGAGATGTCCGCCCTTGGCGAAGGGCCGGACGGGCAGAAGATCCTGCCTGATTACGATCATGAAAACATCGGTCCCTGCTTTGAAAAAGCCCGCGAAATCGTGACTAACATTCTGGACAGCCTGACCGCCGGACCGGAATTCATGAGCCAGTTTGTTTTCAGCGATCCATATTTTACTGTGGAGATGCCGGAACGGGCCTTTGCAGCCGGAAATACCTTCTGGTTGTTGGTCAAGACCGAAAATCCGGAACAGGCTTTGCCGGAGCTGCTGAAAATTGCCAAGCTTTCCGCCACCCACGGCATGAGTACCCTGCTGGCCCGTGCGGTGCAGGGGATCGGTATGATCCATATGGAAAATCTGCCACCCGGTCTGCCGAGGTCTAAAGGGGCCTTGTGCTTCCGTATTGATACGGACTCCCCGCATTGGGAGGATGTCGTCCGTTCAGGAAGTCTTTCCCTTTATTGGGACAGCGCACCCAGTGACCTTGCGGTCTACATTGCCGCTATGAGGGGATAAAAATATGCACCTCTCCGATTGCTTCCTCGAACTCTTTACCTACATCAGGCTCCTGACCGGATCACCGGAAATGGTCGGGGTGGAGTACGGGCAGGTGCGTGATGATGTTAGGGGCCTGATCAGCCGCATGGATGACCGTAGTGATCTGCTGGATATTCCCGCAGGGCTTTACGATGATGCCCGGTTTGCGGTTTTTGCATGGGCGGACGAGGCTGTGCTTGTTTCAAAGTGGGAAGGAGTGCGTGAATGGCTTAAGCATCCTTTGCAGCGGGAATTTTATGGAACAGCCAATGCGGGCGAAGAGTTTTTTGAGCGTCTGGATAAGTTGTTTAACCGTAATAACGGTCCGGTGGATCAAAGTCTTTTTGCGGATATGGAAAAAGAAGGTGAAGACCCTGCAAATGCTAACGGAAATGGACTCGTCGAAGTTCTGGAAGTCTATGCCCTTTGTCTCTCGCTCGGTTATACCGGGAAGTATTTCAGTGAGTCCGGGGAAAGCCGGCTTGAAGAACTGCGTCGGGAATGCGTAGCCCGTATACCCGGAAGCGATACGGCAGACGGCGGACCAGCTTTTCCGCAATCTTACGGAACAGGGGAGTCCGCGCCGCGCAAGTGTTGTTACGGGCGGGTTTTCGATCCGGTTTCTCTGGTTTTCTTTCTCCTGCCTGTGTTGGTCACGGGGGGGATGTATCTGGCGTACAAGGTTCTGCTTGAGCACAGCCTGAAACTTTGGTTCGGGTGATTCTTTAAGGAGTGACAAGGCGAAAGCATGAAGAAATTTCTACTCAATCTGCTCAAGATTGTCCTGCTGGTGCTGCTTTTTGTGCTGGCGGCAGTGGGGTCCTACGCCCTTGTAAATTATATGGGCTGGCCTTGGTGGGCCGGGGCCTGTCTTTTTGGTGGATTGATCGGGTTGATTGCCGCTGTTCTTTTTATCCGTAAATGGATGCTGCGCAGGCGGGAGAAAAAATTTGTCAAACGCATTGTGGATCAGGATGATTCCGCCATTGCCGCTGCTCCGTTGCATGAGCGTTCCAGATTACAGGAATTGCAGACCCGCTGGATGGAAGCGGTTCACCTGCTTCAGAATTCGGAGCTTCGCAGGCACGGTAATCCCCTTTACGCCCTGCCGTGGTATATGGTTTTCGGGGAATCTGATTCAGGCAAGAGTACTGCCGTAGCCAGCAGCAGATTGACTTCTATCCTTTCCGATGTGGGCCCCACTCCCGGCGTTTCAGCCACCCGCAATTGTGATTGGTGGTTCTTTGAGGAAGCAGTCATCCTCGATACCGCAGGCCGTTACGCCATCCCTCTTGATGAATCGCGGGACAAGGAAGAGTGGGAAAAATTTCTGACCCTGCTGGTTAAGTACCGCAAGCGTGAGCCGCTCAATGGCTTGATTATCACTCTCCCTGCCGATCGTCTGCAATCCGGTGATGAGGACGGTCTGCAAGAGTACGGGCGCAGTTTGCGTAAGCGAATCAATGAACTCATGCGTGTGCTGGGGGTGCGTTTTCCTGTCTACGTGCTGCTGACCAAGATGGATCTGGTTTTCGGACTCAAAGGGCTGGCCGAGGTCCTGCCTGCCGAGGCTAGGTCACAGGCCATGGGTATGGTCAATGAGTCAGTGGTTTCTAATCCTGAAGAATTCGTGGACAGCGCAGTTTCCGGGGTAATTGAACGGCTTCGTGATTTGCGGGTGACCCTGCTGGACCGCGAGAATCGTTTTGATCCCGCATTTCTGCTTTTTGCCGATGAACTGGACCGTTTGCGTCCGCGTATCCGGGCTTTTGCAGATGGGGTTTTTGAAGAAAATCCTTATCAGGAACAACCCTTGTTCCGGGGTATTTATTTTTCCAGCGGTGAGCAGAGCGGGGAACAGAGTTCCGCTTTTCTGGATAGTCTTCCCTCCTTGCAGAATGTGCAGACAAAACTGCCGGGCACGCGGCAGGGTTTGTTTCTGCACGATTTTTTTTCAAAGGTGCTGACCCGTGACCGCAATCTGTTCACTCCCATTATTGAATTTTTGAAATGGAAGCTGTTGACCCGCAATCTGGGTATGTTTGTCTGGTTGTTGTTGCTTTTCTTTGTCTGCGGTTTGTTCAGCATGTCTTTCTTAGGCAACCGTCGCGCTCTGGATGACCTGTTTACCGCGTTTCCCAAACCGCCTGAATTCTCTGAAAAGATTGATGAACGCATTGTGGAAATGGAAGGTTTTCGCCAAAAGATTCTACATCTTCAAAAGCTTAACACTAATTGGTGGGTTCCGCGCATGGGCCTTGATGTGAGCCTTGAGGCTGAGAAAAAAGCCCAACAGCTTTATGTGGAAAAATTTGAATCCGTGCTGCTTAAGCCCGTGGATGAGAAATTAACCCAAACGATAGAGGGATTGCATGCAGGCTCCTCGGAGCAGGTAATCAGTGATTTTGTGAAGTTGCTCGGCTGGCGTATCGACCTGCTTGATAACCGTCTGGAAGGCGGGGGGTCAAAACCCCTTGCCCCTTACGAACTTCCTTCGGGGCAGGCTTTGTCTGTGGCTGTAAAGGGTTTTGACCCGGATCTGATGAAATACTACGCCCGGACCTATAGCTCTTATCTGGATTGGGATGATAATGCTGAAGCCTTAAATGAACAGCGGCTGCTTTTGCAGGCCCGGCTGGGTAAGGTCTTCAGCCTCAAAGGTTCGGATTTTAAGTGGCTGGTGGATTGGGTCGATGCCAACCCCGAGGTTCAGTCGGTTACCCTGCGTGATTTCTGGGGCGGGCCGCGTCTGCATTTTGAAAATGAGGTTAATGTTTCCCCCGCTTACACAACCATCGGGCGTAAGATGCTTGAGGATTTTCTTGCTGAATTGCGCCGGGCCATGCCGGATAATTCCAGCTTCGCACAGCGTGAAAAGGATTTCTGGAGCTGGTATGCCGGACAATTTTACAGGACATGGTACACATTTTCCGAGCATTTTACCGAAGGTGAGAGGCAGCTGCTGACCAAGGACGACTACAGCAACATGGCTCATTCCATGGCCAATCCTGACAACCCTTATTTTAAGCTGATTGTCAGGATGAAGGAGGAATTCTCATCCATCAAAGGATTAGAAACACCTCCGCAATGGGTTGATGATCTTTTTGGTTTTAATATTGTCCTGACCCAGTACAAGGCCATCAAAGCCAAAGGGGTAGAGGAATCTTCCCAGAAGGCCGAGGAATCCCTGCGTAAAATAATGGCCGATCTGGGCGGCAAAATGGCTGAGGATATAGAGGAACGTATCGAAGGAGCCAAACAGCTCAATGAGTACATGCAGGTGCTGAACGATATGGCCGGTTTTACCACCAGTCAGGAAACAGCTTTCAAGAGCGCGGCTGCTCTCTATCCGGCTACCGGTCACACTTCCGGGGGGGGCGGAACTGAAAGTAAGTCCGGTGAAGGTGCGGTCAAGAAAAATCCCGTGGATGGAGCCACAAGAGCCATGGCTGCTCTGCGGACCCGTATGCGCGGGGGGGGCAAGGGCACGCATGTCTTTTGGAATCTTGTGGCCGGACCCCTTGAGTTCATGGTTTATGTGATCACCATGGAAGCTTCCTGTGAATTACAGAAGCTTTGGGAAGGGAAGGTGATGGCTGAAACTTCCCATGTTCCCCCGGAAAAATTGCGGGCTACCCTGTTCGGCAAGAGCGGTATTGTGGGTAAGTTCACGTCCGGCAGTGCCGCGCCTTTTCTGAGTCGTGGTGTAAAAGGCTGGCAGAGCCGTAAATGGCTGGGTATTCCTTTTCCGTTCCGGGAAGAGTTCTTTGTTTTTCTTAATGACGGGGAACAGGGAGCGCAGGAAATTCAGCCGGAATACAAGGTCAGTCTTTCCACAATTCCCACTTCCGTAAACAGCAATGCCACGGAAGAGCCGTATGCCACTGTCCTTTCCCTTGAGTGCGGCACCGGAAAACAGGAACTTGTAAACTACAACTATTCCGAAAAAATGGTTTTTAAATGGAAACCGGACCAGTGCGGTACAACAACCCTGACCATCCGCTTTCCGGGGCTTGATCTGGTCAAAACGTACGAAGGCAAGTTGGGGTTTGCCAAATTCCTGTCCGAGTTCCGCAACGGCGAAGTTAGTTTTACTTCCAAGGATTTTCCAGAACAGGGTAAAGGTCTTGAGGGGCTTGGCGTAAGCAGCGTTAAGGTCGGCTACAATTTCAGCGGGGCCGCTCCGGTCATTGAAGTGCTGAATATCAAGCCCTTGAACCTGCCTAATTTTATAACCGACTGCTGGCAGCATTAAGGAGGCGGATGTGCTGACTGTTTTTTACAGAAGATTCTACATCCTGCTCTTCCTGATCTGGCTTGGAGCGGTGTCCGGTCTTTTTGTCCTTTCCGTATGGGGGGATTTTGATACGTTCATTCGGGATTTCAGCATTTATACCCGTATGGCGGGTAATGGAACTCCCGCAGTTGTGAACGGTTCGCAGACATTTGTGCAGGCCGCCAAGGAAGAAGTGACCTCTGTTCGCCGGGAAGTTGTGCATGAAGTGCGCAAGGTGGAGCGCGAAACAGAACAGTTGTTTGAAGGCAATAAAACAGCCGATTCCAATGCCTCTGACCCTATCAAAAGGGAAATCCAGCAGGATCTTGCCGCTAATCGCACTGTTCCCGTATCTAAAGAAGCGGCTGGAGGCATAGGCATGCTGGACAGCCTTGAATTTACCCATACCGAAAATGAGTTTCTGGCTCGTTTGCAGACATCCAGCAAGGTGGGCAGGGTAACGTATTTCTGGCTGGATAAGCCTTCCAAGCTGGTGGTGGATTTGCGTGGCAAGTGGCGTTATTCCGTGCCGAGGAAAACTGATTTCATCTCAGGGTTCGTGGGACAGGTCGTGCTGGGCAGGCATACAGATCGTCTGCGGCTGGTCTTTAATTTCCGAGATCCGGCAGCTGAAAAAGGGCCGTCACCGCAATTGATCCGCACCCCGCAGGGTCTTGATATTGTGGTTTCAAAATCGGGGCAGTGATTAATTTTCTTGATTGATGATGGGGCTTCTGTGTTCAGGAGGAACTTCGCTGGTGAATGGCCGAAATTTGCTTATATTGGGATTTTGCATTAACTCCCGGCTTTTTCACATTGTCGAAAGGATAACTGAATGGGGAAAGTTATGAATATCAATACACACGAAAATATAGATCAATCCCTTTGCGGTGAGCCTGTTTCTGTTGCTGAAGGAAGCAGCGAGGTCCGCCTTACCTGTACCGGGAATATGGCAGCCGATGGCAGCGGGCTGGTCCATGGCGGGTTTATTTTCGGTATGGCCGATTATGCGGCAATGCTGTCCGTCAATCATCCTAATGTTGTTCTGGCTGGCGCAGAGAGCCGTTTTTTGAAGCCCTCGCAGGTTGGTGATGTCCTAATCGCCAAAGCCCATGAGCAGGAGAATGATGGTCGCAAACATATCATCAAGGTGGATGTGTCCTGTAACGGGGACGTTGTTTTTAGCGGGACTTTTACCTGCTTCGTCACCAAGGAACACGTTTTGGCAGGCGCATAGGTCCTTTTACTGGAATACGCAAAAGCAAGATCAGCAGTTATGAAGTAAGCTGCGCTCGTTTAAAAAAAAGCCCCGAAATGCAACCGTTGCACTTCGGGGCTTTATTACGCCTTCCGGAATTTAATTAATCCAGAACAACTATTGCTTCGATTTCAATGCGACCGCCAAGGGGCAGAGCGGCAACCTGAAATGCGCTGCGTGCGGGGAAAGGTTCGGCAAAGTATTCAGCGTATACGCCGTTTGCGGGTACGAAGTCAGCGAGGTCAGCCATGAATACGGTGGTTTTTACAACGTTATCCAGAGTTCCGCCTGCTTCGGTTACGATTGCTTTGAGGTTCTCAAGAGCCTGACGAGTGCACTCTTCAATGGAACCTTCGCACATTTTGCCGGTTTCGGGGTTGATGGGCAGCTGACCGGAAACATAAAGGGTGTTGCCGGCTTTGATTGCCTGAGAATAAGGGCCTACTGCTCCGGGAGCATTGGTGGTTTTGATCTGTGTTTTCATTGTATTAATCTCCTTAGGATTATTTCTTGTCGGTATATATTACAGGAATTGCCGCGTACATCATAGCCGCATCAAGAACCTGTTTTTTACTTACATATTCGTTGGGAACATGGCAGGCATCAAGGGTGCCCGGTCCGTAGCCGATAACCGGGATATCGTTTTTGCCCATGATGGCTACGCCGTTGGTTGAAAAGGGCCATGTGGTCAGGGTGGCTTCCTTGTTAAAAAGTCCCTTGAAGGCTTCCTTGGTAGCATCAGTCACAGCATGTTCTTTTTTGAGCTTCCATGCCGGGAAGATGCATTCTTTGGAGCAGGTTTTCCCGGTGTAGGAAGGTTCTTCAAAGAGGTAAGCTTCAACTTCGGCCCCGGACTCAGCCACACTGGGCAGTTTTTTGATCTGGTCGATGGCGTACTCGGCTGATTCTCCCCAAGTGAGCCGTCTGTCGATGGATATTTCACAATAATCAGCGACGGAACATCTGGACGGGGCATGGGAGTTCACTTCGGAAACAACAAGGCAACCCTTGCCAAGTTCACTGTCTTCGATTTCCATGTTTGAATTCAATGATTCCAGATCAACAATGATGCGGGCCATTTTGTAGATGGCATTGTCGCCCATGTGCGGGGTGGAAGCGTGGGCGGTTTTGCCGGAAACGGAAACTTTCAGTTCCATGCGGCCTTTCTGGGCCAGTGAAACTTTGTCATCACTGGGCTCGGCAAGGATGACAAAGTCGGGACGCAGGCCGAGATCTTCGATCATGTATTCCCAGGCTAGACCTTCGCAGGGTTCTTCCTGCACACTGGCGCAGACCATGTAGGTCAGGCCGTCGGTGAGAGCGAGGTCCTTGATGACTCTGCCCGCATAAACCATGGAGGCAATGGCGGATTTCATGTCTGTTGCGCCGCGCCCGTATATCTTCTCATCGTCCTGCTCGCCGGAAAGGGAGGGACGGGACCATAACTTTTCCTCACCGGTGCCGACAACATCCATGTGTCCGTCAACACAGATAAGGGCCGGGCCGTTGCCCATGGAGCCGCAGACATTGCCCATCTCGTCTGTTTCAACCTTGTCGAATCCGAGCTGTTCCATTTTTTCGCGGACAGCTTTTGCCACCCCGCCTTCCTGACCGGAGAGGCTTTCAATGCGAATCAGTTCGCTGGCAAAATCGTAAATTTCCTGTTCGTAATGTCCGGTGCGTGCAACAATTTTATCAAACATATGTCTTTCTTCTTGCTTTGAAATTTTGCCCGTTGGCGCGGGGGAAGTGGTGCTGTCCGCGCCAACGGGTCTCAGTAGGTAATGTCCTAGGAGTGGAGGTCCTACGTTGCTAGTCTGCGAATTCCTCGCGGAACATCTTGATGGTGCTGATCATGCACAGGAAGAGCACGAACATGAGCGGCAGGGCGAAGATCAGGCTGATACTCTGGAGGAGTTCAATACCTGTCTTACTACCGAGCATGAGGGTCAGTGCCATGGCTGCCTGAGCGATGGTCCAGATGGTTTTCATTTTGTTGCTGGGGTTGGCTGCGCCGTCCTGACTCATGGAGCTTAAGGTGAAGGTGGAGCTGTTCAGGGAAGTGATAAAGCAGGTGAACAGAGCCAGTACAACACCCCATGAGATAAGAGTTCCCAAGGGGAAACCTTCAAGGACGATGAAAGTTGCCGCCTTGGAGGAGGCTGCTGCCGCCTTGAGTGCTTCAACAGGAGCCTGAATACCGATGGTACCGAAGAATGCTACCCAGAGGAAAATTCCGAGGCAGGGCAGGATCATGGAACCGAGGATGAATTCACGTACGGTGCGGCCTTTGGATACGCGGGCGATGAAGGGACCTACAAAGGGTGCCCAGGCAATGGCCCATGCGTAGTAGTAGATCGGCCAGCCAGTGATCCATGAAGTTTCTTCTTTGGCTGCGAAAGTAGGCAGCATGAGGCCGTCGCGGAAGAAGTCGTTCATGTAGTTACCGAGGGAATCAAAGTATACGTTGAGCATGGTGGTGGTCGGTCCGACAAGACCTACCAGCAGGATCAGACCCATGAGCAGGTATGCGTTGTAGTCGGAAAGGACTTTGATACCTTTTTCAAGACCGGTGGTGGTACAGAGTACGGTGATACCGGTGATGGTACCGACTACGAGAAGCTTGGTCATGGTGGAGTCCGGGGTTCCCAGCAGGTAAGAGAAACTTACGCTCAGGGAAAGTCCGGTCTGGCCCAGAGAGGTGGAGATACCTGCGATGGCGCCGAATACACAGATCAGGTTGACGATTTTACCAAGGTTGCCGTTGGCTTTGTCGCGACCCCAGGGGAGCAGGATGTTGGAGATCAGGCCGCTCTCTTTTTTACGATACATCAGGTAGCCGAGGATCAGGCCGACTACGGAGAAGGCGGACCATGCCTGAATGCCCTGATGGATGAAGCTCTGCTTCATGGCGAATTCGGCTGCGGCCGGGGTCATCGGATCGATACCGGTGGTCACCAGCGGATTGATGTAGTGGTAGACAGGTTCTGCAACCCCCCAGTAGAGCATTACAGTACCCATACCGGCGGAGAAGAGCATTCCCATCCAAGAGAAGGTGCTGAACTCAGGTTTTGAGTCATCGTCACCAAAGCGGATGTTGCCGTATTTACTGAAGGCGAAGAAGAACATGACCATTACATAGAGGAAAGAGCCTGCCATGTAGATCCAACCGAAAGTCTCGGTCAGGTAGTTCATTGTTCCGATACCTACATCGTACAATTTATCGGGGAAAAGCAGTCCTGCAAGGACAACCATGACGATGAAGGTCATAGTGCTGGTGAAGAGCATCTTACCCTGTTTAAGTGTGGTCCCCTGTTCTGCGGTCTCAGTCCCGGTCATGGGTTTTGCTGCGACAGCTGTGTTACCGTTTGACATAATAATCTCCCTCTTATTCCTGACTAATCAATGACGATAATGTGTTCGCTGGCGCGGCGGGTCAGCCACTGGGCGCCGTCTTCGGTGATCACGATGTTTTCTTCGTGAACCATATCCTTACCCTTGGCATAGGTCATGCCGGGTTCAAGTGTGATAACCATGCCCGGTTCGAGGACAGTGTTGTCGGTGGCGGTGTTGGAAGGCCATTCGGTGAGCTGGGTTCCCAGACCGTGACCGAGGCGGCCTACTTCGTTGCCGAGTGCTCCGCCTGCTTCCATGATGGACCACATGGCGTTGTAAACGTCGGTGGTGGTTGCACCGGGGCGGGCAGCGGCAAAACCTGCGTCGGTTGCTGCGTAAACGCAGTCGTATGCGCGTTTGGTCTCATCGCTGCAATGGCCGAATGCGAAGTTGCGGTCGAAGTCGGAGAAGTAACCGTCGTACACTGCTCCTACATCGATGATCAGCACATCGCCTTCTTCAATGACGCGGGAAGTGGGACCCATGATGATGGAATCGTAACCGTCGGGACCGGAACCGGAGATGAGGTATTTTACGAACTCGGCACCTTCCTGAAGCATGTTGATGCGCATCTGGGTGCAGATTTCGCGTTCGGTCTGGCCTACTTTGGCGTGAGAGGGGATCATGTCAAAGCCGTGGTTGGTGATGGCGCAGGCGCGGCGTATTTTTTCAACTTCAGCAGGGGATTTGATGCTGCGCAGGTAGTGCATATCTTCAGCAATATCGACGAATTCCTTGCTGACCTTTTCGGTGATGGTCAGGTAATCGGCGGTGGGCATGCGCAGGTAGGACTGCAAACCGAGGGTCGCACCAATGCGGCCGAATCGGCTGGGCAGGGAATTGAGGACATCGGATACAAGGGTAATTCCATCATCTTCGGGGTTGGGGGATGACCAGGTGCGGATGTCTTCAATCCATGTGGCCCGCATGCCGCTGGCACCGATGCCGGGAATTACGGCAATAGGTTTACCTTCAAGGGGGATGACCAGGAACCAGGGACGGGTCGGGCTTTCCCAGAACTGGGTGTAGTAACCGGTGTAGTAGCGGATGTTCGGCTCGGTGGTCAGGAAAACAGCATCGAGTTCTTTCTCACGCATGAGTTTCTGCATGCGTGCTGTTCTTGCTTCAAATTCGGAAGTAGTAAAACCAAAATCGAGAATTTCCATCATATACTCCTTAAAAGTTGTTCTGAACTATAATTTTTCCCGTCCGAACCAGACCACATCACGATAGGTCTGGGGGGAGGTGTCCCCTTCTGTGCTGATGCACAGAACTTTCGAACTGGCGTTAAGTCCAAGTTTTTCCCTTGCATCGCGTCCTTCTTCTTCCTGCATCACCCAGTGCAGGAAGCCGGTGGTTGCTGCTCCGGATTCACCGGATACAACCTGCTGGTCTCCTTTCATGGGTGCTCCCAGAATACGCATGCCTTTGGCGGCAATATCGTCAGAGCAGGAAGCGTAAGCCAGAGGATAATCGCGAAGCATTTCCCAGCTGGTCAGGTTAGGCTCGCCGCATGCGAGTCCGGCCATCAGGGTTGCGAGGTCTCCGTCCACGGTGTGGGGGGTGCCGTCGTTGGCGCAGGCGGAAACGTAGAAGCAGTTTGCTGCTTCAGGTTCAACGAGGATAAAGGTAGGGGCATCCTCGCCGAAAGCGGACATGAAGAATCCGAGCATGGCTCCGGCAAAACATCCGACCCCGGCCTGAAGGATTACATGGGTGGGACGCTCCACGCCTTCGGCCTGCATCTGCTCGAGAGCTTCAAGGGCGAGGGTGGTGTAGCCCTGCATGATCAGGTTGGGGATTTCAGTATATCCGTCCCAGGCAGTGTCCTGTACGGTGATCCATCCGTTCTCCTGAGCGGTATCCCAGGCCATGCGAACGCAGTCGTCATAATTGAGATCGGAGATGGTGCACTCTGCGCCGTGAGCTTTAATGTTCTCACTGCGCACAGGATCGGACCCTTTGGGCATGTAAATGATCGCTTTCTGGTTGAACTGCTGGGCAGCCCAGGCCAGACCGCGGCCATGGTTACCGTCTGTGGTGGAGGCAAAGGTGATGTCGCCTACAGCGTCGCGCACTTCCTGAGATTTCAGGTAGTCGCAGCTGACTTCGGTGATGTCTTTACCCAGCTTGCGGGCAAGGTATTCCCCGACAGCGTATGACCCGCCGAGGACTTTGAAGGCGTTCAGGCCGAAACGGTAGGATTCGTCCTTGACCAGCACTTCACCGAGCCCTAGAAGGTCAGCAAGGTTGTCGAGTTTTGCCAGCGGGGTGGGATCATATGCATCAAAAGTGGAATGGAAGTTCCGCACTTTTTCAGCAACCTCTTTGCTGAGCATGGAGACATCCGCTCCGGTTGTCGGGGCTTTGAAGCTCCCGTTGTATTGAATCTTTACTTTAGACAAGGTGTATTCTCCTCTTCTCCTCGAAATTTAATCTTTGCAGATTGGTTTCCCCCTAAGCAGAGAGCGTGCCAAAAATTTATCACGGTAATAAAGTGATTAAAAACAACGAGATGTGAGAATGTGGGCGTCCTGGGAGTGTTTGAAACGCTATTCTCAAAATGATAAAGTTCTCATTTTGAGAATAGCACTGAAAGCGAGCGGGAAGAAGAGGAGCGGAAGCAGATGAATCAGGTAATAATGGTTACGGGTGTCAATCGCCCAGTTTGCGGTAAAGGGTGGCCAGCCCGATACCAAGGGATTTGGCCGCTTTTTTCTTACCGGAGGTTGTGTCGCCGTAATATTCTATGGCCCGTAAAATAGCTTGTTGTTCCAGTTCTTTAAGGGAAACTATCGGGCATTCCGGTCCTTGCGAAATCTGAACCTGTTCCTGCCGGAAGTCATCTTTGGATTGCAGAAAACCGTTGTGCAGCCCGGCTTCATTGATGATCCCCTCGGGTGTTGCCATATTAACCAGATATTCAATGGCGTTTTCCAGCTCGCGAATATTGCCGGGCCAGTCATAATTACGCATGCGCTGGACAATAGACGATTGCAGCTTTATCTTGTTTTTTCCGAATAAATC
The DNA here is from genome assembly GCF_010470665.1 of Desulfovibrio sp. JC022. Taxonomy (NCBI): domain Bacteria; kingdom Pseudomonadati; phylum Thermodesulfobacteriota; class Desulfovibrionia; order Desulfovibrionales; family Desulfovibrionaceae; genus Desulfovibrio; species Desulfovibrio sp. JC022. Next base: position 211,606 of record NZ_VOPZ01000006.1, on the reverse strand, counting down.
GCAGTATTTGGAAATAAAATGGTTAACCAGTAAATCAAGATCGTCGAGTCGTTCCCGCAAAGGAGTGGTCTGGATGGGGATTACGTTCAGGCGGTAATAAAGGTCGTCCCGAAACATGTTCTGGGCCATGAGTTCGTGGAGATTGTCGTTACTGGCGGCAATAACCCGGATATCAACAGATATGGGCCGGTTTCCGCCCAGACGGGTGATCTTTCTTTCTTGAAGAACCCGCAGTAATTTTACCTGTAAGTACAAAGGCATACAGGATATTTCGTCCAGAAAGAGCACCCCTCCATCGGCAAGTTCGAATTTACCGATCTGACCTTGGCGCAATGCACCGGTGAATGCTCCGCCAACGTATCCGAATAATTCACTTTCAAGTAGCGTGTCCGGGATGGCTCCGCAGTTGATAGCTACAAACGGTTCTTCGGACCTGTCCCCGATGGAGTGGATGGCACGGGCCACAAGTTCTTTACCTGTGCCGCTTTCACCGCTGATGAGAACTGATGAGTTGGTATCCCCGGTGGCGGTTATCTGCTCTTTTAATTGGAGAATATGTGGTGATTGTCCGATGATATTGTCTAAACTGCTGTCGAAGGTAACTGTGGCGGCTTGCAATGATTTAGAGACAACCGAACGGATGGTGTCGAACACTAAAACTGAAGAAAAACGGCTGTTTGTCGAGTCGATTTCAGCTTGTTTACCGACAATCATCTGCTGGCGGCCTTCTTGTTCCACTGTGTATTCATTTAAATCCGAGAGGGTGAAGCCCGTGGGGGTGACAGAGAAATTCTCAAATTGAGAAGGAATTGTTTTACTCAGAATTTCCTCAGCCTGATCGTTCTTGTAAGCCACCTTTCCTTTGGCATCGTAGATGAGAATTCCTTTTTCATTGGTATTTACCACTTGGGACATGATGTTCAGCAGGTCGGTTATGTCCTGCAATTCCTGCCGTTCACGTACCCGCACTGCGATGCTGCTGGAAAGTAGGGAGAGGAAATTCATATATATTTCCCGCCGCTCAAGCATCTGCGCGCGGGCGTCAGAGGAAAAGCAGATCATTTCCATGGCCCCGTATGTGGTGACACCATCCGAAATAGGCGCGCATACCGAGCAGAGTTCGCGGCAGTTGGCTTTGGTTTGGCAGCCTTTGCAGATCTTGTTTTGGCGAGGGTTTTCAATGAAGAGCGGAGTACTCCCCTTCAAGGTGTTTTTCAGCAGGTTTCCCGCACTCTTAATGCTTTTGCCGATGTTCTGGGAATAATCCCCGGTTCCGGCAATACGGATGAGCTCTGTATCCACAACCTCAACTTCAAGCCCGGTAATGGCTGAAATTGTTTCCGCGTAATATTGAATCTGTTCTTGGAATTTAAGCAGCATTTTTTCTCCTCTTGAAAATCCTGTTAGCGCAATATTCTCATTTTGAGAATAGATTTTGTTGATCAAAAGATAATTTATAAGTGATATTCTTCTATATAAAAAACGAACACGGATGTATTTTTAGCGTTTATTAGTCCTTGACATTTAAATGAAATTGGATTTCATTTTCGTCATGACCAACGAAGCAGCAAAAATATTTGTGGATTATCTGGCACGGAACGGGCTGAGTATGACTCCCCAGCGTAAGATAATTGTAGAAACATTTCTGGAAACTGAGGGGCATTTTTCAGCAGAGGATCTTTTGGTTCTTGTGCAGAAGGTTGTTCCAGAAGTCGGGCAGGCGACAGTTTACCGAACCCTGAAATTGCTTGTTGATTGCGGGCTTGCCGAAAGTCTTGATTTTGGTTGCGGGGTTGCGCTTTACGAGCATTCTTACGGGCATGATCATCATGACCACCTTGTTTGCACAAATTGTCAGAAGAAGGTGGAAGTGGTGGATGATGGAATTGAGCGCAGGCAGGAAGTTCTGGCGCGGGAGAACGGATATGTATTAACTCATCATCGCATGCTGCTTTTCGGACTCTGCCCAGATTGTCAGGAACTAAGAGACAAAGAGCAGGAAATTGAATCCTGAAAATCCCCCGGAGTATTGCTTCGGGGATTTTCTTTATCAATTCAGATTGCCTATGGAAAGAATTTGTCCAGATGGGTTTAAATCTTTTGATCAAGCACATAATCCAAACCGCCCCTGATCGCGGCGATCTGTCCGGCAATACTTGATTCCGGGGTCATCCAATCCCCGTCGGGATAGATTTCCGTGGTTGAATGGTAGGGGGCGTCGGTTAGTATTCCGCTCAAGCCAAGTTTTTGCATGGGATAAAGGATCACTCCATGGGACACAGCCGGTTCACCGAGAATCTTTCCCTCTTCATCCAGCGGGGCAATAGGGGTGACTTGCTCTACCGAACGGTTCATGGCGTTCTGGAAATCAAGTTCAGGCCTTTCTTCATCCGCCACCAGATAGAATCCCTGCGGGATATCGCCATTTGTGCATTCCACACCGTCGCGTGCCGCCAATGCGGGCCGGAATACGGTTTTGTCGCGGTCAGTTGTTTCGTGCAGGTCAATGTGCACTGCGATTTTGCCTGCAATAGTGGAGACAAATTGTTTGAGCAGTGCGGATTCCTCAGCTTCTTCATTGGCGAAGGATCTGTTGGGGTCAACCGCATATGGATTCCAGCGGTTGTTGGTTTCATAACCCCACGGACTCACGCAGGGGACTACAACCAGATTGAATTTTCCGGCGTAATCTTTGGCTGTGGTTTCCAGAAATTCGAGGGCTGCATAAATACCACCTGTTTCATAACCGTGCACCCCGGCGGTAATCAGCGCGCTGGGCAGCTCTGCCGACCAATTCGCTGAGAGAAGTGCGTAAAGCGGGTATCGTTGTGGATCGTAGGACAGTTGACCGTATTTTTCTGCGCGGTATGAATCCGGCAATGCAAAAATTCTGTCCAGAACATCATGCTTGTAGTTTTTTTCAAGAGAGGTTTCGGCCAGCCACTGGCTTTTTTCCAGCTCTCCCCATTTTTTATTACTCATAACAATCCTTTTTTCAAAAAATTAGGTGATATGCGTAAAGACATATCACCTAATAAATTCATTTAAAAGAGGAATGGGCTGGATTGGCCGCCGGAGGCTTATCTTAAGTGCCCGATATCCCGCCAGTTCAGACTGAGAATCTCCGCAGCCCTGCGGTCCAAGTCAACTGCATCGAAGCTAGCGAGGATCAGTTTCGGGTCAGGATCGCAAAGCGCGCCGCCGAGGTGGTATTCAGCCAGCCCCACGCTGGCGTCCATAACTGAAAGCCATGGCGGGATGTACATGTTCAGTTCTTTAACCGACAGCTGCATCTGCTGGTGGAAAAATGATTTTTTCCAGCTTCCGGTGGAATAATGGGCCGGGGGCGCAAAACCCATCATATTCTTGATGGCTCCTGTTATACCGGCCAGTGAATGGGCTTTTAAATTGGGCAGGGAAATAATTTTGTGGCTGAAGGCTATTTCAGGCAAAAAAATGGTCGGGAACACCTTGGCCCCTTCCATTTTTTTTTCGCAAAGCGGGGCGTGATTCAGGTCCAGCAGTGTTACGCCGTATTCATTTGCCAATTTTTCATAACCAAGCAGTCGGAAAATTTCATCAGTCTCATAATTTAAATCCCCGCACCCCTCGCCGATGACGATTTCCGCATCCGGGCTTGCTGCCTGCACATATTCAATTACTGCGCGGCAGAACTCAGGGTCAGTTGTCACCGGAGGAGTGGAAGCATTAACCAGATTGGGCTTGAGCAGAATTCTATTCTCAACAGCGATGGCTTCAGCCGCTCCAATTTTATCCAGTGCTTCTTTGACTGAACTACGGTAGTCCGTGAATTTTATTTCTGCTACGGGGGGCATGGTTTTCCTTATTTATGGTTATTTGGTCAGAATGAGTATTCGCTCCATTGTAAAAATTATTTCCGTAAAAATAAAGCCCCGCAACATGCACATGCTGCGGGGCTTCGGGCTTTATGGAGTTAGGAGGTTTGGGCTTTATGCTCCTTTGGGGGCGTCAAAAACAGTTACTGCCGGGGCTTTACCCTTGAATTTTTCAATCTGGACCAGTGCGGAGTTGGCGATGGTGGCCTGAGCCAGCTTGGAGGAACCTTTGTCCACGGTGAGGACGTTTACGTGACCGTATTTGCACATGGTATCGTCTTTTTTGGGATTGAGCGGATCATACCAGCCGCCTTCACGCAGACGCACAACACCGGGCATGATGCGCTCGGAAACCTTGGCTCCAGCCAGCACTTCACCGCGGTCGTTGAAGACGCGGACGATGTCGCCGTTCTTGATGCCGCGTTTTTTGGCGTCAGCAGCACTGATAAGTACAGGTTCACGATCTTTGATGGCGTACTGGTCGCGCAGGGACTTAACGTTATTCATCTGGGAGTGCAGCCTGTCTTTCGGGTGCGGGCTGAGCAGGTGCAGAGGATATTGCTTTGCCTTGGGGGAACCGAGGTATTCAATAGGTTCAATCCAGCTTGCATGGGGCGGGCAGTCATCGTAGCCCATTTTTTCAATATCTCTGGAGAAAAGCTCAATCTTACCGGATGCAGTCCCAAGGGGTTCGAAGAGCGGTTCTTCGCGGTAATCCGCATGGCGGGTCCACTGCTTGGCTTCTTCGGTAACCGGGAATTCAACCTGCTTGTTTTCTGTCCAGAAGGTATCGAAATCAGGCATGGACAGTTTTTTGCCGTCAGCCTGTTTTTTGGCGGAGTTGTAGAAGGATTTTACCCAGTCCATTTCGCTTTTGCCTTCGGTGAAAGCCTTGCCGTGGCCCAGTTTCTCAGCCAGCAGGGAGAAGATTTCATAGGTGGGCTTGGATTCGTAAAGCGGCTTGATGACTTGCTTCATGGGCATGATGTAGCGGGCGGAGTAGTCGCCACCGCGCTCAACATCGTTCTGCTCAAAAGAAGTACAAGCAGGCAGGACGATATCAGCAAATCTTGCGGTGGGGGTCCAGAACATTTCATTAACGATGATGGTTTCCGGTTTTCTCCAGGCCTTGATCATCTTGTTGCGGTCCTGCTGGTGGTGGAAGGGGTTTCCGCCGGCCCAGTAGATGAGTTTCAGTTCCGGGTAGGTGACCTTGCCGCCGTTGAAATCAATGGTCTTGCCGGGTTCAAGCAGGCAGTCGGTGAGCCTTGCAACCGGAATTGCCGGGGGCATATTTTTAGGAGCCTTGCCTGCGCCGAAGCCGGGGAGGCCCGGAGCGTTGGCAGTGGGGGAACCCGCACCGGAGTAGTGGTAAGCCAGACCGAAGCCGCCGCCGGGGAGGCCGATCTGTCCGATCATGCTGGCAAGGGTAACCAGTGCCCAGTGGGCCTGTTCGCCGTGGTCGGCGCGCTGCATGGACCAGCCGGACATGAGCATGGTGCGGCTCTTTACGCTGGCGCGGGCGATGTCGGCAATGGTTTTAGCGGGGACGCCGCAAATCTTTTCAGCCCATTCCGGGGTTTTGGGAGTCTTGTCGGTTTCGCCGAGGATGTAGGCCTTAACCTTATCGTAGCCCACGGTGTATTCATCGAGGAATTCCGCATCGGCCAGCTCTTCCTTGATCAGCACGTAGGCCATAGCCAGCATCATGGATACATCGGTGTTCGGGCGCGGGGTGATATGTTCTGCGCCGAGGTATTCGATGCTGTCGGATTTCATGGGATCGATGGCGATGATGCGTTTACCTGCCGCCTTGAGCTTGGCGATCCAGTCCTGTCCTTCGTGATCAGGGATGGACCAGCCCATGCGCAGGGTGGTCAGCGGATCAGCACCCCAGAGGATGATGGTGTCGGAGTGCTCGATGATGGTCGGCCATGAGCTCTGCTGGGAGTACACTTCCATGTTACCCATGACGTAGCCCATGATGATCTGGGAGGCTCCGGTGCTGTAATCACCGACGCAACTGGTGAAGCCGCCCTGAAGGTTCATGACTTTGCGCAGACCGGATGCGGAGTTATGCAGCTTGCCGAGGTTACGCCAGCCGGGGGTGCCTGCATAAATGGCCGCTGGGCCGTGGTCTTTTTTCACGCGGTTCAGTTCGCCCGCAACCAGTTCAAGAGCCTTGTCCCAGCTTACACGTACAAATTCGCCGGTGCCGCGTTCTGCGGTGTTGCTCTTATGGCCGTTCTTCAGGAAATCCTTACGGACCATGGGGTATTTGATACGGGTCGGGGAATAAACATAGTCCGGGGTGGCTTTAACCAGAGAAGTGGGGTGATTGTCTTTGGAAAAGGGAACAGCTTCAATGAATTTGCCGTCCTTGACCTTGGCCCGGAATGCGCCCCAGTGGGCGGCGGTCATGATGTTTTCTTCGCCTCCGGCTGCAAAAGCCGGGGTCAGCACGGAAGGTCCCAGCAATGAAGCCAGACCCGCTATGGCTGAATAACCAAGAAATTTACGCCTTGAAATTTTTGTCCTCTTACTCATTTGTCTCCTCCAGATTAATTAAAAGATGCCTCCGGCGGCCCTTCGGGGAGCCTCCCGGCGGGCTTAAACCCTTTTTGAAAAAAGGGTTTAAGAATCCCAAAAACTTTTATTGGGCTTCGCCGTTGTTGACGTTTGTTTGTGCGTTATTGGGGCTGGGTGCTGTTCAGTTTAGATTCCAGCCAGTTTTGGTCGGCTTGCAGAAAATCCGCTGTCAGCTCAGCTGCGCTGGTGTAGAACCCTTCCGGCTCGACCTCTTTGCAGGTGTTTGCGAAGTCGGGAATCCAGTTCAGCAGATGTGTTTCGAGGAATGATTTGCTGCGGGCAAAAGCAACTGTTGTATCCTCGGTTTCTTCCTGCTCAGTGCTTAAAAAGGCCATGAATTCCAGCAGGACTGCCACGTGGTCCGCAGGTTCGGTAAATGAACCGTTAACCCCGATGCCGTATTCGGCCATCAGTTTGGAAACCTCGGTTTCAGCCTGCTGGTGGGTCGTGTTGCTCTCGCTGGTGAAGAAAGACTCGTAGGGAGGCACGGCCAGCGGGCCGCCTGCCCCGAGAAACAGGCGGCCGTATTCACTGGCTAAGTCGAGGATTGAATCGTCGGTATGTGTCTTTCCTAATTCGGAGGTTACCCTTTCAAGAGCTTCATTCTTTCCGGTGAACGCGGACACTGTTTCAGGGAACCGGCTGTTTTCGCCTGCGCGGTAGGAGTCGAGCTGCTCCCGGTTCAGCTCACGCATGAACAGGCTGGACAACCAGCGGTAGGCAACGGTCCGTTGTTCTTCGAAATTAAGTTCTGTTGTTACGTTCATGACTCTCTCCTAATGGGTTCCGCCCATGTCCGATGCGTGCATTTGCAGATATTTGAGGAAGAAGCGGTACTCTTCCTTGGACAGGGAAAGGTTATGCTTCATGGCCTTGAGGTTGCCGATCCACTGGTTGGCCTTGAAATGGGCCGGGGGAGTGGCACTGTGGCAGGTACTGCAAGCACTGGTCAGCATTTCGCTGCCGTAATTCCAGAGCGGTGCACAGGAGGGGATCATGTCTGCGGTTTTGACCCAGCAGATGAGATTTGCTTCATGCCAGACCTGTTCGGTGTCCGGGTCGGTCATGGTGTTGGATTGAACAACATCGCCTTTGATTTTTTTCGACAGACCGGCGGAGAAAATGCGTTTGCCCTGTTCTTCGTAAATCATGGCTTCAACACCGTCCTGCTGCCAGCCGTGGATGCTGATTTTGGCCCAGTCGCCGTCTTTTTCCAGAACGGTCAGCTTGGTGGCGGGCAGGATTTTACCTGCGGGACGCCCGTCTTTTTCCTTGAACAGGGGAATAATCTTGATGGGGTATTGTTCTTTACTGCCCAGTCCGTTGTCTGCGGCTTCGGTCTTCAACTCGTCAAAGACTGCCTTGAATCCGGAAGACATATCCGGGAGTTTGTGCACGATACCTTTGTGGCAGTTGATACAGGTCTGGCCTTCGGAAAGACCTTTTTCCATGCGCTTGGCATCTTCGGGCTTTTTGAATTTGCTGAAATCAAAGGCTTGTTTGTTGTGGCAGGAGCGGCATTCGCGGGAATCATTGGCTTCCATTTCCGCCCAGACGCTTTTTGCCATGCGCAGCCGTTCTTTTTCAAATTTTTCAGGGGTATCGAGAACTCCGCGCAGGGACTGGACTACCTCACGGGCAGCTTGAGCCTTGCGGACCATCATGGGTACGAAATCTTCAGGCAGGTGGCAGGAAGTACACTCGGCGCGTACACCTGATCTATTTATATAATGGGTGCTTTTTTTGTAACCGGGAAGGACGTTTTCCTTCATTTCGTGGCAGGACATGCAGAAATTCTCTTCCATGTCCGTGTCTTTTCCGTCAGTAGCATAAGTGGACCCGGCAACAAAAAGGCTGGTTACAACTGCCAGAGCAATTGCTGCCTGAATCCAATTAGCAAACTTCAAAATCTTCATAGCTTCCTCCGAGATGCTTGGTTTCCGCTGTGCGGATACCGCTTAAAAGCAACGGGGATGCCAGTTTTGTTATCTTTTTAATTTACTGTTTATCCAGATGTTTACGAGAAGATATGCTTGTTGTGGCTGTTCGATGAAAATGGACTGTACGAAAAATAAAGACAGGATGTCCTTTTGAAATGGACAGGTGTCCAAAAAAGCTGGACAGCGAAGCTTAAAAAAAGTTTTTGGGATTCTTAAACCCTTTTTTCAAAAAGGGTTTAAGTCGCCGGAGGCGAAATCATTTTAATAAAAGCGCTAAGCGCATCAAACCTTCTTATCTGCTGATTTCGTGCTTCTTTAAAAGAGAATACAAACGGCTGCGGCCCAAACCGGTAATTTCGCAGGCCTGATTGATATTCCAATTGGTATAGGTCAGCACCCGGTTCAGGTACTCGTACTCGAGACGGCTAAGCGCATCCTGCTTGAAATCTTTGTAGGTGGGCGGAGTGGCGGACTTGTCGTCCTGCGTGAGGGAGTGCGGCTCTTGGTAAAGCGTTTCAATCTCGCTGACCGGGGTTTGTTCCGCAACATTCAAGCGGGATTGGATCGCAGCAGTACGCAACCGTTCCGGCAGATGATGCTGAAAAATCAGAGGTTCGTTGCTGGCAGCGATAAACGCACTTTCCAAGGTTCCTGCAAGCTCACGAATATTTCCGGTCCATTGGTGTTCTTTTAAAATTTCAAGGGCTTCGGGGGAAATCTTTTTGAGTGCTGTGCGATAACGTTCCGCAATGCGGGAGTTGAAATGCTCAGTCAATAGTTCAAGATCTTCCAGACGTTCGCGCAGGGGGGGCAGATGGATAGTCATGGTCTGCAAACGGTAGAGCAGATCACTGCGGAAAGTTGCATGGGCTGCCATTTCATTTAAATTCTGGTTGGTGGCGGCTACCAGCCTGAAATCACTGTAGACTTCATCCCTTCCACCCACGGGTCGAAATTTTTTTTCCTGCAAAACTCGCAGGAACTTACGCTGGCTTTCTAAGGGGAGTTCCCCGATTTCATCAAGGAAAAGGGTTCCGCCGTCAGCTTCGCGAATAAGTCCGCCGCTGGCCTGATCCGCTCCGGTGAAGGCTCCTTTGACATGTCCGAAAAGAGTGCTTTCAATGAGGTTTTCCGGGATGGCTGCGCAGTCTACTGTTACAAATCGCTTGGTCGAGCGGGGGCTGTTTTCGTGCAGGGCGCGGGCAAAGAGTTCTTTTCCGGTTCCGGTTTCCCCGGTGATGAGCACTGCGGCGTCGCTGCGCGCGGCTTCCCACATGGAGTTCAGGGCTTTTTTTAGGGCAAAGCTTTCGCCGACAATTCCGGCCCGTTTGGTCGGGGGCTGCGGTTTCATGTTTGCAGCGAGATTGTCGCGGTATTGCAGTACCCGCTTCAGGGGCAGCAGAATTTTTTTAGGCGAAAGGGGTTTTTGCAGATAATCCCATGCGCCGTTGCGGATAGCCAGTTCCACGCCGTCCGGGTCACCCTGTCCGGTCATGATGATCACTTCCGGGGCTACGGGAAGTTCTTTCAAGCGGGGCAGCAGGTCCAGCCCGTTGCCGTCCGGCAATCGTACATCAAGAAATACGGTATCGAATTCCCCGGATAATCCTTTGCGCATGCCATCTGCCAGTGAATGGGCGGATTCCGCACTGTGTCCTATGTTCTGGATCAGTTCGGTAAGGAAATTACAGGTGGGCTTGTCGTCATCCACAATCAGTACATGCGCCATTGTTTACTTCTCCCCGAGGTCGATAAATTTTGCCACAGCTTCATTAAGTTCCCGGATACTGACCGGCTTTTTGAGCAGGGCGGCAAGCCCCAGCCCTTCAGCCTTGCTTTCATCAAAACGGGAGCTGTATCCTGTGCAGAGGACCACCGGAAGCTCCGGTCTGATTTCCATTACTTTACGGGACAGCTCATCCCCGGACATGCCAGGCATATTGTAGTCGCTGAGCATCAGGCTGTATGATCCGGGGTTGTTTTTAAATGCAGCCAAGGCCAGCAGCGGGTCGGAAAAAGGATTAACGGAATAGCCGAATTTTTCCAAAACTTCAGTGTAGGATTCCAGCAGGTCCTGCTGGTCGTCCACAAAAAGGATGCGTCCGGAACCGTGTTCGGAATCCTTGAAGTCTTCGGCATCATCCGCCGGAATGTCTTCACACATGGGAAATGAAATACTGAACTCGGTTCCCTTGCCGGGAGTGCTGTCCACTTTGATTCGTCCACCGTAAGAGGTCACGATTCCGGCAACCACAGCCAGTCCCAGCCCGGTACCTTCTCCCGGAGGTTTGGTGGTGAAAAAGGGATCGAATATGCGGTCCAGCACTTCCTTTTCCATGCCCGGACCGTTATCGCGGACCCGCATCATGACCGCCCGTTCGGGATCAATGTCCGTTCCGCTGATCAGGTCCTGCGGAACCCGGTTTCCGGTGCGTAGTCCGATTTTAATTTCGCCGCCTTCTTTGTCCATGGCCTGTGCCGCGTTCATGCACAAATTCATGACCACCTGTGAAATCTGGGTGGAGTTGGCCATGACGACCACTCCATCTTCAAGGTCAAGGTCGATCTTGCAGGTCTGCGGTAGGGAAGCACGCAGTAAACTTTCAGTTTCCTTAATCAGTCCGTCCAGTTTTAACGGTTTGGCGGATTCATTACGCGGGCGGGCAAAGTCCAGCACCTGCCGGACAACATCACGGCCCCGGTAGGCGGCAGTTAGTATGGCGCTGACCTTTTCAGTCATACCCTTGTCTTCAGGCTGGTGGAACATTTCAATCATTTCCCCGTTGGCAATGATTGCCCCGAGGATGTTGTTGAAGTCGTGGGCGATTCCTCCGGCCATGGTTCCCAGAGATTCCATGCGCTGGGCGCGCAGGATCTGTTTATCCTTTTCCAGCAAGCGCAGTTCCGCACGCTTGCGGCTCAGGACCTGCTCAAAGGTGGGCACAAGGGATTTGAAAACCAGTACGGATTCATCGGAAAAAATTTCATCACGGGCAATACCGGCAACAAGCTGTTCCCGGTTGCTGTTGCGGAAACGGACCAGCATCAGATGGCGGGGGATTCCGTAATTACGGCCAGCGCATGTGTTCAGGTCAATCTGCCCATTCTGATCTTCACAGGTTTCCTTTACTGTTTCAGTGTGGATGGGCAGGAAATCGAAATCTATGCCGGGGCTGGTGCAGCGGATATCAAGTCCCGTGTCAGTCTGTACCGCAAGAAAGGCTAGTTCGGCCTGAATGGCTTCAAGTATGCGGGCCAGACATATTTCACAGGTGTCCTGCTCGGTGGAGGCGGTGATGGACTGCATGAGCATGTTGTTAACCGCTTCAAGGGTGGCGGTGCGCTTGCGCACAACGCTCTTCAGGCTGGTGTTCCAGCCGAGGATCAGGGCAAAGCCGCCGAGGCAGAGACCTGAAATAATCAGGGTCCAGGCGATCAGACGGTCATCTTTGTAAAAGGGAACTGTTTCGGGGGTGAACCATCTTTCATGAATTTCAGATTGTTCTTCCGGGGAGACTGAATTCAGCGCGGTGAGCAGCTCGGTGCGTAAAAGTTCCATGCCTTTGCGAACAGCCATACCGCGCACAGCAACATAATCGGTGAAACCGGATATTTCCATATCCTCGAAACGTTCACGTTCCAGCAGATTGGCGGCTACAGCAAGATCCAGCACTGCTGCGTCGGCATCGCCTATGAGTACAGCCTCAAGAGTGGAAGAAGGCGGCCCGTTTATGGACAGCAGTGAGATATTGTTGCCGTAAAGTTTATTTATATAGGTGCGCACTCCGGCCCGGTAAGGCAGGGCTATGGTTTTGCCTTTCAGGGAACTTAAGGTTTTCCCGAAGCTGGATTTTTCGCGGGTGACTATTACCGTGGGCTGCTGGATGTATGGAAAAATAAAGTCCATATTTTTTAACAGTTCCGGGGTCCGTTCCACCAGTGGAATGAAATCCACATCACCCAGCTCCACGGCAAGAAACATGCGTTCCTGATCCGTGCAGCGGGTGCGTTTGAATTCCCGGCCCAGTTTTTTACTCAGCAGTCGCACATAATCAGCAGTGATGCCCGAATAGTTTCCCTTGTTATCCACAAATTCATAAGGAGATGAGTTCATGCAGGTTCCCAGCTTGATTAGAGCCGGAGCATGGTCACTCTCAAGGGCGGCGGTTTCATTGCCTGCGGCCGGTCCGGCAAGGACCGTCCACAGGATGGTGAGCATTAAAAACAGGGCCGGAAATACGCGCATTTATTATCCTTTAATAATTTCTATTTACCGAAGGGACATTTGGGGAATGAGCAGTGTGCGCATTCCATGCACATGGCACCGTTAGCCATGGCTGCGAGGTCGCTGCGGCTGATTTCAATCCCGGCCAGCAGACGGGGCAGGAGCAGATCCATGCTGGTATGCTTGTGGAACAGGGCGCAGGCCGGAACTCCGATGGTTTGTATGCCGTTGATTTTACCCAGCAGGGTCATGGCTCCGGGCAGGATGGGGGCACCGTGCAGGATGTTGCCGAGTCCCGCGTCGATGAGTCCTTGACGGGTCACATCATCCGGGTCCACGGAAAGTCCGGCGGTGGTGATGATCAGGTCACAGCCGGTTTCTATCAATGCCTTGGCTGCCTCGGCAATCTGTTCCCGGTCATCCGGGCAGATCACGGTTTTCTCGATGCTGCTGCCAAGCGTGGCCAGCTTGCCTGCGATAATGCCTTCGAAGCGGTCCTGAATCAATCCGTTGAAAACTTCATTGCCGGTGATAAGTACCCCGGCTTTGGCTGCGCGGAGCGGTTTCACATTGAAAATGGGACCGTCTTCAAGCACACGCAAGGCCTTGTCGAACTCGGCCCGTTGCAGGAAAAGCGGGATGGCCCGTGTTCCGGCAATACTGATTCCTTTGGATATCAGAGAGTAGCCCTTGCGGCAGGCGGCCATTACCCCGGGCACGTGATTGAAGGCTTCCAGACGGTCTACATCCACAGTGAGCATCCCGGCGGCAGAAGAGATGATTTCCATCTTGCCTTCTTTGGGTTCTCCTTGGACCTCAACATTTTCACCGCACATGAGTTTTGCGAAACTGCGGGCGCAATCGTTTTCATGTACCCAGTCCTCGCCCAGCTCGGATTCGGCCACATATATTGAGTTCTTGCCGATACGTTGCAAGCGGCAGAGATCGCCGACTTCAAAAGTATGCCCCTTACGGAAAGCCGGGCCTTTGCTCTTGCCCGGTTCAATGCGGGTCATGTCATGCATGGCTTCCTTGCCCACGGCTTCTTCAATGGGCACGGTTTTGATGGAACCGGGAAAACTTGGGATTACGGTGGAGTCGCCTAATATCTGTTTGTAAGGACTGTCTCCCTGACAGGCACGGCAGATGGCACCGTGGTAACGGGGATAAGGTTCGCCGCAGACCGGGCAGTCCAGAACCTTACCCTTGCTCCGTTTTTTCATGACCCTGTCAGTAACGGTCACTTTTTCCATATTGCAGATGGAGGCCCCGGCAAGGGCGATCTGGCGTTGCAGCAGTGCGGTATCCTGTTCCGGCTTGGGCTTAAGCTTGTATAGCCATGTTTTCAGCTCTCCGTATTTGTCCATTTTTTCCGGACAAACCGATACACGTATCCCTTCACCGCTATGTTTGTCGTAAAGAGTGACCGCGTATCTGCCGAGATTTTCCACCTTGAGCCAGCCGTTACCGATGGTGCAGGGCGTCAGCATCTGGGCTGCATCCGGCAGGCACCACGGGGTTTCAGCCAGAACTTCGTAGAGTGTTCCTTCCGGTATTTGGGTTTTGGCTGCTTCAATCATGTACCCGCCCAGCATCAGTCCCGGTGCGGGATAGTTGTGGAACAGGGTCGCCATGTCTTTGAATTCTTTATAGGAATAGTTGCCGATGGGCAGTTCGTCGCCTTTGATTTCTATTTCGTGATCGCTCATTAAGACCTCCTGATCAAATATAGTAACACTAATCAAGGAGCGAACCAAAGCCTAATATTGTCTATATTTCAGAGTGTTGTGATGCCAGGGGCTGAGGCGGGTGCTTCTTGTGGTCAGTTTGTCCGTAAAAAGGGGACAGGTGGACGGCGAAATTGTCCATAAAAAGTGGACACGACGATAAAAAAGGCCCGCTTCGATAAGGAAGTGGGCCGATGTTCAATGCGTGTTGAGGTGCGGGACTATGTTTCCTGATCGCCGTGCCGCGAGCATTTGATCAGGACTTCGGTTACAAATTTATCACTGTTACTGGTGGTCCAGTAGTCGGTTACAAACCGCTCAAAGGAATCTTCACCCAGTATGTAGCCGTTGTTGGCAGCCCAGCGTTCCATCTTCATGTAGGTTTTATGGATGTCTTCGTGGGCACCGAGGTGGTAGCAGGAGAGCATCATGCTTCCGCCGAATTCATATGTGTTTTCTTCGCTGCATGGGACAACTGTCTTTTGCAGCATCGTGATATCCTGATCTTCGCCTTCAATGCGGTTTTTGCGGGATGAGAAATTGATGATGACCGGTCCGGTTATCTCGTTGTTCACATCTTCCACATGCTGGGTGAATTCAAGATTGATGATTGACCATTGCAGGTCGTTTTCAAATTTCTGGTTCTGAAAGAGCAGGTCGCTGCTTTCAATGTACTTGATTGAAACTTCGTTAATATTGTTGTCAATTACCATTTCCGCTTCGCGAACCAGTTCATACCAGTCTTTGACTGATACATGCCTGCGGCGGATTTTTTCCTGCTCGTCCTCCAGTTCCCTGATTTTGGTCCGGAACGAGTGCTGGATGGATTTGAATACGTGTTGCGCGCTGCCCTCGATGAATTCCTTCATCTCTTCGAGAGTGAAACCCATCTGCTTGTAATATTTGATAACCGGGACTGAGAGCAGGGATTCCCGGGTGTAATACCTATAGTTATTGTAATCGTGTCGCTGAGAGGGGATGAGATTTATCTGGTCGTAATAACGCAGTGCTTTTTTGGAGATGTTACAGATTTTGCTCATGTCCCCTATGAAATAGCGTTCCTTGTACTTCACTGGTCTCTCCTCCAGTTATATGGTCCGGTATTTCGAAGATTATTTCAACAGAATCTTTACGTGCGCTGATGTACGTACCTCTGGATATGAAAGCGGGGAGCGTCTCTTTCGAGATAGCTCCCCTAACTTCGGTGAGGTATTTGGTTATTAACCTTTGATGTAGTTATTGATTGTTTCGGCTCCTTCAGCGTGAGCGCGGTAGTAAACGCGCAGTTCCTGATTGGAGTCGAGGTCGAAGCGGGATTCTTCAATGAGTCCATTTGCTTCGGCGGTCATCAGTGCGTTGATGACTGAGGGCTTTTTAAAGGCCTTGAATGTTCCGTACTGATCTTTAAGGGCGTCCATGACGCAGTCAGCGCAAGCTTCTTCTACTTTGGTGAAGTGCTTAAGGATAGCGTAGTTAAGAGGGATCATTATTTTGCCTCCTCGTTGTTCTTGAGCAGATCCATGGGGTTCATGGAGATGATGAAGATACCGATTACCATGATTACAGCTGCAGCCCATGCGACGGGAGGCATAGCCCAGCCTTCCATACCCATGGCAACACCAAGGATTATCCAGCATACGAAGGGACCCCAGAAGGAGAAGGTTCCGTTGCAGGACATACCCAGAGCTGCACCGCACATGGCGTTTCCTTTGTACCAGTACATGAAAGTAAGGTATGCGGAAAGACCGGCCAGTACAAACCAGATAATGGATTCGCTGTCGGTGAAGGACTGTACAACCATACCGAAAGCATCAACGTGAGCGATGAAACCGAACAGGGGTACGAGAATGAAAAGGTTGGAGAAACCGGCGGTAACCTGACGGATAGTGATGCCGATTTCGGGGTCGATCATGGAAGTACCGTAACCGCAGACACAACCTTCAATACCCCAGCATACTGCTGCGAGGAAACCGAAGAAGAGACCGAGCATCATGTCGGGGCCGCCTGCGCCATCGAGGCTGGTGGAGCCGATCATGAAGCTGGCACCAAAGCAGATGGCGATACCGAGCAGCATGCGGGCGTTGAGTTCCTGTTTAAAGAGGAAACGGCCAAGAATAGCACCTACAGCCGGGCAGAGCGCGGCAATGGGAACTACGAGGGAGCCGGCAAGCTGAAGGCCTACAACATAAGCGGTACTTGCAAGAGGACCACCGATTACTGCAGCAGCGACCATTACCATGCCGGGTTTAGTTTTGATACAGCGTACAAAATCGGCGAAACGGCCGCGAAAGCCAGCAATACCGAGAGCCCAAAGTGCGCTACATGTGTCGGTGGTTGCCGCGCCCAGAGCACCGAGAAGATACATCACCGCGAAAGCGGACAGTCCGGAATTTTCACCGTACCATTCCACCCAGACACCTTTAGACATGCCCAGAGTCATGAACGCGGTATAAAAACCATACAGCAGTCCGGAAAGAAGGGCGATAACAATACCCTTTCTTTTAAAGCTGGTCGCCAGCTTGTGCTTTGCAGCGACGGCTGCCGGGTTGGTTGCAATAGTTGCTTCCCCCATGGTCGTCTCCTTAATCATTAAAAGTTAATCTGAAATTCACACCCTCGATCCCTGCATTTACATCACTGGTCTATGAATTCGCTTCCACTTAGCAGGGAAAAAACATCCTTCCCCTTGCGGGAAGGTCCTAGTTCTCTAATTTATATCCTTTCCCTTAAGGGGAAGGTCAATGCGGTTTTTTGAGTCAAGCTTCAGAAACTCTTGTTATGATATGTTTGGGAGTTGGTAAAGTGTTTAAATATCCTTTTATTTTAAGTGTTTATCTCGATGTGTCGGAAATTAGAAAATATTTTCCACATATTACCTCCTAAGCTACCCTGTTTTAGATTGAATGCAAGTTTTTATTGTTACATTTGGGTTACAAATTAGATCCTCTATTCAGTCCTTATACAGACCCTTCGGTGCAGTAAATTGACAACAAATGTCGTAAAGCTGTTGTGAAATTGAATATTGGTTCAACCCAAGTTTTGCCTGATGATAATTAAATTCAAGAAAAGGTATTACGAAAATACTGTCGTTGATTTTGAGAATCACGAATTTTTTGTCGTGACGAAAATGTCATTCCTTAAAAGTCTGTCTTTTTAGGGTCTTACAAGAAAAGTTGCTAATTTTGTGAAATCTTTGTTGACCTTCCCCCTTAGGTCAGGGGCTACGCTGTTTGCAGGATGTGGAAAAGGTGGATTCTTAAGAAAAGCATCCGTCAAAAGTCATAAGTCATGGTTTTGAACTGCAATACCAGCTCAATGGAGATTACATGAGGTATCAAGGCGAAGAAGCTCTCGGGCTTATCGAAACTCTCGGAATGGTTCCGTCCATCGGCGGCGCGGATCAGATGCTTAAAACAGCAGATGTTAAACTCGTTGGTTATGAAAACATCGGTTCTACCCTCGTAGCCGTAATGGTTAAGGGTGATGTTGCAGCCGTTAAGGCTTCTGTGGATGCAGGTGCTGCTACCGCAAAAGAAATCGGCGAACTTACCGCACAGAACGTAATGCCCCGCCCCATTCGTGGCGTCGGCGATATCGTTTCCGTTCATGGTGTGGAGACCACGGACGAAACTGATTACTCCGGCCCCCGTCCTCGGGCTATGGGTCTGATTGAAACATTCGGTATTGTTTTCATCCTTGAGGCGGCAGACGCCATGATGAAAGCCGCGGACGTAGAACTCATCGGCTACGAAAACGTTGCTTCCGGATACATTTCCGTACTGGTTCAGGGTGATGTGGCAGCATGTCAGGCCGCTGTTGAAGCCGGCGTGAAAGCTGTGGAACAGATGGAAGCGAAAGTATACGCATCCCTCGTTATCCCCACACCCCATCGCGATCTGGAACAGATCACCAAGATTTACGCAATCGACAACCTGCTTCCTTAAGTGAAGCTTTGGTTGATGCCGGGTATTAAGTAACGTTTCAGTCACAGGTAAAGGGGTAAGCGATGATTGTTGACAACGATTTGCTCTCCATCCAGCAAGCCAGAATTCTGGCGGAAGTTGCTCACGAAGCACAGAAGAAGCTGGCAACCTTCCCGCAGGAGAAGCTTGATGAAATAGTCGAGCAGCTTGCGGACGCGGTTGAGGAGCATGCCGAGGAGCTGGCGCTCATGTCTCATGAAGAGACTGACGGCGGCAAATGGCAGGACAAGCTGGTCAAAAACCGCTTCGTTTGTAATCAGGTCCGTAAGGAATTGCGCGGTATGCGCTGTGTGGGTGTTATCAATGAAGACCCGCAGAAGAAGATTACTGACATCGGCGTGCCCGTTGGCGTTATCGCAGCTCTCTGTCCAGTGACCGGTCCGGTTTCAACCACGGTTTATAATACCCTGATTGCGATTAAATCTGGAAACGGTGTTATTTTTTCCCCCCATCCCGGTGCAGTAAAGAGCATCGGCCGGGTTCTGGATATCATGATCGAGGCCGGAGAAGCTTGCGGGCTTCCTGAAGGCTGCCTCTCCTATCTGGAGACGGTTACAAAAAGCGGAACCTGTGAACTGATGAATCACAGGAACATATCGCTGGTCATGGTCACCGGAGTTCCCGGGATGATCGAATATGCCCAGAAAACCGGCAAACCGGTCATTTACGGGGGAACCGGCAACGGTCCGGCTTTTATCGAACGTTCTGCCGACATTGGGCAGGCTGTTAAAGATATCATTGCCAGCAAGACTTTTGATAACGGGATTGCTCCTTCAGCGGAGCAATCCATCGTTGTCGATTCCTGCGTTGCCGTTGATGTACGCCATTCTCTCAATTCCTGCGGGGCATATTTCATGTCCGAAAGCGAGGCTGAAGCCCTTGCCGCACTGTTCATCGCGCCTGACGGGCAGCGCAGGAAAGGCATGGCCGGGCAGGCCGCGCAGACACTGGCCCGTAGAGCCGGTTTCAGCGTACCCGAAACTACCACCGTGCTGGTGGCGGAACGTAAATATGTTTCCGACACCGACCCCTATTACAGAGAATTTCTTTCCCCTGTTCTGGCCCTTTATGTGGAAGACGACTGGATGCACGCCTGTGAAAAGTGCATTGAGCTGCTGCTCCACGAAAGGAACGCCCACACACTGGTCATTCACTCCGCAGATGAGGATGTGATTCTCCAGTTCGCGCTGAAGAAGCCTGTCGGCCGACTTCTGGTCAACACCCCGGCTGCTTTCGGCGGTATGGGGGCCACCACCAATCTGTTCCCCTCAATGACTCTGGGCAGTTCTTCTGCCGGGTTCGGAATCACTTCCGATAACGTTTCACCTGCGAATCTGATCTATATCAGAAAAGTCGGTTGCGGCGTCAGACGTGCTGAAGAAGTGCTGGAACAGAATGGTCAGGCAGGCGGTCAATATAAAGTCAAAGAAAACGATTCCAATATGGTGCAGGTCATTCAACAGATCCTGCAAAAGGCCATTGAAGCCATAGATGATCCAGCGGATCGCTAAGAATCAAATCCATTAAACGGAGGAAATACAGTGGATCTTCAAAGTTTTTCCAACAAGCTTGCTGAAGCTACCAAAAACCTTTCCGACGCTGAACGCGCCTCACTGAAAAAGATTTTTGAGGGTGTCTCTGCCGAGGTATTCAAAGAAGGCGCAGGACAACCTGCTGCTGCAACCTGCACTACTCGCACCGAGACTAACGGTATCCCCAACGGTCCCACCGATCGTCACCTTAAGCTGAAAGAGAACTTCCTTAAGCATGTTCCCTCCATCAGTGTTGAGTCCGCTCGCGTTATGACCGAAATCGCCAAGGCAAACCCCGGTATTCATCCGGCAACCCTGCGCGGTATGAGCTTCAAAGCATGCTGCGAACAGGCTCCTCTGGTAATTCAGGACCACGAACTCATCGTCGGTAACCCCACCGGTGCTCCCCGTCGCGGTTCTTTCTCTCCTGAAATCGCATGGCGCTGGATGAGAGACGAGCTGGAAACCATTGCTTACCGTCCACAGGACCCCTTCCATATTTCTGAAGAAGACAAGAAATACATGAAGGAAGAGCTTTTCCCCTTCTGGGAAAGCAAGTCCCTCGACGAGTACTGCGAAGGTCAGTACCGTGAAGCAGGTCTCTGGGAACTCTCCGGCGAATCCTATGTTTCCGACTGCTCCTACCACGCTGTAAACGGTGGTGGTGACTCCAACCCCGGTTACGATGTCATCCTGATGAAAAAAGGCATGCTCGACATCAAAGCCGAAGCGCAGGCCCACCTCGAGGAACTCGACTACGATATTCCCGAAGATATCGATAAAATTTACTTCTACAAGTCCATCATCGACACCGCTGAAGGTGTAATGATCTACGCAAAGCGTCTCTCCGAGTACGCAGCTCAGAAAGCAGCTCAGGAAACTGATCCCAAGCGCAAAGCTGAACTGCTCAAAATCTCTGAAGTCAACGCCCGCGTACCTGCACACAAGCCCGAGACTTTCTGGGAAGCTGTTCAGGCAGTTTGGACCATCGAGTCCCTGCTGGTTGTTGAAGAAAACCAGACCGGTATGTCCATCGGCCGTGTTGACCAGTACATGTACCCCTACTTCAAGGCTGACCTCGAAGCAGGCCGCATGACTGAATACGAAGCTTTCGACCTCGCCGGTTGTATGCTCGTTAAGATGTCCGAAATGATGTGGATCACCAGTGAAGATGCTTCCAAGTTCTTTGCCGGTTACCAGCCTTTCGTAAACATGTGCGTCGGTGGTGTTACCCGCGAAGGTTTCGACGCAACCAACGATCTGACCTACCTGCTCATGGACGCGGTTCGTCACGTTAAAATCTACCAGCCCACACTGGCCACCCGTGTTCATACCAAATCTCCTCAGAAGTATCTGAAGAAGATTGTTGAAGTTATCCGCGCAGGTATGGGTTTCCCCGCTGTTCACTTTGATGATGCACACATCAAAATGATGCTCGCTAAAGGCGTTTCCATTGAAGATGCCCGCGACTACTGCCTCATGGGTTGTGTTGAGCCTCAGAAATCCGGTCGTCTCTACCAGTGGACTTCTACTGCCTACACCCAGTGGCCCATCTGCATCGAGCTGGTCATGAACCACGGTGTGCCCCTCTGGTACGGCAAGCAGGTCTGCCCCGACTTCGGTCCTCTTGAAGCTTACGACACCTACGAAAAATTCGACGGTGCTGTTAAGGAAATGATCAAGTACGTTACCAAATGGACCAACGTTGCAACCGTAATTTCCCAGCGCGTTCATAGGGATCATGCTCCTAAACCCCTCATGTCCCTCATGTACGAAGGCACCATGGAGTCCGGCAAGGACGTAGCCTCCGGCGGCGCCATGTACAACTTCGGTCCCGGCGTTGTCTGGTCCGGTCTCGCAACCTACGCCGACTCCATGGCAGCCATTAAAAAGCTGGTCTTCGACGAGAAGAAGTACACCCTCGCTCAGATGAACGAAGCTCTCGTTGCTGAATTCAAGGGTTACGACCAGCTCAAGGCCGACTGCCTTGCTGCACCTAAATACGGTAACGATGATGACTACGTAGATATGATCTGCGCAGACCTCGTTCACTTTACCGAAGTGGAGCACCGCAAGCACAAGACCCTGTACTCTGTGCTCTGCCACGGAACCCTGTCCATCTCCAACAACACCCCGTTCGGTCAGCTCCTCGGTGCTTCCGCTAACGGACGTGATGCCTGGATGCCTCTTTCCGACGGTATCAGCCCGACTCAGGGCGCGGACTACAAAGGACCCACCGCGGTTATCAAGTCTGTTTCCAAGATGGCTAACGACATGATGAACCTCGGTATGGTTCACAACTTCAAGATCATGTCCGGCCTGCTTGATACTCAGGAAGGTGAAAACTCACTTATTACCCTGCTGCGTACTGCAAACACTCTGGGTAACGGTGAAATGCAGTTCAACTACCTTGATAACGCAACTCTTCTCGACGCTCAGAAGCACCCCGAGAAGTACCGTGATCTCGTTGTTCGCGTTGCAGGTTACTCCGCATTCTTCGTAGAGCTCTGCAAAGACGTACAGGATGAAATCATCAGCCGTACTATGATGGAAACTTTCTAGTACCGACTATTGATTGAATAAAAGACCCTCGGGATTTGAAGTAATAATACAGCAAGAGATAAGTACCGTGATTGAAAGAAAAGCTCAGATATTCAACGTACAGAAGTACAATATGCATGACGGACCGGGAGTGAGAACTCTCGTATTCTTTCAGGGGTGCCCCCTGCGCTGTGAATGGTGCTCAAATCCCGAGGGTCAGTATAAAAGATACGAGATCCTTTTTAAAAAGGATCAATGTATCAACTGCGGAGCGTGTGTCTCCGTCTGTCCCGTCGGCGTTCATAAGATCGACGGAGCAGGAAAACATTTCATCGACCGCGATGTCGAATGTGTAGGCTGCCGCAAATGTGAAAACGCCTGCCTGCAAAGTGCACTGGCAATTGTTGGTGAATCAAAGACCATTTCCGAACTGCTCGAGATTATCGAAGAAGACCGCCCGTTTTACGAAACTTCCGGCGGCGGCGTGACTCTCGGCGGCGGTGAAGTTCTTTCCCAGCCCGAAGCAGCGGCCAGCCTGCTTCAGGCCTGTAAGCAGAACGGCATCAATACTGCCATCGAAACCTGCGGTTACGCCCGTCCCGAAGTGATCGAAAAAGTAGCCCCCTTCGTGGACCTCTTTCTTTTCGACGTCAAACATATGAATTCCGAACGCCACCGCGAAATCACCGGTGTGCGTAATGAGATGATCCTCGGCAACCTGATCTGGCTCCTTGAAAACAGGTACAACGTCAGAATCAGAATGCCCATGCTCAAAGGTGTAAACGACGGTGAAGAAGAAATCCTGCAACTTGTGGAAATGCTCAAGCCTTATCAGGAACATAAAAATTTCAAAGGGGTGGATCTGCTTCCTTACCACAAGATGGGCGTTAACAAGTACACCCAGATGGGATGGGAATACCCGGTGGAAGGTGACCCCAAACTGAGCAATGCCGATCTCGAACGCATTGAGCAGGCCATCAGTAAATACAATTTTCCGGTCTCAGTGATCAGACACTAAGCCAACGCCAATCAAATCTATCCATGTGGATTTGATTAAAAAAAAGAATTTATTTTTGGGCGAGAGATTCGTTCAAATCAGCGATTAGGGAGAACATAGCTATGAACTCACTTGGATTCATTGAAACAAAAGGACTGCTGGCCGCCATCGAAGGTGCAGATGCAATGCTTAAGGCTGCCGCAGTAAATCTTTTGGAAAAGAATATTTCCGGCGGCGGGCTGGTGACCATCACAGTCAGCGGTGAGGTTTCCGCTGTACAGGCCTCTGTTGAGGCCGGGGCAGCAGCCATCGCACGAATCGAAGGTGCAGAGTTGGTTTCCCGTCACGTAATCGCTCGTCCTTACGATGAACTGGACAAGATTATCGCAACTGGCATGCCGGTTGTGGAAGCTGAAGAAATTTCACGGGAAGTAGCACAATCGCCCGCTTCTGCGGCAGAGCAGGCTGAGCCTGCTCCCGCGGAAGAAAAAGTCGAAGCTCTAGAATCTCCGAAAGAGAAGTCTGAAGCCCCGGCAGTGCAGGAGTTCGCACCTGAAGCCCCGGCTGCTCCCGAAGTAAAGGAAGTTGCCCCGGCAGAGGAATCCCCGAAGTACCGGGCCGCGGAACTCAGGAAAATGAAAATCAGTAAGGTCCGGCAGATTGCCAGAAACTTGGACGGTATTTCCTTGACTAATGAAGAGGTTAAGAAAGCCACCAAGAAGACACTTATTGACGCGATTATAAATGTTACCAGGCAGATAGAGGAGTAATCCAATGGTAGACAAGGATTTATTGTCCATTCAAGAAGCCCGTTCACTGGTTCGTGCCGCTAAAACAGCACAGGCTGATCTGGTGGAAATGACTCAGGAACAGGTTGACGGCATTGTAAAGGCTATTTCCGAAGCAGCTTACGCTCAGGCGGAATGCCTTGCAGCACTCGCTGTTGAAGAGACCGGTTTTGGTAAGGTTCAAGACAAGAAGACCAAGAACATTCTTGCAAGTCAGAGCCTTTACGAAGCTATCAAAGATATGAAGACCATCGGTGTGCTTTGCGACGACAAGGAAAAGAAGATTGTCGAGATCGCCGTTCCCATGGGTGTTATTGCAGGGATCGTTCCCTCCACCAACCCCACGTCTACGACTATCTACAAATCCATGATTGCCTTGAAGTCCGGGAACGCAATTGTGTTCACCCCGCACCCCAGCGCAAAAAAATGCATCGGCAAGACTGTTGAAATTATCCGTTCCGTGCTGCACGACTGCGGCGTAAGTGAAGATCTGGTCAGCGTCATGAGCGTGCCCACCATTCAGGGTAGCGGCGAGCTCATGAAAGTTTCCGATCTCATTCTTGCAACCGGCGGTCCGGGTATGGTTAAGGCTGCATACAGCTCCGGTACCCCCGCTCTCGGCGTAGGTGCTGGTAACGTCCCCGCCTACATCGAAAGATCCGCTGACATTAAAGATGCGGTCACCAAGATTTTTGCAAGTAAGACCTTTGATAACGGAACCGTCTGCGCATCCGAGCAGTCCATTATCACTGAGTCCTGCATTGCCGAGCAGGTCAAAGCTGAAGTTATCGCCCAGGGCGGTTACTTCCTTTACGGCGAAGACCTGACCAAGGTTAAAGCTGTCATGGAACGTGGCAACGGTTCCATGAACCCCGCAATCGTAGGCCGCGATGCCTGCTACATTGCCAAGCTGGCCGGAATCTCCGTGCCTGCCGGAACCCGCCTGCTCGTCTCTGACGAAAAAGGTGTCGGTCACAAGTATCCTTTCTCTAAGGAAAAACTTACCGCGCTGCTCGGTTTCTACGTTGTTGAAGATTGGAAAGGTGCTTGCGAGATGTGTCACGCGCTGCTGGAAAACGGCGGCATCGGTCATTCTCTGGCCATCCATTCCAAGAATGAAGAAGTTATCCGTGAATTCGGTATGAAGAAGCCTGTTTCCAGAATGCTGGTTAACACTCCGTCCACCCACGGTGCTGTAGGCCTCACTACTTCTCTCTTCCCCTCCTTTACCCTTGGTTGCGGTACTGTAGGCGGAAGTTCCACTTCCGATAACGTAACCCCGCTCAACCTCATGAACGTGAGAAGAATGGCATACGATCTCGGAAACGTATCTTGTGAATCCGCTCCTGCGGCTCATGCATCTGATTCCGATTCCATCGATGTTCAGGCTATCACTGCCATGATCGTCGAGCAGCTCAAGCAGATGGTATAGCAGGAAGCAATAACTTCCCGCTCGAAAATATAAATAGCTATTCCCGTACAGGGATTAGAGGGTGGCCGAAAGGCTGATAAATCAATTTAAAGGAGAACTAAAATGTCCTCATTGAACGCACTGGGTATGATTGAAACCAAAGGTCTCGTTGGCGCTGTTGAAGCTGCTGATGCAATGGTAAAAGCTGCAAACGTAACTCTGGTCGGTAAGACTCAGGTTGGCGGCGGTCTCGTAACCGTTATGGTTCGTGGCGATGTTGGTGCTGTTAAAGCTGCAACTGACGCTGGCGCAGCAGCAGCTCAGAACGTTGGTGAACTCATCAGCGTACACGTAATCCCCCGCCCCCACGGCGAAGTTGAAATCATCCTTCCTAAGTCTGAAGGTTAATTAGTCTTGAATGGTTCCGGCTTGCCGGAACCATCAAGGCCGGGGAAGGAAAGCTTTGCCCGCATGCTCTTTCCTTCCCCGGCCGTAATCGAATAGGCCGTACCGCGCGTTGCGCGATACCTGATCAGAACGGACAATTTTTTTCACACAGAAATGAGCATGAACGAACAAGTCATTAACGATATCATGGAAGGGGTCATCAAAGGCGTAATCGACCAGTTGAAGACCGAAGCTCCGCATGTTTCCGTATCCACCGGAGCAACCGAGCCTATCCCCGTAGAACTTTCCGCCCGTCACGTTCACCTCAGCGAGCAGGACGCCCTTGAGCTTTACGGCAAACCTCTGACCCCGGTTCGTGAACTTTCCCAGCCCGGTCAGTTTCTTTGCGAAGAGCGTGTGCGCCTCATCGGCCCCAAAGGCGTAATGGACAACGTTGCTGTACTCGGACCCGCACGTTCCGCTTCACAGGTAGAAATTTCAAACACCGAAGCCCGTACCCTTGGTATTAAAGCTCCGGTTCGCCAAAGCGGCGATGTTGCCGGAACTCCCGGTATCATCCTCGCTTCCCAGACCGGAATTGTCGGTCTCGAAGAAGGCGTTATCGTGGCTGCACGCCATATTCACATGGCTCCCGAAGACGGAGACAAGTTCGGCGTGAAAGACAACGACCGCGTCAGTGTTCGCCTTGAAAGTGACCGTCCGGTTATTCTCGAAGACGTTGTCTGCCGCGTACATCCTTCGTTCAAACTGGCTATGCACATCGATCCCGATGAAGGCAACAGCGCAGGCTGGAACAAGTCTGTTACCGGTAAGATTGTAAGATAGGGATTTGAGGCGCTTCGCGCTTTGATTGAAAGATTTCGCCTCCGGCGGCTTAAGCCCTTTTTGAAAAAAGGGCTTAAGAATCCCAAAAACTTTTAGTTTGGCTTCGCCACTGATTACGTGAGAGTGGTCGGGGAAGAGAAAGTAATCATGGATTTTTCAGCAATTGACCAGCAGATCAGCGATCTTGAAAGCTGCATTGAGAACACCGTTCCCGTCAGTGCGAACGAGGAACTTCTGGTGGGCGTGGACCTCGGTACTGCGTACATCGTGGTGGTTGTCCTGAACAGCAAAAAGGAGCCTGTGGCCTGTGCCATGGAATTTGCGCGGGTCATCAAAGACGGTCTGGTTGTTGATTACATGGGTGCTACCCGCATCACCCGCAAGCTGGTGGGCGAGCTTGAAGAAAGACTGGGACGTAAGCTGGAGCGCGCAGCCATCGCCGTTCCTCCGGGGACCGGGAAAAAGGACGTCACCACCCACCAGTACGTGGTGGAAGGTGCCGGACTGGAAGTGACCAACGTGCTGGACGAGCCCACCGCAGCCAACGCGGTTCTCGGCCTTGAAAACGGAGTTATCGTCGACATCGGCGGCGGTACCACCGGCCTTTCCGTTTTGGAAGAGGGTGAAGTCACTTACGTAGCTGACGAACCCACCGGCGGAACCCACGTGACTCTGGTTCTTTCCGGTAATTTCAAGGTCAGCTTTGAAGAAGCCGAAGACCTGAAAAAGGTCAAAGAACGTCAGGATGAGATCCTGCCTGTCGTCCGCCCGGTGGTCCAGAAAATGGGCACCATCGTTAAGGCGCACATCAAGGATCGTGATATTTCAGCCATTTATCTTGTAGGCGGTACATGCTGCCTCAAGGATATGGAAAAAGTGGTGGAAAAAGAAGTGGGCATCCCGGTCTACAAACCGGCTAACCCGTTTCTGGTAACCCCGCTGGGCATTGCCCTGAACTGCTAAGTCAGCAGATTGGTTAAACAAAGAGGCGAAGCCTAATAAAAGTTTTTGAAGAGTCCAGAGAAACTTTTTCCACAAATCCGCAGGACAGCGGATTTGCCCGGTGCCAAAAGCACCGCCCCACAGGGGTAAGCCCCAGGAAGGGGCGCAATAAAAAGTTTCTTTGGTCCCCGAAGGGCCGCCGGAGGCATCTTAAATGAGCGTAGACGTAAATGAACTGGTTAAATCCATCGCAGCAGAAGTGCTGAAACAGCTCCAGCCTGAGTCAAAAAAGGCTTGTGCGCTGGTTCTGGCTGAACGCGACTGCCTTGTTGCCGAGAAAGTCCGCAATACAGTCGGCGATGAATACGAATACTACTTTTTCGGCGAAGAAGCTTCCTGCGCTCAGTTCTGCCGTTACATAGTGCCTTCCCTGTGCGTCTGCGAAATGTCTGACCTTGCTGTCGGTAAAGCTCACGGCAAGATTATGACCGAGGTCCTGCGCCAGATGTTGCTGGGTCAGACCGTGGAAGTTCTGGCCTTTGGTTACGAAGAATACAGCCAGACTGCTCCCGGTCCGCTGTATGCACTTTATCAGGCCCATGAAAAGACTCTCGCTGGCTTCGGCATGAAAAGATTTCAACCCAAGGCACCCGAGTCCCTGAAATTCAGGGAATCACTGATCACCGAAAAGGTGGTCAGTGGTGCGGCGGCACAGGGTGCTAAAGAACTGGTGGTACTGTCTGCGGCACGGGTAACCCCCCTTGCCGAGGAAGCAGCCAAGGAATTGAACATTAACATCAGCAAGACCCTCTAAGGATTGTTTTATGATTATCTGTAAAGTTGTAGGCAATGTCTGGGCCACCCGCAAGAATGATGATTTGAGCGGGGAAAAGCTGATGGTTGTTCAGCGGCTGGATATCGAAGAAAAGGGCAGTGAAGAAATTTTCGTAGCTGTGGACTGCGTTGGCGCGGGCATCGGCGAGCAGGTTCTGGTCACTACCGGAAGCTCCGCACGCATGGCCCTGCGTAACCACGAAGCACCTGTTGATGCCGCCATTGTCGGTATCATCGATGAAGTTCAGGCACAGGTTTAGGTCTTATGGAAACGCTGGGAATAGTTGAGTGCTGGCACATTGCATCCGGAGTACGGATTGCTGATGCCATGATGAAAGCTGCGGATGTAGAGCTTGTCCGTGCTTCCACTATTTGTTCCGGCAGATACCTGATTTTTGTTACCGGTGATCGCGCTGCTGTAGCTGCCAGTGTTGACGCTGCAGAAGCTGACGGCAGTAAGATCAAAGCCAGCTTTGTTATTTCAAGCCTTTCTCCGGAAGTGGCTGCTGTGTTGAAAAGTCCCATTGTTCTGGCGGATGTACAGGCTCTGGGAGTTATCGAATGCCGCAATGTTTCCACCGGTGTGATGGCTGCTGATGTGGCGGTCAAGCGTTCCGGTGTGGAGTTGGCCCGTTTTGTAGCAGGGCAGGGTATCAACGGTAAATCATATTTCGTTATGAGCGGCGATGTAGCTGCGGTTCAGGAAGCCGCAGACGCTGCATCAGCCGCTTTGGGCAACAATCTTATTGAGGCGGTCGTCATCCCCGGACCCGACGCCTCGGTCGTAAAGGCCTTAGTACGGGGAACGAGGTAAAGATGAAAAAGAAACTAATCGAAGCGGGCAATCTTGATTCATTTGTTTGCCCGGACAGTGACACTCTCTACGTGGACAATACCATGCTCCTTACTCCCGGTGCCAAAGATGAGCTCCGTAAGAGAAAGATCAGCATTGCCCGCGTTGAAGATGCCGCCGCTGCTGTTGCCGAAGCCGGTAACGGCGGATGCGGTAACCCGGACTGCACCAAAGATGTTTGTGACGAATGCGAAGATCTGGTCATGGGCATTGCAGTTCTGCTGAAGGAAGAATACGGAATCACCGATCTTGGACAGCTCAAGGAAATGAGTTTCAAGCTTGCTGAAGCCGTTAAAGGAAATATTTAAAAGTCTAGTATCCTAAGAGGAGAAAATTATGTCATCCAACGCTCTCGGAATGGTAGAAACCAAAGGTCTGGTCGGCTCTGTAGAAGCAGCCGATGCTATGGTTAAAGCAGCAAACGTAACTCTCGTCGGCCGTGAACAGGTCGGTGGCGGCCTCGTAACCGTTTTGGTTCGCGGCGATGTTGGTGCTGTTAAAGCAGCAGTTGACGCAGGTGCAGCAGCAGCTGAACGCGTTGGCGAACTGCGCAGCGTACACGTGATACCCCGTCCTCACAGCGAAGTGGAAGTTATTCTTCCCAAATGCGCTGTAAAGTAAGGACTTAAGGGGCGCAGGTACCCATCACCCCTCACACCTGCGCCCCTATACAAATTTTATGTTGAATAGATTTTAATCCTGATATTTTGATTCATTGGAGAAAAGGGTGACACAGTTCTACGGCAAAACAAAAATCTGCTACGGCGAGGACGCTCTGGATAATCTGGAGACTATCCCGGCAACGCGGGCTTTTATTGTTACCGATTTATTTATGGTTAAGACCGGTTTTGCTGACCGGGTCCGTACCCATCTGGATCGCAACGGGATTCCCTTCATCGTCTTTGATGAGGTTGAACCCGATCCTTCCCTTGAGACAGTTACCAAGGGAGCACAGATTTTCCTTAAAAATCAGGCTGACCTGATTATCGCCCTTGGCGGCGGTTCACCCATTGATGCGGCTAAAGCCATTTCCTTTTTTGCCGGCAAGGCTCTTGAAGGAAAGGTAAAGCCCACACTGGTTGCCATCCCCACCACTAGTGGTACCGGGGCTGAAGTTACCAGTTATGCTGTGGTCACCGATAAAGTTAATGAGGTAAAGATTCCTCTTAACGATGAAATGCTCATCCCGGATATGGCTATCCTTGATGCCCGTTTCACCCGTTCCCTGCCTCCGCATGTTACTGCGGCAACAGGTATGGACGTGCTGACCCACGCCATTGAGGCATATACTTCCCGTGATGCCAACGCTTTTACTTCCATCTACGCAAGATACGCTATCCGTTACGTATTCAAGTATCTCAAGCGGGCCTACATCAACGGTGATGACATGGAAGCACGCGAACATATGCTGCTCGGTTCCTGCATGGCAGGCATGGCTTTCAACAACAGCGGACTGGGCATTACTCATTCCATCGCCCATTCTCTCGGCGGAATTTTTCATGTGCCTCACGGACTGGCAAACGCGGTAGTCCTGCCCCACGCAATCAAGTTTAACAGCTTTGATGTGGGCATCCGTTACCACGAAATTGCTACCATGCTGGAACTGCCTGCTGAAACCGTTGAAGAGGGCACCAGATCTCTCATTGATGCGGTCAGCGAACTCAATGAGTCCATGGGCATTCCCAACAATATCGGCGCATTGAAGATTGATGAAAGTGTTTTCAAAACCAGCCTGAACACCATTGCCCGCAACGTGCTTGAAGATATCTGCACTGCGAGCAACCCCAGAAATCCCTCACGTGATGACGTAAAGGAACTTCTGCTCAAGGCTTGGTAAGAGGTTTTTGAGGCGCTATCGCGCTTTTGGATAATTCGATTTTGCCTCCGGCGGCTTAAACCCTTTTGCAAAAGGGTTTAAGAATCCCAAAACCTTTTATTTGTTTATTTTCGAGTTTTTGAATCTAACCGTTTGAATAGGTGAGATAAAATGGCTGTAAATATAGTTGATATTATTCGCGAGACAGGCGTTGTCGGTGCCGGTGGTGCCGGCCTGCCGACTCACGTTAAAGCTGAAGCAACTGTTGATACCGTTCTGGTAAACGGTGCCTCCTGTGAACCGCTGCTCATGAGCGATCCTTACCTCATGGAAGCGGAAGTGGACACCATGATCCGCGGCCTTGAAGCGATCATGGATTGCACCGGAGCCAAGAAAGGCATCATCTGTCTCAAGGGCAAGCACGCCAAAGCTGTTAAAGCCGTTGAAGACGCGGTTGCACGTGACACTTCCGGTCGTCTCGAATGTTTCGTACTTAAAGATTTCTATCCTGCCGGTGATGAACAGGTGCTGGTTTACGAAGTTCTGGGACGCACTGTTCCCGAACGCGGTATTCCCCTTCAGGTGGGTGCTGTAGTCAGCAACACCGAGTCCCTGTTCAACGTGGCTCTGGCTCTGGACGGTAAACCGGTAACCCACCGCTACCTGACCGTTGCCGGGGAAATTAAGACCCCCATGGTTGTTAAAGTTCCCGTGGGAACCCTTGTTTCCGACGTGCTCGAATTTGCAGGCGGACCGACCATTTCCGACTACAAAGTCGTAGACGGCGGCCCCATGATGGGCCGGGTTCTTCCCGATACCAACCAGCCGGTAACCAAAACCACCAGCGGTCTTCTGGTCCTGCCCCCGAACCACAACGTGGTTGCAGGCAAGGTAATGGACCCCGAAAAGATCCGCCGCATCACCAACACTGTCTGCTGTCAGTGTTCACGTTGCACTGATCTCTGTCCTCGTAACCTGCTCGGCCATTCCCTGCATCCGCACAAGCTGATGCGTGTGATTGCCAACAACGAGCTGGATACTGAAGTCGCTAAAGAAGCACTGCTTTGTTCCGAGTGCGGCATCTGTGAAAAATTCGCCTGTCCTATGATGATTTCCCCGCGTGAGGTAAACGCCCAGATCAAGCAGGTCCTGATGAAGGAACGCGTAACCTGGGAATCCAAGGGCAATGAACTGAAAGCCAACCCGTTCCGCGCAAGCAGAGCTATTCCCACCAAGCGCCTTATTCAGCGTCTGAATCTCGGCAAGTATGACGGTCATCCCGAATACGCTGGTGAGTATACTCCCTCTGTGGTCAACATCCGTCTCGGTCAGCACATCGGTGCCCCGGCACAGTGTGTTGTTTCCGCAGGTGACAAGGTAAGCTGCGGCGACCTGCTCGGTGAAATTCCCGAAGGCGCAATGGGCGCAAGGGTTCACGCCAGCATTGACGGCGTTGTTGAAAGCGTTGAAAACGGCGTAGTAGTTATTAAGAAATAATTATCAGGGATTCCAAAGAGGATTTAGATATGAATTTACGTACTATCGGTTGTGTAGAACTGAACAGCGTTGCCCTCGGCATCCATACCGCAGATGAAATGCTCAAAGCAGCATCTGTCGAGCTGGTAATGGCTCGCCCCACATGTCCGGGTAGATATATTGTTGTTATTTGTGGTGACACCGGTGCTGTTAAAAGTTCCGTTGAAGTCGGTTGTGAAATTGGCGGCGACATGGTTGTTGACCACTTTACAATCCCCAGCATCCACGAGGATGTCATTCCCGCACTGAGCGGAACTTCCATCGTGCCCCGTATCAATGCGCTGGGCGTGATTGAAACCTACACTATCGCATCCTGTATCCTTGCAGCTGATGCAGCTGCAAAATCTGCGGATGTCAGCCTGGTCGAAATCCGTATGGCTGCCGGTCTTGCAGGTAAAGCATTCGTAACCATGACTGGTGATGTCGGCTCCGTTAAAGCTTCTGTTGAAGCCGGAATCGAAGTCGTTGCCGAATCCGGTCCGGTTCATAGCCACGTGGTTATTCCTTCCCCCAGCGAAGAAATTAAAGCGCAGCTTATTTAAAGAAGATGCCTCCGGCGGCCCTTCGGGGACACTGCCGGGGGCCTTAAACCCTTTGAAAAGGGTTTAAGAATCCCAAACTTTTTTAGTTTGGCTTCGCCGCTTCGGATGGTAATACGCCGTTAAAATTTTTTAGGAGTACAAACATGATGGACAATGACAACAAACAGCGCATTATTCAGGAATACGTTCCCGGTAAGCAGGTTACCCTTGCCCATCTTATTGCCAGCCCGCACCGGGATATTTATCTCAAGCTCGGTTTGGATGATAATTCTTCCGGGGCCATCGGCATCATGACCATCACTCCCAGCGAGGGCGTGATTATCGCTTCTGATGTCGCCACCAAGGCTGCTTCTGTTGAGATCGGTTTTCTGGACCGTTTCGGCGGTTCGCTGCTGATTCTCGGCGATGTCGCCAGCGTGGAAGCTTCACTCCGCGCAGTGCTCGATTACTTCGAGGGCACCCTGCATTATTCGTCTGTGGAATTGACCAGATCCTAGCCGTGAAAAAAACAATGTTTGTGGGCGAGACCCGTTGCGGTAAAAGCTCGCTGATTAAAATCCTTTCCGGGGAATCCTACTCCCCGCGCCGGGCCATGGCTGTGGAACATTTCGGCCCGTTCATCAACACCCCCGGTGAATTCCTCGAAAACAGCTGGTTCTACCACGCTCTGATCACTTCATCCGCAGATTGCAAGGTCTTGGCTATCGTCCAGGATGCCACCCGACGGACCAGCCTCTTTCCGCCACTTTTCGCATCCATGTTCAATCGTAAGGTCGTCGGCCTTGTCTCCAAAGTTGACGCACCAAACGCCGATCCTGAATTGGCTGAACGCTTTCTCAAGCAGGCCGGGGCAAGGGAAATTATCCGCACCAGTTCTGTCAGTGGTGAAGGTATTGAGCAAATTTTAGAAGTTATCGACTAGCTCAACTTACGATAGCGGCGAAGCCCTATTGAAAGGTTTTGAAGAGTCCAGAGAAACTTTTGCAAAAGTTTCTTTGGCCCCCGGAGGGACTGTCGGTAGACCCGCCGGAGGCATTCCTATTTATCAATAGCCTTATTAATCTTGCATGCTGCGCAGGCCGCGCCGAATCCGTTATCAATATTAACTACGGTCACTCCGCTGGCGCATGAAGTGAGCATGCCGAGCAGGGCGGACAGGCCGGAGAAACTGGCCCCGTAGCCTACTGAGGTCGGCACGGCAATGATGGGCTGATCCACAAGACCGCCGATTACGCTGGATAGCGCGCCTTCCATACCTGCTACCACTATGAGTACTGAAAATTTGCGAATCTCATCAATGCGGTCAAACATACGGTGAATTCCTGCCACCCCGATGTCGGAGATGATGGCGGCGCGGCTGCCGAGCATGTCGCAGGTGACCAGTGCTTCTTCGGCAACGTCCAGATCGGAAGTCCCGGCAGTGATGATGCCCACGGTGCCGCTGTTGTATTCGATTTGTTTGCTCTTACAGGTCAGGGTATTGGCTGTAGCATTGTATTCCACATGCGGAAAACGAGAAGTAGCATGTTCGGCGGTTTCTGCTGAAACGCGGGTAGCCAGTACGTTGTTGCGTCCGCACATGTGCTCAAAAATATCACCGACCTGCTGCGGGGTTTTGCCCGCGCCGTAGATCACTTCCGGGAAGCCGTTACGCAGGCTGCGGTGGTGGTCGATCTTGGTATGACCGATGTCCTGATAAGGCAGGTCGCGCAGTTTATCCAAACCCTGATCCACATCCATGCTGCCGTCTTTTACCGCATTCAATATATTTTTTAAATTATCATTAGTCATATCTGATGTCTCCGACGGCCTCGCGGGGGCGTAAGGCTCGATGCGCTGCGCGCTTTTTGATGATAAGTTTTTGCCTTCGGCGACCCTGCCGGGGGCCTCAAACCCTTTGAAAAGGGTTTAAGGATCCCAAACTTTTTTAATAAGGCTTCGCCGTTTTGTTTGGTAAATCGTCTGGTTTATTTCATGTTCAAGCTTCCCATTTGGTATCCGCCCAAATCGAGTGATACATGCTTGTAGCCGAATTCTTTTAATTTATGATTGATGTTGTGAATATCGTTGGCGTTGATGAAATCCTGCAATCTGTCCGCCGGGACTTCTATGCGGGCAATTTCGCCGTGGTGGCGGACCCGCACAGCCGGGAAGCCGATTTTC
The DNA here is from genome assembly GCF_010470665.1 of Desulfovibrio sp. JC022. NCBI lineage: Bacteria > Pseudomonadati > Thermodesulfobacteriota > Desulfovibrionia > Desulfovibrionales > Desulfovibrionaceae > Desulfovibrio > Desulfovibrio sp. JC022. The sequence goes on along the minus strand of NZ_VOPZ01000006.1, from coordinate 176,097 downwards.
ATGAGAAACACTTCGGCCTGTTCGACTTGTCGCAGGGCTCCGTCTGTTACCTTCACATCCGCAGGCATGCGCGAGAGCAGACAGGCGAAGGACGGTTTGTTCCATGTGGGCAGGTTGAACTTTTTGGAAAGCTCTCGAATTTCTGCTTTGGTCAAGTCGGTTTCCACAAAGGGGCTGCGGATGCCAAGTTCTCGCAGGGCCTTGATGCCGGGACGATAGTCACTGAGATCATCAATGTTAGTCCCTTCAAGGACGTGGTCAAAGCCGTGTTCTTGCGATACTCCCAGCAACTTATTGAATAAAATTTTCTTACAGGTGTAGCAGTGATCCGGCGGATTCATGCGCAGTTCTTCAGGGAAGTCCATTTCCAGCACAGCATGCTTTACACCCATCTGTTTTGCGAATTTCCTTGCCTCGCCTTGCTCCCATTTTGGAACGTAGGGCGTGGCGAGAGAAGCGGCTACGGCTCGCTCGCCGAGAGCTTCTTTGGCTGCGTGCAAAAGCAGAGTACTATCCACGCCACCTGAAAAAGCTATGACGGCTCCGCGCGTTTCATTGAGAAGCTTGAGCAAGCTTTTATATTTTAAAGCAAGTGTGTCCATTAAAGTAACCAATCAAAACTATTAAAAGTTTTTGAAGAGTCCAGAGAAACTTTTTCCAAAAAGTTTCTTTGGCCCTCGGAGAGCCGCCGGAGGCATACTCTTTTCTTTAAAAGCGCGTAGCGAATCAAATATCTCTTACTTTCCCGATCTGTAAATATACTTCGCTTAAAGATATGCCGTGCGCCTTGGCAAGCGCGCGGCAGTCTTCGAGTTCGGGCTTGGAGCGAATAATTTTGCCATCGAGAAGGGCATTCTTCATGGTTACCGTACCAAGCGGTGTTTCGAGCTTGTCGAATGATACGCCGAGCACTGTTTTTTCTATGGCAATGCTTTTGATGCCCAAGGTGCTGGTGTGCTTAAATATCAGCCGTTTAAATTTGTCTTCGTCTTCGGCTGAACAGAGCAGTGAAAGGGTGGTTGCCGGACGGTTCTTCTTCATGACGATGGGCGTGAAATGTACATCCATGGCTCCGTCCTCCATGAGCTGATCAAGTGCCGCGCCGAGCATTTCCCCGGTCATGTCGTCGATATTGCATTGCAGCAAACGCGCGGGGATTGTAGGCAGATAATCGGCCTGCTCGTCTTTGGATTGTAGCTTGATATTGGCAAGCTGCACCCGAAGCACGTTGGGAATGTCATTGTCCCGGTGCCCGATGCCGTATGCGGTTTTCTGTACGCTCATGCGCGGGGAATCGGAAAAGTTATCGACCAGTTCGGCGAGTATCGCCGCTCCGGTGGGAGTGGTGGTTTCTTTTGGTACAGCTCCTTGGGTGGTTGGTTTTCCGGTGAGGATTTCAGAAGTTGCCGGGGCGGGAACGGGAATTTTACCGTGCGCGCAATTGACAAAACCGCCGCCCAGTTCAATGGCTGAGCACCAAATATTGTCAATGTCGAGTTCATGGAAACAGATGGCAGCTCCAATGATATCCACGATGGAATCAGTGGCACCGACTTCGTGAAAATGGACTTCGTATAGGGTGCTGCCGTGAATTTTGGCCTCGGCCTCGGCAACTCGCTTGAAAATTGCGAGACTGGTTCTCTTGACTTTCTCGCTGAGATTGCTGGAATTGATGATCTTTTCGATGTCATTCAGGTTACGGTGATCGTGATGGTGGTGATGACCATGATTATGCGTATGTCCGTGTCCTTCATGTTCCTCATGTCCATGATGGTGATGCGCAAGCTCCACATCTACGCGGGTCCCGAAAATTCCTTTGCGGGAATCTTTTGATACCTTGAAGGAGAACTCGTCATCCAGTCCAAGCTTGGAAAGTTCGGCCTTGAGGAATTCTGGATCAACACCCAGATCGATCATGGCGGCGAGGTTCATGTCACCGCTGATGCCTGAAAAGCAATCGTAGTAGAGTATATTCATCTCGTTTCCGTGCGTTCGTTGGATAAGTTTTACATCTCAAATATCCTATTAACCGCTTATACTTTTAAACGCTTAGGCTGCAATGTCCAGTTTTGTGAAGGGCTGGACCCCTGCTATAATGAAATGTTAAGGAAATATTACTGTCTTTTTCCTGCTAAGTTTTTGGATAAGGATAATTGGAACAGACAATCATGCCATATGTTATGGCGGAGCAATAAATGATTATGAAATTTAAGCATGAATATGCTGGACGGGTTTGCAGACAGCTTTTCTTTTTTCTGCTGCTGATTCTGATTTCCGGATGCGGCTTGAAGCGCAATCCCATTCCCGTGGAAATGCAGGCACAGGCCAGCCTGCCCGGATATGATCAGGTCCGTTTTTTCGGGGACACTACCCCGAAACATATGGATACGGTCATGGAAAAATGGGCCGAGCTAAGCAAAAACAATAAGCTTCCTGCGGAGATTAGTTTTCTGTCCCTTTCCGGGGGCGGCGCGGACGGGGCTTTCGGTGCGGGGTTCCTCTGCGGATGGACCGACAGGGGTGACCGCCCCACCTTCGGGCTGGTTACAGGAGTCAGTACCGGGGCGCTTATCGCTCCTTTTGCCTTCATGGGGTCGGATTATGATCCGTTCATTGAAATGTTCTATACTACTTTTGAAACCAGTGATCTTGTCCAGCAGCGCTCCTATGTTTCCGCTGTTTCCGGAGATTCGGTTTATAGCACCGAACCGCTTCGGGAAGCACTTAAGCAGTTCATTAATCACGAATTTATAGCCAAGATCGCAGCCGAACACCGCAAGGGCCGCAGGCTGCTTATCGGTACCACCAACCTTGATGCCATGCGCCCTGTCTATTGGGATATCGGAGCCCTTGCCCAGTACGGGACCCCGGAAGCGGATCAGCTTATCCGGGATGTTATTTTGGCTTCGGCTTCTGTTCCGGTGGCCTTTCCACCTGTCTATTTCAAGGTTAAAGCCGGGGATAAGATTTACGATGAAATGCATGTTGACGGCGGGGTCAGCAATCAGGTTTTCTCCTATCCGCCCAGTATCCACCTTGCTGAGGAACTGGAAAAGATAGGCGAGCATAGGAAGATCACCCTCTACGTGATTCGCAATGACGCCCTTGTTACTGAAGGTGTGCAGGTGGAACCGTATATCGGGGGCATTGCCGCCCGTTCCCTTGCCGGGTTGATCCGTAATCAGGGCATCGGTGATCTTTATCGCATGTACTACACATCCCAGCGGGATGGTGTTGATTTTAAGTTGACCTTCATTCCCCCGGATTACAACGAAGAAGCGGATGAACTTTTCAGCCCGGTATATATGACTAAACTTTTTATGCTTGGACACGGCATGGCCAAGGCTCCGAATCCGTGGCATACGGCTCCGCCTTCCACTACAGCCCGTAAGGGGGCTGATGCTGTTCCGGCGGAAGTAATCCTTGAATGATGTGGATTAATGAGCAAAGGTTCTCTATAGCAAATTTAACGTTGTTTTATTAAAAGAAATACAGTCGAAGTATAATCGGTGAAGTTAAACATGTAAGTATAGGTGTGCGTATTTATGATCCCGAAGATTTTTCATTTTGTGTTCGGATTCAAGGAACAGACCGAACCGCTACACCTTGCGCATGCTTTGGCTGTTCTTTCCTGTGCTAGAGTAAATAAACCGCAGAGGATTTTTTTCCATTACTATCACGAACCCTTCGGAGTTTATTGGGATCTTATCAAGCCGCTGGTCAAGCTTGTAAAAGTCGAACCACCAAAAGAGATTTTCGGTATCCCCATTAAGCACTATGCCCATCAGGCGGATGTTGTCCGGCTTAATGCATTGCTTGAAATCGGTGGTGTTTATGCGGACATGGATACCATCTTCGTGAATCCGCTTTCGGAAGAGTTATTTGAAAAGCCTTTTGTTATGGGCAGGCAGGGGGAGATGGGGCTTTGCAATGCTTTTATGATGAGCACCCGCCAGAGCCGTTTTGCCAAACGCTGGATGGACGGCCATGCAGGAGCCTTCAAAGGCGGTAATCCCGGTACCCCGGAATGGGACAACCATTCGGTTTTTTTTCCCGGACAGCTTGCCAAGACCATTCCCGCAGATATTCATATTGAGCCGCAGACAAGTTTTTTCAAGCATCTGTTTAACAAATTCGGCTTGAAAGCTCTTTATGAGGATAACGACATTGATCTGGGCAAGGTTTATTCCCTGCATCTCTGGGAAAACATCGCTTGGGATCGTTATCTTTCCGGTTTGACCCCGCAGAGAATAAAAGAGGTCGACACTACCTACAACTGCATTGCCCGGAGATTTTTAAATGAAATTTGATCTCGGAGGGCGCGGCAGGAACAGGGAATTCACCACCGTGAATTTTGAGGAGAATTGCGATATTAAACACGACATCCTCGACCTCGACGGTTTTATTCCCGAAGACGGTGTGGTTGATGAATTCCGCATGATTCACACCCTTGAGCACATCCCCACAGCAGATTATTTAAAGTTCCTGAAAGATATAAAACGCAAGCTCAAACCGGGCGGCAAGGTGACTATTGTACTGACCGATGCGGAAGCTGCAATCAATATGTGGAAGGATAATGTACTTTCCTTCCGGGCCATGAAGAAAATTCTATTCCCTCCTGCCCATCTGACCGGAGAAAACAAGTTTATGGCCCACCATAACATGTGGAATACACTCGATCTAGCAAGGGATTTTCAGGTGTTGGGTTTTGACACTTTCAGCTTTGAAGCCGGGATGTGGTCCTTCGATTTGACCGATGAATTTTTTCCTGAAGAGATGGCCCATTTTCATGGCGTACAGATTAAAAATCTCGGCGTAATGGCCGTGCTACCGGAGTAGGATCAATGAGTAAGGTTGATGTGATCATCAGTGTTTGCGGCAAGCCCTTGCAAACCTGTCTTGCTTTGCTGTCCCTTGAACGGGCCAGTGGACAGCATATTGATAAAATTTATTTTATTGAGGAAAATACTCAGACCAAAGGTATTGATGCGGGCTGTCATCAATATGTATTGGATGCGTTATCCCACAAGATTGAATATTTCATGCCCAAATACTGGAACTATTGCTTTCCTATTGAATGGGACCGGGTGGATGATGAGGAATACCGCCATTCCGTGCGTTACCAGTACGGCTGGGAAAAGAGCGATAAGGATTATGTACTCATAATCCATAACGATGCAATTTTCAGGAAGGATATTATCGGGGCCATGGTCGAGGGAATCGGGGACCATGTGGCTGCCGGACATATCGGGCAGTGCTGGTATTGTCCCGCCGCTTTTTCCGGGAAATGTTCACCTGATACTTACATGGATTACCGCCCGGAGTTCCGGGAACTGGTCGATCTTTACCGCAGTGCCCAGCCGCCGGAAGGAAAGCAGGTCCGGGCCTACCATCTGCCGCGCATGCATGACATCTTTTTCAAACAGCCGTGGCCGTTGCCGGAATGCAGGGTCAATGAATGGTGCTGCCTTGTGAACATGAAGATTGCCCGCAAGATGACCATGCCTGTCGGCAAGGTCACTCCTTTCGGGGCCTTTATAAATGTAGGTAAGCAGATTTTGGATGTAGGTTGCCAATGGTTCCGGGAGATGCATCTGCGCAATAAGACCAGCCTTAATTTCGACATCTACAAGTATATGTACCATGATGTCCCGCCCACCGGGCAGCCTACGCTTATCGATAAAGACAAGTACAAGACCAAGGAAGAAATAGCTCTTGATGTACTCCGGGCGGAATTTGATTACCCGGAATAAGCATTTGATGTTAAGTTAGTCTTTAATCCCCGCAGTGTTATGATCATTGCGGTTTTTTTTTGTTTCTTCAATGTTAAAAGTTACAATTGTTTACACAATTGCCGCAATTAGTTACCTTTCATGATATTTATTATCTCTCTGCCCGTCCACAGTTTCCAAAGCTTTCCGGGAGGCCGTTCCAGATGGTTCTGAAAAGATTTTTTATTCTCCTTTTGTTTTTGTTCTCAGTGCAGACTGCCTTTTCAGCTGAACAGTCAAAGGATCCTCTTTCAGTTGTATATTGCGAGGATTGTATTCCCTTTGAATTTCAGAACAGTGAAGGTCAGGCAGACGGGTTGATTATTGACAGCTGGAAGCTCTGGTCGGAAAAGACCGGGCGGGAACTGGATTTCAAGTCCGCACCATGGAATGAGACCTTGAATATGATTAAAAATGGGCAGGTCGATGCCCATGCCGGACTTTTTTACAGCAAAGAGCGGGATAAATATCTCGACTACGGTGTTCCCCTGACCCGTGGGGATACTCACATTTTTTATCATAAATCCCTGCCGGTCATGGGTAATGATGACATCCGTCCTTACCGGGTCGGGGTTCTTGCGGGTGATCTTGCGGCTGACTATCTGCGCAAAGAGCAGCCTGAAACGGTCCTTATGAAATACCCGGACTTCAATTCCATGATGTCTGATTTGGAAAACGGGAAGTTGATGGTATTTGTTGCGGAAACTCTTGTGGGGCTGACCTATCTGCAACAAAGCGGCCTTGCTTCAAAGTTCTGGTATAAAACCAGCCAGCCCCTTTATCGAAATGACTGGCTGGTGGCAGTTCCTCAAGGGCGTAAAGATGTTCTGCACATGATCAATGAGGGCATGGAAAAGATCACTCCGCAGGAAAAAAGAACAATAAACCGCCACTGGGTGGCAACCGCAAAAGGGCGGGACCCGGATAGCCTGACCATTGCCCTTGATCGCGATTACCCGCCGTTTTCACTGATCGGACCGGACGGAGAATCAACAGGATTGCTGGTGGAGTTGTGGAAAGCATGGAGTGAACGGACCAAAATTCCTGTGGATTTCATTCCCGATAGTTGGGCCGGGACCATGGAGGCTGTTAAAAACGGCAACGCCGATATCCATTCCGGTCTTTTTCAGTCCGAGGCGCGGGATAAATTTCTGAAATTTTCCAGCCCATTATTTAAAGTCGATACGGCTTTGTTTTTTCGTTCGGACCATAAACCTGTCCGGCTGGCAGAAATGAGCGGTAAACGGGTTGCTGTGCTGACTGATTCATTTCAGCAGAGTTATCTTGAAGAAAAATTTCCAAAAATTGAAGCAGTTCCTTATCCCGACGGGGAAGCGATGATTTTGGCTGTGCTCAATGGGAGTGTGGACGGTCTGTTACATGAGGTTCTACCTGTTGATGCCGAGCTGGACGGTTGGCAGATGAAAGGGGCTCTGATCAAGGCACCGGATACAGTATTTTCCAATTCCATCAGGGCGGGAGTACTTAAAGGCAGGCCGGAATTACTTGAAAAGATAGATAGAGGGTTCAAGGAAATTCCCTATCAGGTCTATGCGGATATTGAAAAAAGGTGGGTTTCAGACCCTGACGAGCTTTACTATTCCGGGCAGAGCGATTCCTTCCAGCTCAGCGATGCAGAACTGAAATGGTTGGACGAACATCCGCAGATATCCATCGCCATTATGAATGCATGGCCTCCGCTCGATTATGTTAATGAACGTGGGGAACCTGAAGGATTGGGCGTGGATTATGTGAACATGCTCAACAAAAGATTAGGCGGCAGGCTCAAGATCGTACCCGGTCCGTTCAAGGAAAATCTGGAGGCGGTCAAGGAAAAACGAATTGATGCCCTTATGGATGTCACTCCCAAAAAGGACCGCGAACCTTACGTTGAATTCACCAATCCCTACATGATAATTCCCCACGTGATTGTGGGGCGTACGGACGGTGATGAATTCCTGATTGAAAAGGACCTTGCCGCTAAATCCATTGCCCTTGAACGGGGATTTTTCAGTGTAAAATATTTCAGGGACAAGTATCCCCACGCAAGGGTCAAGGAATACCCGGACACTCTTGCGGCCCTTGAAGCCGTGGCTCATGGTGAGGCTGATGTTTACGTGGGTAACCGGGCGGTGGCTGTATATCTTATTGAGCGTAATCTGCTTACCAATCTAGGGGTGCAGGGCAAGATCAAGAAGAAAGGTTCAGTGCTGGCCATCGGGGTGCGTAAGGACTGGCCGGAACTGGCCGGGATTCTGGACCGGGTGCTGGAGTCCGTCAGCCGCAGGGAAGAGCGGGAAATCCTTAAAAAATGGACCGGGGAAGGCAATCAACGCCGGGTGGAACTCAGTCGCGCAGAGCAGCTGTGGTTGCGTAACAGTCCGATCGTTAGGTTCAGTGTGGACCCGGATTGGCTCCCTCTTGAACGCATTGATCCCCGCTCAAAACAGTATGAGGGTATTTCCGCGGACCTGCTTCATATGGTGGCCGAGAGGACCGGACTTTCCCTTGAACTGGTCCCCACTGACAAGTGGAGTGAATCCGTAGCCCTGATCCATGAAGGAAAAACCGATATGCTGGCCGCTGCCAGTAGGACAAAGGAACGCAAGCAGTTTCTTGAATTTTCCAGCCCTTACATTAAGCTTTCCGAGGTGGTTATTGTCCGGCAGGACATGCCTTTTATTTCCAGTGTGGATGATCTGGCCGGGATGAGGGTCGGGGTCAGCGAAGGCAACGCCGCCCATAAATATCTGGAAGAAAATTATCCGCAATTGGATCTGGTGCCTGTAAATGGAGCCTTGAACGGTTTGAAGATGGTTGCCGGGAAAGAGGCTGACGCCTACGTGGGCACCCTTGAAGTTCTGGGATTTCTGATTAACCAGAACGGGCTGTACAATCTCAAGGTTGCCCTGCAACTGCCCGTCACCCGCCAGCTTTGTTTTGCCGCCCGCAAAGGCATGTCACCCCACCTGCTTTCCATCCTGAATAAAGGCATCGGCTCCATTACCGAAAGGGAATCCGAAGCAGTTATCCGCAAGTGGATCAGTTTGCGGGTTGAGGGCGGAATTGATTTGTGGATGGTGGCAAAGATCGTCCTCGGTATCGGCAGTGTGGCCGGTTTGATTCTGTTTGTGGTGGTCCGGTCCAACAGACGTCTTGCAGGAGAAGTGCAGATGCGCAAACTGGCCGAGCAGGAGATGCTTAAGGCCCGCGATAAGGCGGAAGAGGCCACCAGGGCCAAAAGTGATTTTCTGGCCCGCATGAGTCATGAGATCAGGACTCCCATGAACGCCATCATCGGCATGAGTCATCTGGCCTTGCAGACCGAGCTGACCGCCAAGCAGCACGACTATCTTTCCAAAATCAGGTCCGGGGCCAATAATCTGCTCGGAATTATCAATGACATCCTCGACTTTTCCAAGATTGAGGCCGGGAAGATGGATATGGAAAATATTCCTTTCCGCCTTGATGAAACCATGGACAACCTTGCCAATGTGGTGGCTGTCAAAGCGGAGGAGAAAGGTCTTGAGGTGCTTTTCCATGTCAATCCTGACGTGCCTAATAATCTGGTCGGTGATCCGTTACGCCTTGGACAGGTGCTGATCAATCTGACCAACAATGCCACCAAGTTCACTGAAGAGGGCGATATTGTTATTTCCGTGGAAAAGCAGGCCGAGACCGATGATTCCGTAACCCTGTTTTTTTCGGTGAAAGATTCGGGCATCGGTATGACCGAAGAGCAGATTGGCCGGCTCTTCAAATCCTTTTCTCAGGCGGACGGTTCCACTACCCGCAAATACGGCGGGACCGGGCTGGGGCTGGCGATCTGCAAACGCATTGTGGAAATGATGGGCGGGCAGGTCCGGGTGGACAGCAAGCTCGGGCAGGGGTCGACATTTGCTTTTAGTGTCCTGCTGGGCAAAGGGGATAAAATTTCAGTCAGTTACGTGCCTGCTGCGGACCTGCGCGGTCTGCGTGCACTGGTGGTGGATGATAATCCCACTGCACAGGCGATTCTTTCCGAGGCCTTGGAGAGTATGACTTTTAAAGTCAGCACTGCCGATTCAGGGCAGCAGGGACTGGATATGCTGGAGCAGGCCTATAAAGAGGGCGATCCTTATGAGCTGGTCCTGCTCGATTGGAAGATGCCCGGTCTTGACGGCATTGAAACAGCCAGACGCATTGAAAGACACAGCGGGCATAAGCTCCCCAAAATTTTAATGGTTACAGCTTACGGGCGTGAGGAGATCATGCAGCAGGCTGAGGGCGCAGGTCTGGAGGCCTTTTTGATCAAGCCCGTTAACCAGTCTGTACTGTTTGATACCATCATGGGTGTTTTCGGCCATGATGTGGAGCATAAATCCCAGCGGAAAATGACCCTTTCCAGGGAACCGGAGGGGCTTGCCAAGATTCGCGGGGCCAGAGTTCTGCTGGCTGAGGATAATGAAATCAACCAGCAGATCGCCCTTGAATTGCTGGAAAAAGCAGGCATGGTTGTTGATATTGCCAACAATGGACGGGAAGCAGTGCAGGGTGTTTTTGAAAATGCGTATGACCTTGTGCTTATGGATATTCAGATGCCGGTTCTGGACGGCCTTTCCGCTGTTTTAGAAATTCGTGAGAAAGGAGTCAGCCCGGATGAGCTGCCCGTGGTGGCCATGACCGCTCATGCCATGGCCGGGGACCGTGAAAAAAGTCTGGAAGCCGGGATGAATGACCATATCACCAAGCCCATTGACCCTGATCTGCTGCTTAGGACTCTGGTGGAGTGGATCAGCCCCGGAGAGCGGGAGGTCCCCGAGGATTATGTCTCTGCCACCGAACTTAAAGAGCGTGAACTGGCTGAAGATAGTCTGCCCCTTGAAGGGGTGTCGGGGATTAATGTTAAGTCCGGGCTGGTCAAGGTTTCCGGAAACCGGGATCTTTACCGTAAACTCCTGAATCAGTTCCGGGCTAAGTATCTGGATTTCGCGGATGAAATCAGGGAACAGCTTGCGGCGGAGGATCTTGAAACCGCCACCCGCATTGCCCATACCGTAAAAGGGGTGGCCGCCAATCTCGGAGCAGATGAGCTTGCCCATTCTGCCGGAGAAGTAGAACGCGCCTTGCGGGCCGGGAAAAAGGATGTTGATGATTTACTTATGGACTTGAAAAGTCATATGGATATTGTTGCAATAGGATTGGACAATCTTCTGGAAACATCTTCCGGCAATGATGGTTCGGAAAACCAAATGGAAGATGCACTGCAAGGTGATGCCCCCGATCCCGGAGAGCTGCGCGCCAAGCTGGAAGAATTTATTGTTTTAACCGATGAAAATGTTGTGCAGGCCATGGAGTTTGCCGGGGATATCCAGAAAATGGTTTCCGGTACCGACATGGCGGAAGTTGCCGGAAATATAGTACAGGCCATGGATGATTTTGAAACGGATGAGGCCCGTGAAACTGCACGGGCTTTACTTGAGTCTTTTGCCAAGGAACAGGGGTAAATAATGAAACAGGTATTGATTGTTGATGACACTGTAGAAAATTTACAGGTTCTCATGGAAGCCCTTAAAGGTGAGTACGCCATTGTCACGGCCAAGACCGGGGAAAAAGCCCTTGAACTTGCCATGAACAAGCCGCATCCCGATATCATCCTGCTGGATATCATGATGCCGGGGATGAACGGTTACGAGGTCTGTGAAAGGCTTAAAGCTGATGTCAGGACAAAGGACATTCCGGTAATTTTTATCACCGTGCTTATGGAAGAAGAGGACGAGGCCAGAGGGCTGGCTCTCGGTGCGGTGGATTATATTGTGAAGCCTTTCTGCCCTGATCTGGTCAAGGCTCGGGTCAGGAATCAACTGGAGCTTAAGGATCACAAAGATCATCTGGAGCGGCTGGTCAGGGAGCGCACCAAAGAACTGGCTCTGGTCAAGAAGGTGACCATTGAGTGTCTGGCTACTCTGGCCGAGTGGAGGGATCCGGAAACCGGGGGGCATATTGCCAGAACCCAGAACTACGTGAAAATTCTCGCTGAGTATGCCATGCAAAGGGAGGAATTTGCTTCCCAGTTGAATGAAGAGCTGATTGAAACGCTCTACCTTTCTGCACCGCTGCATGATGTGGGGAAGGTCGGGGTGTCCGATGCCATTCTGCTTAAACCGGGCAGCCTCACTGATGAAGAATTTGCGGAAATGAAAAATCATTCGCAATACGGATGTGACGCTCTGGCCGGGGCGGAAAATGCTCTGGGCGGCAATTCCTTTCTGCACCATGCCCGCGAAATTGCTTATTACCATCATGAAAAATGGGACGGCACAGGATATCCCAGCGGCGCATCCGGGAAAGACATTCCTCTTTCCGCGCGGATCATGGCTATTGCCGACGTTTATGATGCCCTGATTTCCAAACGGGTATATAAAGATCCTTTTCCCCATTCCAAGGCAGTGAATATTATTTCCGAAGGGAGTGGAACCCATTTCGATCCCCGGTTGACTGAAATCTTTCTGGAAATACAGGAAGAATTCAGGGAAATCGCTCTTGAGTTCGCTGATTTTGATGAAGAGCGGGAAACTCTCAAACAGTAAACGGGTACAGGCATGACAGAGAAACCTACTGTGCTGGCAGTTGATGATACTCCTGAGAATCTGCATGTACTCATGGATCTGCTCAAGGATGAATATGCCATTATTGCGGCCAAGGACGGGGAAAAAGCCCTTAAGCTGGCTAGGAGTAAAGATCCTGATATCATTCTTCTGGATGTGATGATGCCGGGGATGGACGGTTATGCGGTCATAAGGGAACTTAAGGCTGATGAGCAGACCAAGGATATTCCGGTAATATTTGTCACCTCTTTGAGCGAGGCCGGGGACGAAACCAAGGGGCTTGCCTTGGGGGCCATTGATTATATTGCCAAGCCGTTTAATCCTGATATTGTCAAGGCGCGGGTCAGGAATCATCTTGAATTACGGGAGGCCGTGCGTTTACGTGAGGATGTGGAACGTATCATGCGCCATGACCTAAAATCCCCGCTGACCAGTGTGATCAGTCTGCCTCAGCTCATCCTTATGTCCGGCGAGTATGATGAGCACATCAAGTCCATGCTCGGGCGCATTGAAGATGCCGGATACACCCTGCTTTCCATGATCAATATGTCCACCGCCCTGTTTAAAATGGAGCGCGGAACCTATAATTTTGTCCCCGAATCAATGGATCTTGCCGCTGTTGTGCGCAAGGTGTTTATCGGCCATGAAGATACTGCGCAGATGCGCGGTCTTGAGCTTGTGCTGGAGATTGACGGGAGTGTTGCCGCAGTGGATCAGGAATTTAAAATTACAGCAGAGGAGTTGCTCTGTTATTCCATGCTGGGCAATCTTGTGGGCAATTCCGTGGATGCCTGTCCTAAAGGGGGCGCGGTAAGGGTTTGCCTTCAGCGTCAGGAAGGTGCAGTTCGCATTTCAGTGCATAATCCCGGTGAGGTGCCGGAAGAGATAAAGAAAAGATTTTTTGCCAAGTACGCCACCTCCGGCAAGGACCGGGGTACCGGGCTGGGTACTTATTCGGCAATGCTTATCGCGCAGGCCCATGGAGGGGATATTTCCATGGAAAGTGTTGACGGTGAGGTCACCGTGGCGGTAACTCTTCCCCAGTAGACAGCCCGTTTAACCGGGGAAGACTTCCTTCAGCTTTTTTTCAAGTGTCATCGGGGTAAACGGTTTGACAATGTAGTTGGTGACCCCTGCGGCAACAGCCTCCATCACAAGCTCCTGTTCCGCTTCAGCGGTGACCATGATCACCGCAAGGTTTTCGTACTCGGAAGTGGTCCGTATTTTTCGTAAGAAATCAAGTCCGCTCATGCGGGGCATGTTCCAGTCCAGCAGCACAAGGCTGGTCGAAGGATGTTCTTCCAATTGCTCCAAGGCCATAAGCCCGTCTTCGGCATAGTGTATGTTAAAATAGCCCAGCATGCGCATGATATCGGCAACAGTACGCCGCATGGCCTGATGGTCGTCTACGATGAGGATACTTGCTTGTGTATTCAGCATGGTTGTCTCCGTAAGGTGCAGGGTAATACCTTAACGACTACCTTTTTTCGTATTCAAGGGCAATGCGTTACTGGAAATAGATTGTAAACTTCTAAAAAAGTTCGGTTGTAAATATGGAATGTTCACTTGATTTTTCCGCTGTGATTTTTGATTTGGATGGAACTTTACTCGATACTCTGGGCGAGATTGCCGCTGCGGGTAATGCCGCTTTAACCCGCATGGGATTTCAGCCCCATCCGGTGGATGCTTATCGGACGTTTGTGGGTGCCGGGGCTAAAAAACTTGCTTGGCGTGCTTTGCCTGAAGATAAACGGACTGATGAAGTTTATGAGACGTTTGTTCCCGTCCTGCTTGAAGAGTTCGACAAGGGGCTCAATACCATTGCCAAGCCATATGCCGGGATTCCGGAAGTGCTTGCCGATTTTGCTTCCTGCGGGAAAAAGATGGCTGTTCTTTCCAATAAACCCCATGAGTTTACTATTGAGGCCGTGAATAAATTCCTGCCGGATGTGGACTTTTTTGAAGTTTACGGCGGCCGCAAGGATGTTCCTCTCAAGCCTGAACCGGATGTGGCTCTTGAGCTTGCAAAGGCCATGGGAGCAGCCCCTCAACAGACCCTTTTTATAGGTGATTCCGATGTGGATATTAAAACCGGGATCAATGCGGGAATGATTTCCATCGGGGCCGGCTGGGGCTTTCGTGGAGAGAGTGAGCTTGTAAAAGCGGGGGCCAATATTGTTCTGGATACACCGGCTGATTTGGTTTCATTGCTTTGATTTATAAATTTATTTTTACGTATGCTCTTTAAGGGAGGAACAGCTGAAGCTGTTCCTCCCTTATCTTTGTGTGAAGTAAATTCATATTTTAATTGCTCTTCAATCGTTATTGTGATTAATTAAAGCTAAGTTTTCAGTTGTTTTGCAATAGTGAAGGGTGGGTTATGAAAATTTTTGTTGGAGATTTAGAAGTCGGAATGCGTCTGGCTGAAGATGTAAAAGGAGCCAATGGACGTTTTTTGCTGGCAGCTGACACCGTTATCGAAGAGCGGCACCTGCGAATTTTTAATATTTGGGGTGTGAGTGAAGTTGAGGTTCTCGGCGGCAAAGGAGCTGGGGAATCTGATGCTGACCCCCAGCTACATGCTCTTGCCAAGGAGTATGTGGATGGAATTTTTGCATATGCAGACATGACTGTGGCTCCAATGGAAGTTTTGAAGGAGGTAAGCGTTAAGTATTTTGTGAGAGAGCTGGAGAAAAATAACGAATTACCTCATACGATGATTTCCATGGGCCGTGAACCAGATATCCCCGAGACCCCTCTTTTTGCCAGCGCGGACGCATTTTTAAAGAGCGGTATCCGTTTAGCTTCTTTTCCAGACATTTATTATAAGATAATGGAGGCCCTAAATGATCCGGGGTCCGGTTCAGAAAATCTTGCGGATATTATTTCTAAAGATTCAGGGCTTAGTGCAAAGCTGATCAGTCTGGTCAACAGTCCTTTATATGGTTTTGATCTGCCGGTGGAGTCCTTGAGCAGAGCTGTCTCTCTTGTAGGAACAAATGGAGTCTGCCAGCTGGCATTGAGTGTTTCGGTAATGGAAGCGTTCAAAGGCGAGCATAATACGGGATTTTCCATGGCTGACTTCTGGAAGCATTCGCTTGCCTGTGCTGTTTTTTGCCGTATTTTAGCCTTGCAGGTTCCCGGCGTATCGCAGGATAAATGTTTTGTTGTGGGAATGCTCCATGACGTAGGACAGTTGATCATGCTACAGCAGTGTCCGGAAAAGATTGATATGGCCTTTGAGCTGCGCATGGCTCGCGGCATCAGTTATTGCGAAGCAGAGTCAATCATTTTTGGATTTGACCATTGCGATCTTGTTGGGAGCCTTTTTAAACTCTGGAATATTCCACCGTCGATTACTGCCGGAGTGGTCGGGCATCACGGGAGTCGTTCCGGGGAATTCTGTATTGAATCAGCAATATGTTCTGTTGCTGATTCCATGGCGGTGGCAATGCAGTATGGAACTGATAGCTTTGGTCTTGTAAATACTCCTTACCCGGGGGCCTGGGATGCTCTTGGGCTTCCTGATGGAGCGGTTGTTACCACAGCGTTGAAGGCCAGACGTCAGATTGCGGACATTCTTACCATATTTGGAGGATAGAATGGACGACAAAGCGTTGATAAAATTTCAGCGTCAGCAGATCTCTTCCTTGCAGGAAGAGAAGTCCGCAGCTATGGAGGCTCTGGATCTGGCCCGTGAGTTGGGTACTATAAGCTCCCTTTCCAATCCGCAATCCTCGCTGGAAATGTTACTGCAAGAAATTTGTGATCGCGCCAACAAGATGATTCCGTTCAAGTCCTGCGCGGTTTATCTTATTGATAATGATACACAGGACTTTGTACAGGCCCGTTCCTGCCCGGAGTACGCAGCAGCAAGGCTGGAAAAGGAAGTCGGTTTACTTATTGAAGATCAGTCTTTTGCTTATGCTCTACAGTCTGACGGCCCCGTATTTTTTCTTGATTCTGCGGGAGACAGTCACATTTTCCTTCACACTCTCTTAACTCCGTCCCGGGTGCGGGGAATGTTTGTGGGGGTAATGGTCCAGAGCAAGGAAGATATACTTGATACAACCCTGAAGCTTTTTTCCGTATTCATGCTTTCTGCGGCCAATGCTCTTGAGAATTGCGAAACCCGTGAATTTATGCGTAATCACAGTCAGGAATTGGAACGCAAGGTCCAGCAGCGAACTTTGGATCTAGCCGATGCCTTTGACCGGCTTGACGTAACTTTGGACGGAATGCAGGCCGGGGTTATGGTGGTGGAAGCTGAAGACCATAAAATTGTTGATGCTAATCCCAAGGCATTGGAAATGTTGGGAGTGGGATGGGAAGAATTAATCGGCAGGCAATGTTTTGATGTTATTTGTTCTGCGTTCAGAGGCAATTGTCCGATTACTGATCGGGGACTGAATGAGGATAACGGGGAGTATGTCATTGAACGCAGGGATGGAGTAAGCATACCTATCCAGAAGACCGTGAGCAGGGTTATGATCAATGGCAAACTGCACATGGTTGAAAATTTTATAGATATCAGTGAGCAGAAAAAGCTGGCTGATCTTAAGGAAGATGTGGACCGCATAATGCGCCACGACCTTAAAGGTCCCTTGAACGGTATTATCGGGCTGCCGGATATCCTGCTTATGGATGATGAGGGTAATCTTACTGAAAGCCAGCGGGAAATTTTGGAATACATACAGGCTTCAGGATACAAATTATTGAACATGATTAACCTTTCTCTTGATCTTTATAAAATGGAAACCGGGGCCTACGAGTACCATCCGGCTGTTGCGGATGTTTATGCTCTCGCCCGCTCTGTTTTGAAGGACCTATTTGAGCTGATTAATTATAAAAAACTTGTGGTCCGGGAGCAGTTTGGAGGAAAGGGTGTTGAAAAAGGTTTTTCCTTTAATATCCGTTGTGATGAATTTTTGACCTATTCGCTGTTATCGAATCTCCTTAAAAATGCTGTTGAAGCTTCCCCTGCTGAGAGTGTGATCACGTTGGATGTGAATGATGATCTCGGGGATATATTAATAAAAATACATAATATGGGAGTCGTGCCCGAAGATATCCGGGATACTTTTTTTGAGAAATACGTGACTGCGCATAAGTCCGGGGGGACCGGACTGGGAACATATTCAGCAAAGCTTATTGCTGAAACTATGGGCGGCAGTGTTTCATTTGAAAGTTCTGATGTAAAAGGGACATCTATTTTTATAAAGCTTCCGGGAATTGAAGATTGAGGCTGATTTATAATTATAAGTCGTTTGAAAAGTAAGTACTGGTGTGTTAAATTTTGCTAATGTAATTCCCTCAATCAAAGTCCGTGAGGTGGCGTGATGAAGTTTTTGGTTGCTGAAGATGATTTTGCTTCAAGGAATTTTTTACAGCTTTTTCTCAGGAGGCACGGTGAGGTCGATGTGGCTGTGAACGGGGCAGAGGCTTTGGATGTTTATAAGTCCGCTCTTCAGGAGAATGACCCGTATCAGTACGTATTTATGGATATTATGATGCCGGAGAAAAACGGCCTTGATGCTGCCCGTGAGATTCGGGAGATTGAGCGTGAACTCGGAGTTACTCCGGCAAATGAATCAGTGATCATAATGGTGACGGCTCTTTCTGATGTGAAAACTGTTTTTGAGGCCTTTAATAAAAGTGAAGCTACTGATTATCTGGTCAAACCCATCACCGTAGAAAGTTTGACAGAAAAACTCAGAGAGATGGGGATTGTCAGTGATGAGTGATGATTTTGAACAGGATTTGTTCTTGAGTGAATTTGTGCATGAGTGCCGTGAAGCGACTGAACTGGCGGTGCAGGATGTTCTTAGTCTTGAACAGGTTCGGGATCAGGATTCTATTGACCGTATTTTCAGAGTGCTGCACAGCGTGAAAGGCAACTCATCAATGATGGGATTTATGGAGTTGTCCGGATTTGTACATAAGGTGGAGGATGCCTGTTCGGATATCCGTTCCGGCAAACGTGAGCCGGACAAAAAAGTTATTGATATCTTGCTGAAGAGTTTTGACCTGATTGATGAGGTCTTTTCCTACATTATCGATAAGGGCGATGATAAAATTGATTATAATCAGGGCTATGACCGTCTTAAAAAACTTGATGCCGCTCTAGAAGTACCTGAGTCCTGTCTGAGTCCTGCCCCTGTCAGTGTTGAAAGTGCGCCCCTTGAGTCGGAAGTGGCTGCTCCTGAAGTAAAACCCGCAGTTGTCCCGGTTGAAGAGCCGTTGCAGGCTTCCGCCGTAGGCGGTCAGGTTCGCAAGAACCCCACTGCCTTGATCGTGGATGATGATTTTGCAAGCCGCAAAGTCCTGAGTCATTATCTTTCAAAATTTATGCCTTGCTACGTTGCCAAGGATGGGGGTGAGGCTATTCAGGCTTTTACTGGAAGCCTTGCTGAAGACACCCCTCGTTTTGATCTTATAGTGCTTGATATTATGATGCCTAATATCGATGGTTTGCAGGCCTGCAAGGCTATCCGCCAGATGGAGCGTAGTACGAATATGGATACCTTCGGCGAAGAAGCAAAGATTTTTATTGCCAGCAGCTTGAGTGATGAAAAGACCATTCACAAAGCTCTTTATGATTGTCAGGCTGATACTTATCTGATTAAACCTGTGATGCTAAAAAAGCTGCACCGTCAGCTTGTACGGTTTAAGTTGATTGAAGATGAATAGAATTTTAAAATTTGCAAAATTAAAATCCCGGACAGGAGTGATTCTGTCCGGGATTTTTTGTGTTTCATGTTGAAAAATAATTTTGTGTATTCTTACACATACCGCGCATAATCAGTAACCAGCAAATGGATCGGTTCTTCGTCTTCATCAACTTCGGGGAAGCGGGGCAGGGGTTCGTGGAAGCGGTTGTCGATATTGTCATCATTGACCGCGCTGACTTCTCCAACCATGACGTCCCCGGTTCCTTCTTCGCAGTAGAAGCAGTGGTACATGCCCGGTTCGAGGCAGATGGACTCGCCCGGTTCAAGCACAATCACTCCGCCCGGTTCAACGGTTCGTACAAAACCGTCTACACTTACTTTAAGCGGTTTATCGGACATGGATTCATCTTTATTGGAGCCGTATAGTTTGATTGCCAGATTGCCGCCCGCACGGTTGATGATGTCTTCGCGTTTAGACCAGTGGAAATGCATGGGGCAGAGCTGGCCTTCACGCAGGATCATGATTTTTTCCGCGTAGGGTTTGGGGTCTGCGGTCTGGAGATTGCCGTTGCGGATGGTGAACAGGATCAGCCCCAGTTTGTCGAAATCGCCCTTGCCGTAATCGGTCAAATCCCAGCCGAGCATGTTGTGCACAACTTCACTTTCGCCTTTGCCTTTCCAATCTTCCGGTCCCCAGAAGGCCCATTTGGGCAGGTTGAAACGGTGGCTGGCGTAAAATTCTTTGGCCTTTACGATAAGTGCGTTGATCTCGCTTCTTTTCATGTTTTTATCCTATATTGAAAAATTATTTTATTAACTTAAATTCGTTCGGGATAGCGGGCATAGCCCCTTTGCAGGAACAGACATGAGCAGCCAGTCTGTTGGCATGTTCGCTTATTTCTTCCAGTGAATGATCCAGCAGCAGCCCGATAGCAACAGATGCCGTAAAAGAATCCCCGGCCCCGATGGTATCGGCAATTTCTTTGATCTCAACTCCGGGATGTTCAACTTCATCGTCTGCTCCGATGATCAGGCTGCCGTTGCTTCCACGGGTCAGAACTGAGCACTTCAGCCCGAATTCATCATGCAGTGTTTTGAGCATGTCCCGCTCACTACCCTGAAGTCCGAACATGGGGGCGATGACTTTGATTTCATCATCGTTCAGCTTCAGCACATCGGCTCGTTTAAGGGATTCAGCGATGATTTCCTTGCTGTAAAAAAGCTGGCGCAGGTTCATGTCATAAACCTTAAGGGCCTGCGGGGCGGCATCCAGAAAAGTATGGATTGCCTTCCGGGATTGTTCGCTGCGCTGGGCAAGGGTGCCGAAGCAGACCGCATCCACCTGCGAGGCAAAGCCCATGGCGGTATCATTTAATTTCAGGTGATCCCAGGCTATGTCGTCCGGGAAGTAGTAGGTTGCCACGCCCTGATCATCCAAGCGGGCTTCCACGTATCCGGTCTCATGGTCGCAGTCAATGCTGACCCCGGAGAGGCAGAGTTCGCGGTTCATCAATTCTTTGGATGCTCTGCGACCGCGTTCATCATCTCCGATAGTAGAGATGGCTGCGCCGTCAGCGCCCAGCCGTCCGGCATGGTAAGCAAAATTGACTGGGGCACCGCCGATTTCTTCAGAATCAGCCAGTACGTCAAATAATATTTCGCCAAGTCCAGCGATGAAGAATTGTTTCATGTATGCCTCCGGCGGCTCTCCGAGGGCCAGAGGGGGAAACTTTTGGGAAAAGTTTCCCCCTCTGGACTCCCCCATCAAAACTTTTTAGTAGGGCTTCGCCATTTTGTATGTTTAATTTGTATTAAATTTTAGGTTGTTACCAACGGCGAAGCCTTAATAAAAGGTTTTGGGATTCTTAAACCCTTTTGCAAAAGGGTTTAAGGCTCCCGGCAGGGCCGTCGGAGACATAATGCGATTATTAAAAAAGCGCGTAGCGCATCAAATTTACTCTTTTACTGATCCAGCTAATAATCCGCGGATAAAGTAGCGTCCGAGGAAGATATAAATCATGAGTACGGGGAGCGCAGCCATGATTGATCCGGCCATGGGCAGGTTCCAGCTTACGGCCTGTCCGCCGGCAAGCTGGGCCAACCCTACGGTGATGGGGTTGTCTTCATGGCGTGTTAAACAGATCCCCCAGAGGAATTCGTTCCAGATCTGGGTAACCTGCCAGAGGCTGGTGACCACGAAACCGGGAATGGACAGCGGGAAGACTATTTTGGTGTAGATGGAAAAGAATCCGGCCCCGTCCAGCCTTGCGGATTCCACCAGCGCGGTAGGAATCTGGGAGTAGAAGTTACGGAAAATCAGCGAGGTGATGGGCAACCCGTAAACCACGTGGGCAAGGATCAGTCCCGGCAAACCGCCGTAGAGATTCATGGCCCGCAGGGTCTGGAAGAGCGGGATCAGGATAACCTGATAGGGAATGAACATGCCGAACAGGAACAGGGTGAAGACCAGTTCGCTGCCTTTGAATTTCCATTTGGAAAACACATAACCGTTCAGGGAGCCGAGTACCGTGGAAAGTGCAGTGGCGCAGACGGTCAGGATCAGTGAACTGGCAATATTGGATTTGAGGAGTTCAAAGGCATGCGGGAAACTTTGCCAGTTGAATTTTTCCGGCAGCTCCCACGCAGTAGGCAGGCTGATATTTGCCGGGTCCTTGAGCGCGGTTACAATCGCCATGTAAGCGGGCATAAGGAAAAACAGGGCCAGCACGAAAAGTGATCCGTAAAGCAGGACGGAGCCGGGGGTGATACCGGATTTCTGTGTTGTACTCATGGTTTACCCCTTTCTCCTTTGCTTATACTGGCTGATCACGTAGGGAACGATGAATGTGCCTGCCACCAGAAAAAGTACAATGGCAATGGCCGCGCCCCGAGCAAAATCGTTGGCCCGGAAGGTGGTCATGTACATGTTCAGGGCCGGGTGCCCGGTCTGGGCGTTGTCCGGTCCGGTCATGGCGAAAATGATGTCGAACATCTTCAATGAGATGTGCGAGAGGATAATTACCGCGCTGATGGTGATGGGCTTGAGCATGGGAATGGCTACATAACGGTAATAGTTGGTGGAGCTGGCCCCGTCGAGCATGGCCGCGTCACGCAGATCCTGTGAAATTCCGTTGAACCCGGCAAGGTACAAAGCCATGGTATAGCCCGCGTACTGCCATACTGTGGCGATGATGATACCCAGTGTGGCGAGGTTGAAACCGTGCATCTCTTCCATGAACAGAGCCTGAGGCAGGAGCGACCCGCCCAGCCATGCAAACGCACCGACAACCACACCGGGCCCGAGCCAGCGTTTGACGGCCTTCTGCGGATCTCCTTTAAGCAGGAACAGGCCGACCAAAATCAAAATAAAAGCCGCAATGTAGATAAGTATCTGTAAAATGTTCTGCCAGTTGAATTCAAGAATGGCTTTGGTGGAAGAGGTCCACTGAAAATCAAGGGCATCGAATCCAAAGTAGGTGGGCAGTACGTTGACTCCGCCCTGCGGTGCCAGCAGCCAACGCCAGATAGTACCGGATACGATGAAAGAAAGGGACATTGGATAGAGGAAGATCGTACGCAGAACGTCTTCGCCCTTGGGCTTCTGGTCCAGAAGGATGGCGATGAACATGCCAAGGCCGATGGCTCCTGCTAAAAGCATAAGCGAGTAGTAGACCGCGTTGACAAGATCCTGCCTGAATCCGGCGGAAAGGAACCCGTTGAACAGGTCCACATAGTTATCCAGACCGATGAAATTTTTCTGCGGATCAAAAGCCAGTGCGCCGGAGCCGCCCCAATCGGTCATGGAAATCCAGATGGTATTGCCGATAAAACCGTAAACGAAAACGGCGATCAGGATGATTGATGGCAGAAGGGTTAAAAACGCCTTCAGCCTGTCCCGTGATGCTTCCCTCATATACCGAAACCTCTTTTGGGACCGCGCCGGACATAATCCGGCGCGGTTTTTAATACTTTGCAAGGGATGTCTCCGGCGGCCCTTCGGGGACCCTGCCGGGGGCCTTAAACCCTTTGGAAAGGGTTTAAGAATCCCAAACTGTTTTATTAGGCTTCACCCTGTTAGTTAAATAAAACGGGGCTTATCCTGATTTTTATTTACCAATCTGGGCTTTGTTAGCCAACTGCTGGCTTGCCATGGCGGTAGCCTTGGCATTCTTGGTTTTCAGGAACATTTCCATGACCTGTGCGAAGCCGCCCATGAAGGTTTCGTTGGCTGCTGCGCCGTGGATCAGGGAAGCTGCAACTGCGTCTTTTGCGAAGTCCTTGGCTGCGGACTGCAAGTAGATGTTGTACTTGCTCAGGTCGGTGTCGGTACGGGCGGAGATGGAACCCTTGAGGGGGTTGAAGGTATCACTGCCTTTCTTGGAACCGAGCAGTTTCAGCCATGCAATGGCGT
Organism: Desulfovibrio sp. JC022; assembly: GCF_010470665.1. Classification (NCBI taxonomy): domain Bacteria; kingdom Pseudomonadati; phylum Thermodesulfobacteriota; class Desulfovibrionia; order Desulfovibrionales; family Desulfovibrionaceae; genus Desulfovibrio; species Desulfovibrio sp. JC022. Next base: position 152,657 of record NZ_VOPZ01000006.1, on the reverse strand, counting down.
TATCGCGGTTAGGTGCGCCCTTGGGCAGACCGAAGGAGTCAGCAAGGAAGATGAATACACCTTCAGTCTCAGGGGAAGCCAACCATGCAAAGTCTTTGCCCGGAACCATCTTCTTGGTTGTCTCCATGTAACCTGCGGCCCAGTCACCCATGATGTTGAATGCTGCGCGGCCGTCGATAACCATATCGGTTGCCTGCTGCCATGAAAGGGAAGCTGCATCGGTGTTGGTGTAAGGCAGGATTTTGCCGAAGAGTTCCCAAGCCTTGATCATTTCAGGGTTGTCGAACTTCATTTTTCCGGACCAGAGGTCGTTCCATTTTTCAGCACCGATGGATGCGATAACAACGGATTCCCAAAGGTGGGTTGCGGTCCAGTTCGCACCCATAGCCAGAGGGGTGATGCCTTCTTTCTGAAGTTTGGGGGCAATTTTCAGAAAATCGTTCCAGTTTTTAGGTGCTTCCACGCCCCATTTTTTCAGGTTGGCGGGGATGTACCACATCACGTTGGAGCGGTGAATGTTTACAGGAACAGACCAGATACCCTTGTCAGTACCGATCAGTTTGACCAAACCTTTAGGGAAAGCATCCATCCAGCCTTCTTCTTTGAACAGGAAGGTCAGATCTTCCATGCGGTCGGATTTAACCCATGTTCCGATGAGTTCCTGACCTGCGTGAACCTGAAAGCTGTCCGGCGGCTCACCACCGAGCATGCGGGTTTTCAGTACAGCCTTGGCGTTAACGCCGGAACCACCGGAAACGGTAGCATCGATGACGTTAACATTGGGATGTTGGCCTTTGTAGAGGCCGATCAGGGCCTGCAAAGCCGGACCTTCGTCACCTGCCCACCATGAGAAAATTTCAAGATCGCCTTTGAGTTCGTTGGCCTGTGAGACCTGCGGAACCGCCAGCAGCATTACCGCCGCGAACACCAAGCAAAGTTTAATCAGGGACTGTTTCATGTTTCCTCCTAAATGTTAAAACAATCTACGTTATCCTTAAGCCTTTATAGTTCGTCGCTTTAAGAGAAAATTCTAGTAAAGCGCCTCTTTCGTTTCAGGATCGAAAAGCACCATACGGTCAAATTCAAATCCGATGGGAACAGTTTCACCGGGATGGGCAACTACCCGGCCTTCCACTTCGGCAATGAGTTCGTTTTCGCCGTCAATGATGATTTCGAGCAATGAATGGGCACCGAGGATTTCAGAGACTACAACTTCGCCGCTGCACCACCAGTCTTTTTGCAACCGCTCAATGTTGTCGCCCATCTTGATAGAATCCGGGCGCAGTCCGGCCAGAACCGGATCGCCGTCTTTGAGGTTCGGACCCTGATGGTCCTGCACTGGAAATTTAGTGCTGCCTTTGACCACATAACGTTTGCCGTCGATGACCTTGATGGTTCCTTCAAGGATGTTCATGGGCGGGTTGCCGATGAACTGGGCCACGAAAACGTTGTTGGGTTTTTCAAAAACTTCTACCGGAGTACCCACCTGCTGGATGTAACCGTCCTTGAGAATGACAATGCGGTCCGCAAGGGTCATGGCTTCGATTTGGTCATGAGTGACATAGATGGTGGTTGTCTTGAGCCGCATGTGCATTTTGCGCAGTTCCATGCGCATCTGAGTGCGCAGCTGGGCATCAAGGTTGGAAAGCGGTTCATCGAAAAGAAATACATCGGGATTGCGGACCATGGCCCGGCCCATGGCTACACGCTGGCGTTGTCCACCGGAAAGTTCCGAGGGCTTGCGGTGCAGGTAGGGTTCCAGTTCGAGAATCTTGGCAACATCATCGACCCGCTGCTTGATCTCGTCCTTGGATTTCTTGTGCATTTTCAGGGAGAAGCCCATGTTTTCACCGACGGTCATATGCGGATAGAGGGCGTAGTTCTGGAAAACCATGGCCACGTTGCGGTCTTTGGGGGAAACATTGGTGACCACCCGTTCGCCGATGTGGATGTCACCGCCGCTGATGTCTTCAAGACCGGCCACCATGCGTAGCAGGGTGGACTTGCCGCATCCCGAAGGGCCGACCAGCACGATAAATTCGTTGTCATTTACGGAAAGGTCCACACCGTGGATGACCTCGACTGATCCATAACGCTTGATGACGTTCTTAAGTTCTACGTTTGCCATGCTTCATCTCGCCTTGTTCGTTTCCAGTTCCTTCAGGAAATCCTGCGGAACCTGTACTCGGTTGAATGATTGTATTTTTCTCCGGGACGTAAAATCACGGAGGGAAATTCGGGTTTGTTTACCGCGTCCGGGTAGCCCATGGGTTCAATGCAGAAGCCGCATCGAGGCCCGTACTGAATGCCGTTTTTGCCGGGACTTTCGTTTGCAATTCCGTCAGCCGTGTAGAGCTGTACCCCGAGCTGATTGGTGCATACTTCAAGTTCCAGCCCGGATTCTTCACAGCGGGCAATTGCCGCAGGAATAAGTTCTTCGCGTTCATTTTCCAGAACATAAAAGCGGTCCTGCTCGTTTGTTCCCAGCGGAGTGAAATCGATGAAATCCGCCTCTGTTCCGGAGATCTCAACTATCTTTCCATCAGGGATAAGGGCTTCATCGAACGTAGTTGATTTTGTGGAAAAAATCTTCAATTGATGATTGTTAATTTTGCGTCCATTCCCATTTAAATTGAAATAGGGATGTGCGGTTATGTTCAGGGGAGTGGGCTGGTCACTTGTTGCCCGGTAGATAATGCGCAGGGAAGTTCCACTCAGGGTGAAAGTTGCTTCCACCTTCAGGTTGCCGGGATATCCGCCTTCAAGATGCAGACTGAGAAGAGAGAGGGTCAGGGAGGGAGTGTCTTGTTTGTCGCCAACTGCGGCAACTTCCCAGACTTGTCGGTTGAAACCGTTTCTCCCGCCGTGAAGGTGGTTCGGCCCCTCATTGCTGTCCAGTTGAAACTTCTGTCCGTTCAGCTCAAAAGATGCATTTGAAATTCTTCCGGCAACCCGGCCTACAGTGGCTCCCATGTAGTTGCCGTCAGCAGCATATTCCTGCAATGAATCAAAGCCGAGCACTACGTCGAGCATCTTTCCGCTCACCGTGCCATCCACCGGGATTTCCAGCCCTGTGAGGGTGCCCCCGTAGGTGGATATACGCGCTTTGCAGCCTGCACTGTTTTCCAGAGTGAACAGCATGACTTCTTTTCCAAAGGGAGTTTTGCCCCATGACCTGCTGCTGACACCCATCACTTTACCTCCTTGTAGCTCGAACCGCGGAGAAGTAGTTCGGTTTCAAGGGTGATGGTTTCAGGACGGAAATGTTCTTTTTCTTTGAGCTGTTTGAGCAACAGGGTGGCAGCTGTTTTACCCATTTCAAAGGCGGGCTGGTCCACTGAGCTAAGCCCCGGTTCGATGAGTGCGGATTCCGGTGAACCGGAAAATCCGGCTAAGGCAACATCCTCGGGGATGCGCCAGCCAGCTTCGCGGAATCGGCAGAACGCGCCCACAGCCACTGGGTCATTAATGCACAGCACTGCGTCCGGGGGATTGTCCATCTTCAGGTATTCTTCGGCTCCGGAACGTCCGTTGCTGCCCCGGCAGCCGCCGATATTGATGTTAAGTTCCGGATAAAAGGGGATACTGTGGTTTTTTAACGCTTGCAGGTAGCCGTTGAAGCGCAACTTGTTCATGGAAATTCCTTCGCGCCCGGCAAGGAATCCGATGCGTTTGTAGCCCCGGTCAATGAGATGGGAGGTCATTTTGTAGGAGGCCCTGAAATCGTCAATGACCACCTTTCCGGTATCCAATTCATCCACCACCCGGTCAAACTGGACCAGCGGGATGCCCTGTCGCATAATGGAGCGCATGTGGTCACAGTTTGTGGTCTCAAGGGATATAGCCATGAGTATTCCGGCTACCCGGTTGGCTGTAAGGGCCTTGGTGGTCATGATTTCCCGTTGCAGGGTCTCGTTGGACTGGCAGACCATGATGATATACCCGGCTTCGTAGGCCACTTCCTCAATGCCGCTGATAACTGTGGCAAAAAAATTGTGCCGGATTTCAGGGACAATGACCCCGATGATTTTGCTGCTCTGCTTCTTCAGGCTCTGGGCGATGGGATTGGGCTGGTATCCGTATTTTTCAGCCGCCGCCATGACTACTTCCTTGGTCTTGTCACTGATATCCGGGTGATCGTGCAGGGCGCGTGAAACTGTAGATGCGGATATGCCCAGTTTTCCGGCGAGGTCTTTGAGGGTCATGTGTGCCATGTTATGCTCCTGTCCCAGTTTCAGTTATGGTCAGGAATTCATTGCCCGGCTGGCGGATGGATAGTTCTATGACTGAGTTCTCGCCGAAAATATTTCTCATGGAGCGGCGGTATCTGTTGAAGTCTGAATCATGCACGTAGGCTTGAATGGTTCCGGCAAATCCGCCGCCGTGGACCCGGCCTACACCATGAGAACCGAGGAAAAGTTCGGTGAGACTTAGTGCCAGCGGAATAGGTTGCCGTTTCGGTGCACTTGGACTGAAGCAGTTTTGCAGCAAATCGCTGGAGGAGTGACCGGACTGGGCGACAAGCCGTAGGAATTCATCCATATCCCCGGCATGCAGGGCTTGTGCTTGCTTTAAGGCCCGTTCGTCTTCTCCAATGAAATGAAAGAGGCGTAGTACTGCGCGGTCGCCGACTTTTTCCCGGATGCTGTCCATGTGTTCCAGAATCCGGTTAATAGTCAGACCATGAGCCTGTTCTTGGCCGCAACAAATGGCGGCCTGAAACATTTCTTCCGGGATCGCTGCGTAGTCCGGGGTCAGGTCGGCGTGGCTGCCTCCGGTATCGATAACGCATAACCGATACCCGGTGTTATAAAATCCTTCTGAACACCCTTGAGTATCGAAGCCCGGTTCCACGCGGGTTACCCCCGGACTGGCCGGGTCAGCAAAATCAATAGACAGAATGCCTTCAAATGAGCAGGCCATCTGGTCCATGAAGCCGCAGGGTTTGCCGAAATGAATGTTTTCGGCCTGCTTGGCAACGCTGGCAATTTCAAGAGGGCCAACTTTTCCATCGTTAAAAAGGTAGCTGAAAATACGACCCACCAGTACCTCAAAAGCCGCGGAGGAACTCAGCCCTGCCCCGGCAGGGATGGTACTGTGTACACATGCATTGAAACCTCCGATTTTAAGACCCAGCTTGCGAAATCCGTCTGCCACACCACGGACAATGGCGGCACTGGTTTCTTTTTCCTCTGTGTGAGGTCCGGCCTCAGAAATATCAACAGTGATGGGATTATAGCCCTTGGAAATGATGGTCACTACGTTGCCTTCGGCTCTGGAGAAAGCGGCAAGGCAGTCCAGATTGACCGCTGCGGCCAGCACATGACCGTGGTTGTGGTCTGTGTGATTTCCGCCCATTTCAGTGCGGCCCGGTGCACTGACAAAACAGAGCTCATTACGACCGAAATTTTCAAGCATGCAATGCAGCAGCTCGCGCATGCGTTCCCGTGACTTATCTATTCCGGCGCATGAATGTATCAGGCTGAGTTGCCGATCAAGTCCGCCTTCATCCAGATGTTTACGATAAGCCTCCATGGAATACATGCTATTCCCCCCGGTCCAGATAATGAATTTCAGGGAGTTCGCGCAGTTGCTTGGCACTTTGCTCGGCAGTAATATCCCGCTGGGGCATGCCCAGCATTTCAAATCCGACCATAAATTTTTTCACTGTGGCTGAGCGCAGCAAGGGTGGGTAATAGTGGATATGCCAGTGCCAATGCTCGCCATCTTCATCCAGTGTGGGACGCTGGTGGATACCCATGGAATAAGGGAAAGAGGTCTCGAAAAGATTATCGTAGCGGATGCCCATGCGAACCAGTGCATCGGCGAGGTCATCGCGCTGGTCCGGAGTCATCTCAGTGATTGCACCCATGTGGGCTTTGGGCAGCAGCATGGCTTCAAAAGGCCAGACTGCCCAGAAAGGAACAAGGGCGATAAAAGATTCATTTTCAAAAATGATCCTTTCTTTATTTTTAAGCTCCCGTTCTACGTAGCGGCAAAGCAGACATTTTTTATTCTCATCAAGATATTCCTGCTGACGTTTGTTTTCTGCTTCCGGGATGACCGGAACAGAGCGTGTGGCCCAGATCTGCCCGTGTGGGTGGGGATTGGAGCAGCCCATGATATCGCCCCGGTTTTCAAAAATCTGCACGTAACCGATGTCGTTACGTTCTCCCAGTTCTTTATATTGGTCGCACCACGCATCAACCACCTTCCGAACTGCTTCCGGCTTCATGCGTGAAATGGTCAGGTCATGGCGGGGAGAAAAGCAGACAACACGGCAGGTTCCGCTTTCGGGCTCAATTTTAAATAGACTATCTTCATCGTTGAAGCCTTTCACAGATTCGTTGAGCAGTGCGGGAAAGTCGTTATCGAAAATAAAGATGTCTTTGTAATCAGGATTGCTCGCACCCTGATTGCGGGTATTGCCGGGGCAGAGATAGCATTTGTCATCATAAGGGGGCAGTTTTTTTTGGGCAGTTTTTTCCTGCTTGCCCTGCCATGGGCGTTTGGTCCTGTGCGGTGAAACCAGCACCCATTCCCCGGTCAGGGGATTGTATCTTTTATGCGGATAGTCCTGAAATTCTTTGTTCATTTTTGTGCTCTGCTTTGTCCATTGCTCCGGGCTTTGCAAACGATTGTGCAAACGTAACCGCAAACGTTTTCGGAAATATTGCCTTAAGCAACTTATCTTGTCAATAAGCCGTGCTGAAAAAGTGTTTTTCTTGGTGTTTTACTTGGGTTAAACCAGCCAAAAGACAGCTTTTTTGTGGGTGGTAAAACTAGGTTTTGCTGTTTTTCTCCTTATTTCTAAGGTTCGGAAAATATTGCCTATTGAGATGGCCTGAAAACTTGTTTAGAGTGGCAGTACAACCAACCCGGCGGAATCCTTTTTCGCCATTTTTCTAATAACTGCGTGTTTTTTGATTTCATCCAAGTTCAAATGCGTACCCTCGTATTTACGGCATGAACTTACTTTGAAAAATCAGCGAAGCAATGGATTTATTGAGTAAGGGACAGGAGTCTTTATCCCTCGGCAAGATAAAAAAGTTTTGTCGTTAAGGCCTTGGTTTAGCTTGGTTAAATTAAGATAGATTAATTTTTATCAAGTTTTGATTAAGAGTGTGGGGATGTTTCGGATTTTTTCTTCGTATACAGTTGTAAGAATGCCCATGGAGGCAATCAGCCTGTTATGATGAAGGGAAAGTATTAAGAAGCATTAAACAAAGACATCGGGTGATTGTTTTGAACGTAGAACATAAGGCAGTAATCAATATTATCAGAAAGTGCGCTGAAGGTGATAGCGTATCCTGGAATACTTTTGTGGAGAAATATTCGGGGATAATCTATTTTACCATCAATAATACACTAAAGAGTAAGCTACGTTACTACTCTCAACATCATGCTGATGATATTTGTCAGAACGTTTTCCTGCGTCTTGTACAGAACGATAGAAGTCTGTTAAAAAGATATGATCCGCACAAAGCCAAGATCACAACCTGGCTGATGGTCATTTCCAGAAGTGTGACCATGGATTTTTTGCGAAAGGGGGTATACTGTTTGGCCCCTTTGGACGATTTTATTAATGAACTTGAGGCTCCCGTCGATTCAGTCCATGAAGGATTGGATATTCCGGAGCAGCTGCTTTCGCCCCGTCAGAAGCTGATAGTGACGCTTTTCTTTGAGGACGGGCTGGATATTTCTGAAATTTCCGAGTTTATCGGAATCAAGGAGCAGTCGGTCAGAAGTGCCAAACACAAGGCCCTGATCAAACTTCGCTCCTACCACGGAGTCAGTGGGGAGACTTATGCGCTGACCCGTTAGTGTCCAAAAAATTAAGTTCATTTTATGAATTTGACGGACACGGTACAGACAACCCTGTCGGCACACGGATGGGCTGACAGAAAAAACAACATGAGGTGTTCCATGGACGGAACCGAACGCAACCATTGCAGCCGCATGGAGAAAGACCTGCCTTTTGGTCCTACTCCTGCCTGCCCTGAAATTGATGAGATATGCATGTATCTCGACGGCACTGCTTCCGATGAATTGGTAAGCAGACTTGAAGCCCATCTTGCTGAGTGCCGTTCCTGCCGAACTGCGGTCATGGAGATGAGGCGCAACCTCAAAGGAGCGGTAGTCGCCCCTTTCGGCGGACACTGCATTGAAAAAGCCAAGGAGCTTGTTCAAGAAAAAGATTCTGAAAATGATAATGACCGGGAGTTCAAGGCCATGGCGTGATAGAAAGACCTCCACAACCCACTTCCTCTCACGTCTGCACAGCCGGAAACAGTTACCCCTTCATCAACTGTCTCCATCCTGCCTTGATCATGCCGAATCCCGGTTCATAGGCTGATTGCCTCCTTGAGGCGCATCAACTTGTCCCGCGTATTTCACGCCGGACCCAAGCTGTTGTGCAGAACAGGAGGAAATCATGATCGACGCTACTACGTATTTAAATAATGTTAATAAGAATGCCAAACCCAAGACTCCCAGCAAGGATCTTAACAAAGACGCTTTCCTGAAGCTTTTCGTTACCCAGCTTAAGAATCAGGATCCCGTCAATCCCATGGATAACAAGGAACAGCTGGCTCAGCTGGCCCAGTTCTCCTCTCTTGAAAGACTCACCAACATTTCCAAAGCTATGGATGGTCTGACCAAGACTGTTAAAACCGTGATCGGGCTTAACGCTACCGGATACATCGGTAAAACGGTCATGGCCAAAGGAATCAGTGTGTCCAAAGACGGTTCGGAAACCACTTCCGCTTCCATCTCCCTCCCCGCAGCCTGCAAGTCTGTTTATGTAGATATTTTCGATAAAAAAGGAGCCTTGGTCCGCTCAGTGGAAATGGGCAGTAAAAGTGCCGGAAAATTTGATTTCAAATGGGACGGCATGGACAAGGATAAGAAAGCCGCAGCTGACGGTCAGTATAGAATCGTAGTCCGCGCGGAATCCTCCTCAGGAAAAAAAGTTCTCGCCAATATTGAGGTCTCCGGAAAGGTCAAAGCCGTTAATACGGCCGGCGGCCAGAATATTCTGGAGCTTGAAGACGGCCGCAAGGTGCTTTTGTCCAACGTGACAAGAGTTGTTGCTTAACTTTTTCACTGCAAGGAGATTCTCATGGGTTTAAAAGGATCAATGTACAACGGTATCAGCGGTATCCGTGCTCACAGTCAGGCTATGAGCATTATCGGCAACAACCTTGCCAACGGCAGCACCATCGGTTTCAAGGGAGCGCGTACTTCCTTTGAAGACACATTTTACAGCACAGTCAATACCGGCGGCGGTATAGGTCAGGTGGGCCACGGCGTAGGAATCGCCTCTATTTACGGTGATTTCAAACAGGGCCCCTTCGAACCGTCATCCGAGGCCACAAACGTAGCCATCGGCGGTAAGGGATTCTTCACTGTTCGCCACCCGGATACAGATGCGACATTCTACACCCGCGCCGGAAACTTTATTTTCAACAAGCAGGGGGTGCTGACAGATCCCCACGGCTACGTGGTGCAGGGCTGGAAGGTTAATCCCAATTCCGAAAGCGGTAAGCCGGATACAATCGGCACACCTACGGATATCAAGCTGGACCGTTTTCAGTCACCTCCGGTGCGCACTTCTGAAATAGCCATGAACGTTAACCTCAGTTCCAAGGCTGAGGATAAGTGCAATGTGACCGGACAGCCCTTCTTTTCATTGCACCAGACATGGAATGGGAAAAATAATCCTCCCCTCCCCGCAGACCGCTATGCCTTCCAGAATACCATCAAGACATTTGATGAAAGCGGAACCTCTCATGACCTGACCATTTATTTTGATCCGGTCAAAGATAACACTGTGACCACGGATGCAGCAGGTAACAGGGTTTACGAGTTTATCGTTACTGTTCCCCCCAATGAAGACGGAAGGACAATTGGTGGTACTGCCCTTAAAACCACTTCCGCAGCAGGGCTGCTTATGACCGGGACCATGACTTTCAACCCGCGCGGGGAGATGATCGGCATGAGTTCCTTCTCGCTCAAAGCCGGAGCTACAGGGGGGATGCAGAACCTCAATAACTGGACTCCTTCACCTATGTCTGATTCCGGTAAGCCCATTTTTACTGCCAACTTCCTTGGCAAGGCCGACGCAAACCTTGCCACTGATGCCAAAGCCAATCCCATCACCCTTGATTTCGGACTTAGTAACGGCAGTAATCCGCCCACTTGGAGTACACCCACCACAGCTGATGCTTCGGCTGTAGGTACGGCCTTGTCAAAAATTCCAAACTTTACCACTCCCAAACGGAGCGCATCTTACTCAACCTCCTATGACACTGGTAATGCTCGTAATTCTCAGTCTCAGAACGGGTATGGCGCAGGGTTTCTGCAAGCCGTGGAAGTGGACCGGGACGGTGTTGTTACCGGGCGTTATTCCAACGGGCAGGTGCTCGATCTCTACGTACTCACTCTTGCCAACTTCAACAATCAGTATGGTTTACGCCGTGAAGGGAGCAACCTCTTCTCCAAGACCCGTGATTCCGGGCCGGCACTGACCGGACGGGCCGGAACAGGGCCGCTGGGTTCCATCGCCTCCAACAAGCTGGAGCAGTCCAACGTGGATGTGGGGGATGAAATGGTCAAGCTGATCACCACGCAGCGCGGGTTTCAGGCCAACAGTAAAGCCATCACCACAGCCGACCAGTTACTCGGCGAACTTATCCAGTTGAAGAGATAATTTCTGAATGCCTCCGGCGGCCTCCCCTTCCCCAGCCGCCGGAGGCATGGGAGTACAACCATGCTTGGTAATATATTTTCCATCGGCCGCGGAGCCATGCAGAACGCCCAGATGGGGCTTTCTGTTCACGGCAACAACGTAGCGAATCTGAAGACCCCCGGTTACCGTCGCAGGACTGTTGTTCAGGACGAAAACATGTCGATCAGGGAAGGTCGCTGGTCCTACGGTACCGGGGCTTCCATCCAGAGTATCCAGCGTAATTTATCCCAGTTTCTGGAGCGCGGCGTGCTGGATAAAAGCCCGGAATTTTCCCGCTGGAGTGCTGAATCCGGTAACCTTTCCATGGTTGAGAAATTTTTTGTGGAAAGTAAGGACGCCGGGGTCAGTAAATCCATGTCCGACATGTGGGCTGCGTGGCAGTCCCTTGCCAATGATCCTAAGCTGGGAGCGAACAGGGTAGCCCTTGTGGGATCGGCCCAGAAGTTTTCTTCGCAACTCAATTCGCTCGTGAGTGATCTACAGCGCCAGCAGGATCTGATTACCTCCCACCTCAAACAGGAAGTAGGTAAGGCTAACGACGCTATCAAGGAACTTGCCCAGCTGAATAAACGGATCATTGCCAATCCTACTGACAACACTTTGCTAGATCGTAGGGATGTGGTTCTGCGCGGTCTTTCTTCTTTGGTGGATATCAGCGTTCAGGAAGAGCCTTCCGGTCAGGTTATTGTTTCATTGGGCGAAGGCCAGAAGTTGGTTGAAGGCGATAAAGCTTTTGAATTGAAGTTTGAACAGGGGAAAGTGCGTAATTCGCTGGTTCCCGGTTCTCCGTTCAAGGATGAAGTTCACTTCAGCGGCCATTCCGGTGAAGAACTGACCATTCAGGTTGTTAGTGACGGCAATGCTTCCGGTGCCGCTCCTGCTGCGCAGTTTAAGGTTTCCCGTGACGGCGGAAAGACTTGGGTCAGCAATCCTGACGGTAGTGAAAAACTGTTTAATGCCGGGGGACAGAATGAAGCTGTGACCGTAGGCGGGGTCAAGTTCTGGTTCGGTAAGGCGGGAAGCAGTGCCAGCGCGGCGACCACTCAGCTCAAAGATGGAGACCGTTTTACCCTGACTCCGAAGACAGAAGTCCGCTGGTACCGGAACAGCTCCACTTCCGAATCCGTCAGTCCAGTGGCCGGTAATGACGGGGAACGCCGCTTGAAGGGCGGTTCCATTGCCGGATTGCTCCGGGCGCGTGATGAGAAGATCGGTTCGTATATTGAGAAGCTGAATTCATTTGCCAAATCCATTGCCTGGGAAGTAAACCGTGCCCATTCGCAGGGGGCCGGGCTGGTTAACCATGCCAATGTAATTGGTACCTATGGGGTTCGTGATAGTTCTGTACCGCTTGCCAAAAGCAATCTGCCTTACGCGGATAAGCTTACTTCGGGCAGTTTCAGCATGGCTTTTTACAATGCCAATACCGGAAAAAAAGTTTCGGTTTCGGCTGTTGATTTTTCCTCCATTGCACCGGGTAAAAAGAATTTCGATCCGGCAGTGCATTCTCTTGAAAATGTACGTGATGCCATTAATGCCAGCTTTTCCGGGAAGGCACAGGCCGTGATTACCAATGGCAAGCTTTCCATTAAAGGGCTGGGCGATAACAGGTTCCAGTTTTCCAACGACACCAGCGGAGTTCTTGCGGGGCTGGGCATGAATACATTCTTTGAAGGGCATGACGCAGCATCCATCAAGGTTCATTCAAATATTGAAGCCGATCCCTCAAAGATCGCCGCTGCACATGTGAACGGGGCCGGGGAAGTGAACAAGGGGGATAACTCAACCGCCCGCGCTGTGGCGGCTCTTGCCGGGAAGAAGAACGTTAATTTTAAATCCGGGGGAACGTCCACCGAGTCCAGTTTCAATGATTTTTATTCGTCCCTCGTGGCGACTGTCGGTTCGCATGCTGCGGACGCCAAGGCCAATATGTCAATTTCCCGGACTGTTCTTAAAGGTCTGGTTGATAAGCAGGAATCTGTGGGCGGGGTCAGTATTGATGAGGAGATGAACCATATCACTAGTTACCAGCGTTCCTATCAGACTGCTGCAAAGCTGATTAAAACCGCCAATGAAATGTTCGAAACACTGCTTTCACTCAAGTAGGGGGACAAAATGAGAATATCTACCAATCAGATTTTCAACATGTCGCTTTACAACCTGAACTCATCCATGAGCCGCATGGCTGATGCTCAGATGCGTAACTCTGCTCAGAAGCGGGTGCTGGTTCCTTCAGATGATCCGGCAGCCATGGGTGGAATCATCAATTGCCGTTCTTTTGGACAGGAAACAAAGCAGTACATTAAGAACATTAAGACCGCTTCCAGCTGGCTTAGCCTTGCTGACGGGGTATTGCAGCAGACCAGTACTGATATCGGACGGATCAAGACTCTGGCGGAGCAGGCCGCAACCGGAACGCTCACTGCTGAGCAGCGTCGTTCCATTGGGCAGAACCTGCGCGGAATTCTGGGTAACCTGCTCAATAAATCCAATACCGAGTTCGGTGGCAAGTCTATTTTTGCCGGGCATAAACTGGATACTAACGCTTACGAACAGACCTTGTCTGCCACCACAACCGATCCCAATCTTCCTGGCGGGTCCGTGGTTGCGGTTAAGGGGGCTTCGGAATCATCGGTTGATGTGCGTTTTACTTCCGGCGGAACCGTAGGCACCGATACCATTACTTATAAATACAGCTCAGACGGCGGCAAGACCTGGAAGAACGGAACCCTCAATCCCGGAAGCACTGAGCTTGATCTCGGTCCGGCCACTGTGGAGATGAAGAACGGAACCGCAGTTACAGAGCATACTGATAAAGGTGGAACCAGACTTATCGTGCGTCCGGCCCTTCAATATCAAGGGGATGATAACGACGATCTTAACGTAATCAAATACGGGGACACGCAGGTTAATACTGAAGCTGACGGCAAGTTCCAGAGCGATGTGCTGGTTCGTATCGATAAGAACGGGGATGTAAACACTCCGCCCATCACTTATTCCTACAGCCTTGATAATGGGGCCAGCTGGGTCCATTCGAATGTTTCCGCAGATACCCGTCTGGAAGTTCCCGGCGGCAGCCTGACTCTTTCGCCCGGAGCTGGAACAACCATGAGTAAGGGCGATCAGTTTGTTATCCGGCCCAATACCGCTGACCTGCGTCTTGATATTTCCCAGAGCCGTTCCATTCGGGTCAACAATATAGGTAAGGATATCTTCGGCGGGATTTACACCAAGCCCGGAGCTGCCAATCCTACTCCTTCTCCTGACAATAAGAACAGCAATCTTTTTGAAACATTGGGCAGACTCATCGGCTACGTGGAGACAAACGATAAGAATGGGATCGGCGAATGTGTGGCCGAACTGAAGAAAGTCCATGAGCATGTGGAAATGAAAGCCGCGGAAATCGGGGCACGCATGAACCGGGCGGCCAGCGCGGAAAAACTGGCTGAAATTCGCAAGGACAACAATACAGCCCTGATCAGCCGCCTTGAAGATGCCGATCTCGGCGAACTGCTCAGCGAACTTAACCAGAGCAAGCTTATTTACGAGGCCGTGGCCCGCAGTTCGCGGATGATCAATCAAATGTCAATCCTCAACTTCATGTAAGGGAGAGAAGTCATGGCAGATATAGGAAAAGTTGGAGCACAGGTTTCCACCGCCGGGACTACTTCCAGTTACTGGTCCGGTAAGACCAAATTTGAAAAGCTGGGGAACGGTACTGATTTCGGTAAGATTGTTGAAACCACCATCAAGCAGCAGGGTTTTCATCAACGCAGGTTGAAGAATTGGAGATCCCAGTGGGTGCAGAAAAAGGAAAGTCTTAAGGATCTCAACACCAAGATGGGAGAATTGAGTACTGCACTTAAGAAGATGGATAGTATCGGTAAGTTTATGGGCCGGGTTACCACTTCTACGGATTCAGCAAGTGTAACCGCCACAGCGGACAGTACCGCGCCTACTTCTCCTTATAAGGTTGAAATCAAACAACTGGCCCGTAACGATATCTGGACATCCAGCTCCAGTTTTGCTTCAGACAAGGCTGTTGTTTCCCCTACGGCTAGCAAAATCAGTATCAGTTGTGCAGGCAAGACCGCAAATCTAGACGTCCCGGCAGGAACTACCGTAGAGGGGTTGGTCAAAATGCTTAACGCCACCACGGAGCTGAAAGGGAATGTTCAGGTGGAAGCGATTAAGACCGGGAATGAATATCGGCTGAAATTCAGCAGTTTGAAAATGGGTGAAGCCAACCGCATCACTTTTAACAGCTCCACCACTCTTGCTGCACTTGCTCCGTCTGCCATGAGTAATTTGCAGCAGGGGCAGAATTCCAAGCTCAAGATTGACGGTTTCCCTGAAGGTGCGGACAACTGGATTGAGCGCGATACAAATATGGTCACGGACGGTTCAAAGGGGCTGACCTTGAATCTGAAAAAGCCGACTTCACCGGGAACGGTAATAGTCAACGTGAGCACGGATACTGAAAAGATAATGGAAAATGTTCGCGAATTCGTGAAGCAGGTTAATGTTGTCCGAAAAGCCCTGCGTGATATTTCCAAGGTAGATACTACGAAGGACAAAAATAAGGGCTCGATTCTTACCGGTAACTATGGGGTTCAGTTGGCTTCGCATCGTTTTAAAGATCTCACTGCAACCAAGGGGCAGGGATTCAATAATTTTGATTCGGAGGCCGGTTCCGGGGATAGATATAATACTTTGAGTACTCTTGGAATTGAAACTGATACAGACCAGAGTTCACCAAATTTTGGATTACTTAAGATAGATGAAGAGAAATTCGAAAAGGCTATGAAAGATGATCCTGACGGAGTGGCTAAGCTTTTTTCCGCAGATTATGAGGCCAGTACCAGCTCTCCTAATTTTACGATTAAATCTTTGATCAAAGGAGTAACCAAGCCCGGCAGCCATGAGGTTTCTTATACTGTCTCAGGCGGTAAAATCACTTCCGCCACCATTAACGGCAAAGCCGCCCGGATTGCCGGATGGGAAATTACCGCTGATGATATGGCCGGGCTGGGCATGGCACTGCGCGTGGATAATCATGCAGATGGAACATATTCCGGCACAGCGGGCATCAAGACCGGGAAAACAATAGAAATGATCGAGACCCTGAAGGATATGACCAATTCCAAAACCGGTATCCTGAATATTATCAGTGAAAACTACACCGGCATTATTAAGAACATCGACAAGAAACTTGATTACGAGAAGAACCGTCTGGAAAGGTTGGAGAAAACCCTCAAGGCCAAATACTCTCGTCTTGATACTGTGCTTTCCAAATATGGAGGGAAACTGAAAATGTTGCAGGGTCAGATAGCCAAGCTGGGGAGTGGTAAGAAGTAAATTCTTATACTTAAGTGCTGTCCTGCTCGGTCTAAAGGTGTTAAATTGATAGCGTCGGAGATTGCTTTGACTCTGTTTTAATGCTGGAGGATTTATGCAGCTGGCCCAGATGATTGATTTGGCCCGTGGTTTGGAATGCGCTGATCTGGTTATTCGTAACTGCCGGGTGGTGAATGTTCTCAGTGGGGAAATCCATGAATCGGATGTAGGCATTGCCAAGGGGATTTTTCTCGGTTTTGGGGATTACGTGGCTGAGCGCGAATTTGATGCTGAAGGGCGTTTTTTGCTTCCGGGTCTGGTGGAAGGTCATATCCATATTGAATCTACTTTGCTGACTCCGCCCCATTTTGCCCGGGCCGTGGCTGAACACGGCACCGCTGCTGTTGTCTGCGATCCCCATGAAATAGCAAATGTTTTGGGCCGTGCAGGGGTGGAATATATGCTCAAGACTTCCCGTGACCTGCCGGTATCAATTTTTTTTATGTTTCCTTCCTGTGTTCCGGCTACCGGGCTGGAGGATTCCGGAGCAAGGTTGAGTGCTGTTGATGTAGAAAATTTTTTACGACGTTATCCAGATAGAATTCTGGGGCTGGCTGAAATGATGAATTTCCCCGGAGTCCTGGCGGTGGACCCGGAAGTGCTGTCTAAACTTGAGGCAGCAGCAGGCAGGATAATTGACGGTCATGCCCCGTTGCTTACGGGGATGGATTTGAATGGTTATGTGCTTGCCGGGCCGCGCAGTGACCATGAGTGCTCCAATATTTCGGAAGCAATGGAGAAGCTTCGCGCGGGCATGCATTTGATGATGCGTGAAGGTTCTCTTGAGCGGAACATGGAAGACCTGCTCGGTATAGTGAATGATTTCAACTCCCAGAATATTTCCATAGTTACTGATGACCGCAATGTACTGGACCTGCGTGAAAACGGGCATCTTGATTACGGTTTGCGCCGGGCCGTGGCTCTCGGCATGGACCCGCTCAGAGCGGTGCAGATGGTTTCCATTAATCCGGCCCGCTATTTCGGCCTCAGCGGTTACGGGGCAGTCGGACCGGGCTACCGGGCAAATTGTTTTCTGGTGGATGATCTTAAGGATTTCGCTATTCATGAAGTCTTTTTAAGCGGCCTTCCTTTGGAAGAACACAGTTTTGAATCCGGGAATGGGGTTGCCCCGCGCGGCTCCATGCATGTGGGAGTCGAGATAGATAAAAATATGTTTGTTCCGGAAAAGGGCAGTGGGCGAATCAGGGCTATCGGGGTAACTCCCGGACAACTTTTGACTGAGAATCTGGAACTGGAACCCTTATTGGAAGACGGTCTGCCCGTTGCCGATCCCGCTCGGGATATATGCAAGCTCGCGGTCATCGAACGCCATCGGGCTACAGGTAATCATGCCATGGGATTCGTTCGCGGGCTGGGGCTTGCTCACGGAGCCATTGCCGGAACCGTGGCCCATGATTCCCATAACCTGATTGTGGCAGGAATGAATGATGCGGACATGGCATTGGCGGCGCGTGAAGCAGTGAGTATGGGCGGCGGTTTTGCGGTGGTCCGTGACGGTAGCGTGTTGGCTACACTGCCTCTGCCCGTGGCAGGGTTGATGAGTGATCAGGGGCTTGACGAAGTTGCCGCAGGGGTGAGTGGACTGGACCGGGCCACGCAGCAATTGGGCTGTTCATACAATCCCTTTATGCTCATCTCTTTTCTGGCCCTTCCGGTTATCCCCAGCCTGAAACTTACAGACCGGGGATTGGTTGACGTGGATAAATTTGATTTTGTCGGGATGTGGGCGGAGTGAAACCATTTGATGGGCTGCCTCTAACTTCGCATTCCTCCATTGGGGTAATCATCCATATCCCACATGGGCGGACCGTCCCAAGGCTTGCGGGCCGGGATTCTATTCAGCCCTTGTTCCACAAATTTCAGCCCAAGTTCATTAAGCCGTTCCGGGGTGGGGCGTCCTTGCCGGTCGTAACCGCGTAGTGCGTAATACTGGTCCAGATGTTTCTCGTGGTTGCGCAGGTCTGCTTTGCCTTCTTCGGTGTCGCGGATTTCTGGTTTCTGAGGCATGCGGTCGTCCTTGCGGGCGGTTCCCTGTCGGAGGTTGAAGGCATGCTCCAGTGCATAAACGCGATCCGCAGCCTGCTCCAGTTCTTCTGCTGTGTAACCTACACCTGTTGCCGCTTCCAGCAGCTCAGCCAGTCCTTCGAAAATGGGTTTCTTCCAGACCAGCGGCGTGGCACTGATCCAGTTGTTCACCGCGCCTTTGCAGCGTCCGATGCAGTCGGTCAGGGTGGTCATGCGCTCGCCGACGATTACTGCCGGGGCCGGGTTTTCATCCACATCTTCCAAGAGTAGTCCTTTTTCTTTCAGGATGGGAAACATATCCGGGTCCGGCTGACTGAAAGCCCATGAACGCCCGCGCAGGTGGTCGGCCCCGCGGGTGGAAGTTGCGTGGGCCAGTGAGAAAACCCCGCTGGGATAGGGACCGCGTGACAAACCCTTTACGTGGTAGCAGTAATCCATGGCTTTGCCGCCCAGCCGCTTGGCAAGGGTGTACATGCCCTCGGCCACAAGATTTCCCAGTCCTTGGCGCATGGCTGTGCGGTGCAGCAGCTCGATCTGGTCAGCGTGGTTCTCCCAGTTCAGGTCCAGCCCGTCAGTTAATTCCTCGTCAATCAGGCCCCGGCTGTATAAATCTTTGAGCATGGCTATTGTATTGCCAAGAGCCAGCACATCCATACCGTATGTATCACAAATATTTTCCATCTCCATGATTGCCACCGGATCAGTCACCCCGCAATTTGTTCCGAGGCAGAATATGCATTCATATTCCATGGCCTTGCCGGTTTCCCCGGCTCGTGAACCGGAGGGAATGCGGTAGTAATCTTTGCAGCGAACATGGCAGCCATGACAGCCGTGCCGCCCAAGGGAGAATTCTTTCCATGCTTCAGGGCGCAGCTTGTCCGGTACATCGTTGCCGTCCCAGTATTTTTCGTAATTGCGGAAGCCCGGTTCCCACATCATCATTCCGATATGAGTGCCGTACTGCCCGACCACTTCACGCTGGAAATCGGATTCTTTGAAGAATTTCCGATCTTCAGCTGCAAGTTTTTTGAATGTATCTGCGTCAGCCAGCGAGACCCGCCCGCTGCCTTTGACCACTACGGCCTTGAGTCTCTTGGAGCCGAGGACCGCGCCTGAACCACGGGCCGCAGAAGCGTATTTGTCCACCATGGTGGTTGCCACCCGGACCAGATTTTCCCCGGCTTGTCCGATGCAGGCAATACTGGTGGCCTTGCCGTGTTTTTCCTGTAATTTGTCAGTGGTTTCCCAGACGGAAAGTCCCCAGAGTTCCTCTGCGTCACGCAGTTCTGCCCGTTCATCTTCCACCAGCAGGTAGCAGGGCTTTTCGGCCTGACCGGTAATAACAATCTGATCCAATCCGGCCCGTTTCATCATGAAGGCCAAAGCTCCGCCGGCATTGCCGTCGCCGAGGATGCCGGAATATGGGGATAGGGTGCTGACTTCTACCCGGCTGGTCAGCCCCAGCGGGGTGCCGGAAAGAGGGCCTGCCCCAAGGCAATAGACGTTTTCAGGGGAGAGGGGATCAATGTGCGGTCCGACTTCATTGAATAAAGTTAGTGAATTAAGGCCGCGCCCGCCTATAAAATCACGCGCTATACCCGGATCAAGCGGAGTTCTGTTGATTTTTCCATTGTCCAGCTCAACTCTTAAAATCCACCCTGCCCAGCCGTGCATAAGCCCTCCTCTTTTAAGGAACTGGTTCCCACTAGTATCCATATATCATGGTTGTAGAATGGGTGGCAACTTTACGTAACTCTAAATACGTATTTTCAATTTGTGGGAGGGGTTCCGTGTCTTAGTTTACCAGTCGGTTAGCTTGCCCATTTCCGAAACCGGAAGGGTGGGGCCGAAGTCATATTTACCGGGTTTTTCATGGCGGGAAAGTTCTTGGTTAGCCAGATTGCGTAATTCTTTTTCGAGAAGGGCATGTTCAATTTTTGCGGCTGGAACAATGAATGCTTTTAATCTTTCGCCCTCTTCGGAGCGCATAAGGCGCACAACGCATTCTTTTACTTGCGGGCAGGTCTTGAAAATTTCTTCAACTCGCGCAGGGTAGACATTAATTCCCCCTACTTGCACGGCTTTGTCTGTCCGCTTCAGCGGTTTGAACTGCGCTCCCTGCCATTCGAGGTTATCCTGCAAGGTGTGAATCTGCTTGCTTCCGTCTGCCGAGGTCCTTTCAATTGTAGAATTTCCAGTCTGCTTCCAGTGGTTCAGTAGGGTGTACATCTCCGCTGGGTCATGGCGATAACCGATCCCGCCTGTTTCGGATGAGCCGTAAACTTCGGTCATACGGGCAAGGCCTTGCGTTTGAAGGCTGGTGATAGTTTCTACTGGGCATGGTCCGGTGGATGTCACGCCGTACACATCTTCCGGGAACTCGGTATGCAGTTTTTCCAGTTTTTTCCACAGCAGGGGAAAGGCGATGATCAGGTCACCCTGCATCATGGTTTTGATCTGCTCGGCTCCGGGTAGGGCCGCTCTGTATTCTACCGGGATATCAAGAGCTTTGGGCAGCATGATGGAAAACAGGAAACCGTAAATATGGTGCCGGGGCACGAAACTTACTATTCGTTTACGCGATGGGAAGAGTTTGGCAAGTGATTGGATCTCCTGCTTAAGATCAGCGAAATCTGATTCCGCAGGTACAGGGGTTCCGGTACTGCCGGAAGTGAAAAAGGTGAGGTTTTGCGGTCTGCCGTTTGTTTTTGTGAAGGTTAATTTCGCCAAGTCGGCGATATTTTTTCCAGCAATTTCAGTGGAATCAATTCCGAAAATCCGGGCGATCCGTTCAAGAATAAGTTTTGGCTCCTGAAAGACTTCGTTGCCGGGCGTAAAACTGCTGCCAAGAGATTGTCCGCAGCAATATTTTAGTTTCTGCTGGTAATCCATCTCTGCCAGCAGGGTTGAGGAGATCATTTCCTCAATATCTTGTGCAGTGAGTGACAGGTCGGCAGTCATGGGTCAGCCTTGCGGTTTAACGGAAATTACACCGAAGTTGTTTCCCGCTTGTTCAATGCAGCAGCTTTGTTCATTTTTCATGGCGGCTGTTGCAAGTTCGGGTGCGGCTGCACAGGGCATGTCTGTTTGTCTGCTGGCAGTGGCGGAAATATCGAGTTTAGATAGCCGCGAAATAGAGCGCGCCGGGGCATAGGTTGCGTCGGATAATTGGGCTTTTGGCAATTGTTGCGGAGAAAAGGTTTCAAATTCTAGCGTGCCGTATCTGGTCGCGTTAGCTTCTTCGGCAGATCCGAGCAGGAAGAAACATGCTCCTTCACCAACAGGAATCTGTTCGCCGGCCAGCCCTTTGTTTTCGAGCAGGCGGCGGGTGTTGTCTTCAAGCAAAGGAGTTTTTTCGTCCACAAGGCCGAGCAGGACTTTTTTTACCCTGCCTTCAGCGAGCCAGCATCCGGCGGTCTGGAGTCCGGCAAGAAGAGGTCCGTGTAGTTGGCAGAGGGTAGTGTAGGGTTTGGGATTGTTCAGGAAAACGGACATAGTTGCCGCTGGGATATTGTGCACTGAATGTGAAAAAGCCAGCGGAGAAGCACAGCCTGCCCCGTGATCAATGATGGAATCCAGAAATTCAAAGATTGTTTGCGAGGGCCCGTACCCGGTGCTGATGACAACTCCCATATCTTCGGGCAGGTCCAGCGGGGTTTTCAAATCCTCCTGCACAGTTCCGGCTGCGTCATGCAGGGCGCGGCATCCGGCCAGCAGGGTCATGCGGGTAAAATGATCCACCCGGCGTAAACGGCGGGGTGCGAAATATGAATTGAGATCGGATGTCTCCACCGCGTCTTCGGCTTCAGGCAACGCGGTCCCGATTCCATGCAGGGCAAGGCGCATTATACTGCCCCTTTTTTGAAAACAAGTGCAGAGTTATTGCCGCCGAAAGCCAGTGAGTCGCTGAGTCCGTATTCAGCATTGATTTCGGTCTGTTCAGTGACCGGGATTGCTTTTGATTCAGCTGCGGCTTCATGAAATCCACGGGTAGGCATGAGCAGGCCGTTTTGCAGGGACATGACAGTCATGACTGCTTCAATTGCTCCGGCTGCACCGAGAGTGTGTCCGGTAACCCCTTTGGTTCCGGTGAATGGAGTTTCGGGGAAAAGCTTACTGATAACTTGTCCTTCAATACGGTCGTTATTTTCTGTTCCGGTGCCGTGAACATTGATGAAACCGATCTCGGAAGCAGTAATTCCGCTGCGTACAAGGGCTTCGTTTATTGCCTGTTTCAGTCCGGTTCCTTCTGGGTGCGGGGCGGTCAGATGGTGAGCGTCGCAGCAGGTCCCATAACCCAGCACTTGGCCCATGGAATTGAGTTTCAGTTCCTGCATTGTGTTTTCACTGGCAAGAATTAGCACTGCCGCGCCTTCGCCGAGATTAAGTCCTTGCCTGTCTTTATCAAAAGGACGGCATTTTTCAGGGCTGGTGATCATCAACCGGGAGAATCCGGTGTAGGAAATTCCGCTGAGTGCGTCCGCGCCCCCGGCAATAACCAGATCACAAAGACCGTGCCTGATCCACGAGGCAGCTATGCCGATGGCGTCAGTACCGGAAGAGCAGGCATTGGTCACCGTCTGTACCGGACCGTTCAGTTTGTATCTCTCAGCCAGAGCCGCCGCCGGATTGCTGTGTAGATAGCTTTCAATAATATCTAGGTCCGGCTCATCGCCTTTCCGCCACTGCTGGTAGAATGATTTGAAATTAAGCGAAGCTCCGGTGGATGAGCCGATGCAGGAACCTACTTTTAGGTTGCCAAGTCTTTCCGTGGTCAGTCCGCTTTGTGCAAGAGCCTCTTCCACCGCCGGAAAAAGCAGTTGCATGGTCTCGGTGAGTGCGGGATTCTTTTCTTGTCTTTCCAGCCATTCCTGCTCTACCGCGAAAACAGGCGAGTGCATGGGCTGGTCATAGGAAAAACCGGGTGCAAAAGTGGGCTGGACGTCGCCATTCAGCATGGTTTCAAAACATGCGCGGGTGTCCTTTCCGGCGGCGCAGATACAGCCGCTGGCACAGATGCTGACGGGACGGTCCATATATTTAAGCCTGTCTTTCCTTGATGAAGTCAACCAGGGAATTAACGGACTGGAAGGCAGCCTTGCCTTCTTCCATATTCTTGATTTCTACATTGAAATTCTTCTGGACCAGTACCACGATTTCCACTGCGTCCAGTGAATCAAGGCCGAGACCTTCCCCGAACAGGGGAGCATCGTCTTCGATTTCATCAACGCTGACATCTACAAGGTTCAGCTCTTCAATGAGCAGTTCTTTCAGTTTAGTATTCAATTTTGCCTCTTTATAAAGAATTATTAATTCCACATGTTATAAAAATTGTAGAACTGGTAAGGATTTTCCTGACAATACCTTTCCAGTTCAGCAGAAAATTTTTGGGCATAAGGGATAAATGCTTCCGGTCCGCGCACTGCGCCTTTGCCTGTATCAACGGGTACGTGGATAATTTCAGCCACCCGGAAAATTCCTTCCCCGGTTCTGCTGCGGGTGGAAAAAACTATGGCTACAGGTGTTTCTGTTGTTGCCGCAATTTTGAACGGGGTGATCGGCAGCTCTATTTTGCCACCCAAAAAATCCACCTGCACATTATGCCTGCTTTCACCCATGGTCCGGTCGCCGTTGATGCAGAGTACGGAATTTTCTCGCAGGGCGGTGAGCATTTCCAAAGTTCCGCCCAGCGGCGCAGCGGGATTGATGACCGTGATTTCCTCTTCTTTTCCGCTGCCGCCGGACATCTTCCATTTAAAGGAATGTTTGTCCACATCACCGCGGTCCATGAGCATGACCACTGCCTTGGGCGCATCCAGAAAACCGAGGTAGGAAAAACCCATCTGCCAGCAACCAACATGTGCGGTGAGCAGGATCAGCCGCTTGTGCCTGGCGTAAAGCTCCTGCAACCTGCTGATATCTTCATCCGGACCGTGGGCATTGAAATCTCCTAAAATGCGCAGTACGGAGCGGTCCACCAGCATTTTTCCGAAATTCCAGTAGAGCAGGAAAGTATGGCGCATCCTGCTTAATTCATTTTGCGGCTTGAACCTGCGGCGGATGTATTCCTGCGCTCTTTTGTTTACTCCGGGCAGCAGGGTGTAGAAAAGGACCACGAAAAAGAGAAGACTGTATGCACCCGGTCTGCCCAGCAGCCGGATCAGCCCATAAAAAATATTATGGAAAAACGCGGGTGCCAGACTTCTGCTGGACCATTGTTTTTTGCGCTTCATAGTGCCCGTCTCCGAACTATTGCGGTTTCATATCTAAAAACCGTTTAATGGTAAACGCCATAATGTAAATCGCGATCCCTATAATCAGTGCAAATGAAGGCCCTAAAACCAGCGAACCAAGCACCCATTCATAGAAGCGGTCCAGTGCTTCATAGCCCAGTGTCTGCAACGAAATTTCGGTCAGGAACTGGTTGTAGCGCAGGTAATGCCCGGCCTCGATGCACAGGGCCGGAACCAGCGGAGGAATGCAGAGCTGGCTGACCGCCAGTCCGGTTATCTTGCTCAGCCGGAAAAAACCGCAGAAAAGGATGATGGCAATGGAATGCATGGCAATGAGCGGCAATGTTCCCAGCAGCATGCCCAAGGCTCCTGCAATGGCCAGTTTCAGCGGGGTTTCATCCTTGGAAAGCAGGATACGCAGCGAGCGCAGGGGGTGGATGGGCGTGATTTTACCTTCTTCATCCTTATCGTACTGGCGGTGGGGGACCGGCACAAAAGAACGCATGGTCAGCCGGGTATTTAAAAGCGAGATGCGCACATTGTCTTTAATGGCATCAAAATGGGAGACCCGTTCATCCGGTGCGGGATAGTGCACTTCGATTGGGATATCTTTGAGGTCGTATCCGGCCCATGCGGATTTTACCAGAATCTCCACTTCAAAGGCGTAGCGGGTTTCCGAGGTCTTGATTACGGAGAAAATTTCCAGCGGATAGGCCCGGAATCCGCTCTGTACATCGCTAAGTTTTATCCCGGTCTGGACCCGCAGCCAGAAGTTGGAAAAACTGCGTCCGAATTTTGATGAACCGGGTACGTTTTGTCCTTCGAAGTTCCTGCTGCCCACGAAGATTGCTTCCGGGTTTTCTTTGATTGCTGCGATGAAATCAGGAATTTCTTCGGGAAAATGCTGCCCGTCAGCATCAATGGTGATGATGTGGGTCTTGCCCAGTTCACGCGCTTTTTCCGCTGCTGTGAGGATGGCCTGTCCTTTGCCGAAATTCTCGTCATGACTGACTACGGTCAGCCCCAGATCACTGATTTCTGCCAAGGCTCCGTCTGTGCTGCCGTCATCCACAATGAGCACTTCACCGTATTGCATGGCCCGCACTGCCACATCGCGCAGGGTTGCGCCGTGGTTGTAGACCGGGATAACGATCAGTGGTTTAACCTGCATAAGCGGAATCTGTGACTGGTTTGGAAGATGTTTTGTTTGCGAGCTGGTCATCAAATTTTATCAACTGATCCCAGAGAATTCCCCGGAATCCGAATTTTTTCATAATGTTAATGCGTTGCTGTCCCTCATCAGGAGGAAACAGCCTGTCTCTGCGCTTTTTGAATCCCTGAATCAGGGCCGTATTCATTTCATCTTTATCAAGGCCGGGGGAGAAGTAGTAGAAAGGTTCAAGCAGCGATTGTCCGGGGTGGATTAAACCTTCTTTAACTGCTCTTGTAAAGAGCGGGGTTCCCTCGTGCAGCCGGATGCCGGAAAATGGGAAAACCACGCAACTGCGCAGGGAATTCATGTTTTTTATTCCTTCGCGTACTGTGTCCATGGTTTCACCGGGACCGCCGAAAATAACAAAATGGGCACAGGGAATCTTCTGCTCAACGCATTTTTCATTGAATCTCATGACCTCGGCAAAATTGAAACTTTTGTGCAGTCCTTTGAGGGTGGCATCACTGGCGGCGTCTGTACCCACTTCCATGGCCTGCAAGCCGGATCGTTTGAGCAGGGCCAGTTCATCTTGTTCAATGGGGCCGGGCTGAAAGAAACCGCACCAGCTTATTTCAATTTTGCGGCGCACGATTTCTTCGGCCAGTTGCAGGTAATGGCCGTCACGGTCATTGAGTACAGAATCGGTAAAGAAAATATTATCCGCTCCGTAGGTGCGGAGCATTTCTAATTCATCGGCAACTTCGTTTACCGGACGAAGCCGCATTTTACGTCCTTCCAGATAAGGGTAGGTGCAGTAACCGCAGCGGTGCTCGCAGCCGCGCTTGGTCTGTACATTGATGACTCCGCTTTCCGCAATGTAGTAACGCAGCAACTCCGGGGACCAGTGCGGTACTTGGATTTCGTTGCCGGGAATTCCTTTTTCCCGTCCGTAAATTTGTGGTGTTTCTTTCTTCTGTTCAAGGCTGCTAATGAGGTCGACCATCTTGCGTTCGCCCTCGCCCACAATGCCGTAATCAGCTCCCGTGAATTCTAGTATCTCTTCCGGTAACAGGGAAAAACCAGCGCCCCCGGCAATGACCGGGATTCCGGTTTCTTTTACGGTATCAACAATCAGCTTGGCCTTGTGGATGTACTTGTTGGTGTGGGAGGTGAAAGAGTCCACATTATCTACATTGCGAATGGAGATACCTGCGTAGTCCGGTGCGGCACTGGTCAATGATTTACGCAGGTGTTCAAGTGAATTTCCTGCAGCCAGCATGTCGTACTGGATGACCTTGTGTCCGGCATGGTGCAGGGCCCCGGCAATAACCGACATGCCGATGGGGTAGACTGGATACGGTTCTACGTTGGTGTTTGCGGAAATAAGGAAAATTGTAGCCATGCGGGTCTACAGGTCTCTGTTTGAGGGAGTAAGAATGCCGGCCTTCCATTTTTCGCAGAGTTGGGCAAAGAAATCAGGTTGGAACATCATAAGCTCATCATCTTGGACAAAAAGCTGCACCGTGCATCCGGTGGTGGCTTTTTCTCCGGCAGAGTCGCGAATGATGAATTCGTAATTCATGCGCGCTGCTTCGGTCCAATGGAGCAGGGTTTCAATGCTGAAGGTCTCCCCGAAGCGTAGCGGCTTGATATAATCCACCTGCATTTTCTTAATGGGAGCGGCAACCTTGTAGCGGTAAAAATCAAGATATCCCACTCCGTACATGTCTCCCAGAGCGGTACGCCCATCCTCAAAATAGCTGGGATAACGACCGTGCCAGACAATATTCATGGGGTCCACTTCCTCAAAACGGACCTTGCGCTCCACCACATGACGTAGCGGCTGCGGCGCACCTTCAGTTTTTGGAAAATAAGATTTGCGTCCCATTACATTCCCTCCGGAGCGAAAATGAGCTGATAGGTTGCTGCGGTTTCCCCGTCCACAGTGAGTGAACAGATGGCAATGTGATTCAGTCCCTTGGTTTTGAGGGAGAAGCTTAATTCCAGAGTTTCCATAGGTTTGACCGGGCGCAGGAATTTGCAGCGAGTTACTGATTGCAGGGTTATTTTTTCTGCCGGATATTCGTGTTCAAGGGCTTCGGCAGCGGAAAGCTGTCCGAGCAGGGTCTGAATTACACCGGGCAGGATGGGATTGCCGGGAAAATGCCCGTCAAAACCTGGAAATGATTTTTTGAAAACATATGAGCGGGTGTATCCGGTCTCAGATTTTTCAAGAACCGTGCTGCTCTTTGAAATATGTTCATTCAGGTCCATGAATTAGGAATCCTTTTGCGATCCAGAGTTGAGGAAAAGTTCAAGGGTGTAATTCCCTTGCGGATCGTTGATGATGGTATGGGCGGTGAATTCGCGGTTGCCGATCTGTTTACTGCCCTTTTTTATGATATTTTTACCACCTGAAGCTGCATTTTTCGGGGCAAGATATATGTCATAAATACAGCGCATGGATTCATTGTAAAAAGGTGGAATCATGCGCAGGAAAGGGGATACAAACAGTTTTTTCGATTCAAAACCATTTGTATTGTCAGCAGATATATCTGCTACCAGCAGTTTCATGCCCATTTCATTGAGCATGACCACTCGGGCAGTTTTCTGCGCGGGATTGAGTTGCAGCATGCCGCGCAGGGGCATGCGCTTACCTGCAATAGAGAGAACCCCGGAATGTTGCAGCAGATAGGTAGATGAAGTCTTACTTTCCACAGGATAGTTTACGCTGTGTGTTGAGCAGCCTGCAAAAAACAGCAGGGCCAGCAGAGGAAGTAATATTTTGAACCTATGCATGGTTGTCCCCTTCTAAGTGCAGCAGATGCGGGAGCACGAAAATAGCACAGCACAGAGCAGCTGTGATCCCGATGGAAACCGTGGCTCCCAGCGAATGGAGCGAAGGGTGCTTGGCAAAAACAAGAACCCCGAAGCCCGCCAGTGTGGTCAGGCCTGATATTTTGACCGCTTTGACGGTCCATAGTGAGGGCATTCTTATTTCTTGAAAAACCATGAAGATTCCGTAATCGGCTCCGAGGCCGATGACAAGCGGTAAAGCCACGATGTGAAAAATATTCAGTGGAATTTCTAAAAGCCCCAGCAGTCCAAAGGTTACAGCCACCCCGAATACCGCCGGGAAAAGAGCCAGTGCTGCGCGGCGCAGATTACGGAAAAGTCCGAAGATTAGCACGGTTACCAGAAGCCCGGAGCAGGTGATGAATTTAATAATGTCCCGTTCCATTTCATGTTCCAGCGTGGATTTGAACCGGGATTGCGAAACAAGGCGTACTCCCAGCTCTTTTTCTTTTTGCGGAGAATAATATGTATTCACCTGCGTGTTGTCCGGGAGCAGGGTCATGAGCAGTTTTTCTTCGCCTTCATTAGTGGGAGGGATGAACATTTCCGCAAGGACTCCCAAAGGTCCGTTTTGAAATGTTTGCGCATTAAGAATCGGAGGAGCGGCTGAAATACGGTCCATTGCCGGGACGAATGCATTAGGCGCAAAGCCTATTTTTTCGCTGAATTTTTGAATTGAAAGCTCTGTTTGCTCTTTCTCATTGTTCCAAAAATTGGACCAGCGGGCTTGGTTTTTTGCAATGGTTGCTGCGGCGGGAAGTGCCGGGGCAATGCTGACCGCTTTGGCCTCTGCAAGGTTCTGTTTGATGTCTGCCCATGCGTTTTCGTTTTTATGCAGGGCTTCGTCCATGGTTTTGCCGGAAGCAAAGAGCATGGATTGGGCGCGCATTTTTCCCCATTTCTCTTGAAAATGTTTTTCCGCATTGGAAATTTCGCTGGAAATATAGCCAAGATTTTTAAGTTCGGTATCAAAATTATTGCTGAAAGCTCCTGCAATTGAAACCGCAAGTATGGACGATGCAACGCAAAGGGTGATTTTTTTGTTACTTTTTAATTGAAAAAAGAATTTGTTTTTGTCCGCAACCGGAAATGAGTTACAGAGCCGGGGGATGAACAGCAGGGCGTAAGCGCAGGCTGCGATTATTCCGGCAACGGAGAAAATTGAGAGCTGTTTAATGCCCGGAATGCCGGAAATATACAGGGCGGTAAAAGAAACGCAGGAGGTTGCGGCTCCGAAAAGAACGGGTTTGCTGACTCTGCGCACCGCCCCGGCTTTGTCTTGCGGGCTTTCAGCCAAGGCGAAATAGGTATGCACCGCAAAGTCGATGGAAATACCCATGAGTACCGCCCCGAAGCCGATAACGATTGCGGACATCTCCCGGTAGACAAAGGCCGTTGTCCCCAATCCGGCCATGATGGCGATGCCCGGGGCCAGAAAGACGCATAAGGCCCCTTTGTTTCGGAACCCAAAGAAAAAAAGTATGGCCAGTGCGCAGAAAGAAATAATGGAGACGGTTAGAATGTCTTGTTTAATGATCGCAGCGTTGGCGGTTGTATAGCAATGTCCGCTCAGAATTTCGATGGAAAGGTCCATTTCAGGGATGTGGTTTTCCGCCAAAGCGGCTTGTTTTATCTTTTGAAAACGGTCCAAGAGTATGGCTCCGTTTTTGGAATCGGTCATGGGAATGTTTGATTTTGCAATGAGCAAAACCGCATTTTCCCCCGAAACATAGTAGTTCCCGCCCTGAATTTTTAAGCGGGGCAGGTTCTGTAGCGGGGCAATCTTTTGCAGATATATTGAGCGTAAATTAAGCGGATCTTCTGCTACAATGGCTCGCATACCAAATCCTGCCGGGGAAATGAGCAGCTTCTTTGCATCGCTTAAATTTGTTTTTATTGTTTTGTTGTCTGTGTGTGTCTGTAATTTTTCAAGATCATTTTGAGTCGTCAGATTCGGACCGTTGCGGAGCAGGAAATCAATTACACTTTGCGGGTTAATGTCTGAAATATCCTGAATTGCGAGTAGTGGAGAGTCCATTTTGCGGGCCATGCTGTCGGCAATCTTTCCGAGTTCGTTCTCTTTAATCTCGTTACTGGCAATGGAGATAAGGATTTTCCCGCTAAGTGGTGCCTTTTGAAGTAGTGCAAAGTCGCGGCTTATTTCGCCATCTTTTCCACTGGGAAGCATGGCAGAAATGTCTTCGGAGAAAGTTACTGAGAGCAGAGGAATGGCACAAAACAGCAGGAGAAGAATCAGAATTAGCGCGCTTTTGAATTGAGTTTTTCTATTTGTTTTAGTGGTGTGAAGCTGTTTGCGGGAAAACATTTTTTACTCTTTCAGGAAAGTTTTTTGCGCTATTTTTTGGTTCAGCAGCACATTGGAAAAAGTTATTTTTGTGTAATCTCCGCCCGGTTCATGCAGCTCAATACCTTCAAGGTGGGTTGCTTCCGGGGAAAAAAAGATGCGTATCAAACTCAGGAATTGTTTTGCCTTGCTTGATTTGGGGGTCAACTCCATCACTGCGGGGGAAAAATTGGTGACCTTTATGGTGTACAGGGATTGCAGCCACGGAATATTCATGGTCGTCCAAGCCAGAATCTGTTCGGAAATGATTGCCATTTCCGGGGATGTTTCAGTGCTGAATGGAGCTGGCTTCTCGGCTGCTTCGTCCCATTTCAAACCCTTTTGACCTTTGAGCAGGAAGCCGGATACGAATGGCTGGGTGTATTCCCAGCGCAGGTTATCCGGGCGGGCAAAGCAGAATTTACCATTGGATTCAATGGTATCCGCAAAAAGAGCGATGTGGCTTTGCTGGGTAAAATCGCTGCTGATACTGCTGATGGATTGAGATCGGGTTTGCAAATCTTTTAGAAAATCAGCTTGTTTGTCCGCCGGCGCATTGGACGCAGAAGCAGCAAACAACATGAAAAATAGCAGAATTGTTTTTTTTACAATTGCCATGAGGCTGCACTCTCCCCTGATTTTACCAGTGCCACCAATTCGGTCATGGTCTCATCCTGCGGTACGAAGAGTTTGATTTTGCCCTCGGCAAGGACTTTACCTTCGCGGCTTACTGTTCCTTCCACCACGGCGAATCCGTCAAAATCTCCCACAGTCTGTACACTTATGAGCAGTTCATTGCTGCTGAATCTTGTATTGTATTCAGGCGTAATTTGAAATTTCTGCACCCCCACGAGGAACCCTTCGGGGACGGGGAGGCCTGCTGACTTAAGCTGGTAACCGCATACAGCTGCATAGGTCTGGGCGAGCAGTTCAATGTAAAACGGGGCCAGCATATTGCCGTCAGAACCCACGGCAATGGAATCTGCGGACAGTTCAGCTTGCGCGGTTCCGGCTCCGTCTTCAGCAGTGAGGACACTGTCGATGAGCAGCATCTGTCCCCGATGGGGAAGCAGCTTTTCAGCCTGTGCGGGAAGGATCATTAAAATCTCCGGAATTAATTGCGCCAGCAGAGCGGGTCGGATGAAAGATAATCGCCGTTCAGGTGATGAGCCATGCCTCGGCATCCGTAACATTCCTCGCCCAGTTCGCAGGTTCGGCAGGGGCCGATGATGGTCTGGCGGATGTTGCGCAGATTATGAAAAACTTCGCTCTGGGCGATGATATTTTCAAGTGTATCTAGACGGATATTGCCTGCGGAGATATCCACTCCCGGACAGGGAATAACGTCTCCAGTGGTGGTTATGGTGCAGGAATAAAAATGGCGTTTGCAGGAAAAAGCAGCCACAGGAGGCTTGGGTTCCCACTCTATGCCGAACTCTTCACGGTCAATGCGCGAAAGTTTATTGAACAAATCGCCGATTTTTGCCGGGCTGAGAGCCAGTTCCAGATGATCTTTGGCCCTTCCCTGATCAGTGATGGTCTCAAAATAGGGGATGATCTTGCGGGTGCGCAGCCATCTCCACATTTCCGGGATTTCATTGAAGTTCTGGCGGCAGATGATGGTTTGCGCGCCCATGGGAATATCACCATTACCGTATCCGGCTTCAAGGAGGTTGTTCAGTCCTTTGCGGATGGCTTTGTGGGAATTATTTTTGCCCGCCAGCAGGTCCTGAACCTGCGGATCAAGGCTGTTGAATTTGATCACCGGCTGTACTTTTAGTTCATACAATTCAGCTGCGATCTCAGGAGTTATGCGGGTTCCGTTACTGAACAGCTCAATCTCCAGCCCGAGGCTGTGGATATAGCGGATCGCATCCATAATGCGGGGGTAGAGCATAGGCTCCCCCCCGCCGAGGATGATTATTTTGCGTGCGCCGAGGTTTTGGCATTGCTCTACTGCATCAATGATCTCATCAAAGCTTAGCTCATTGTTGAGTTTTTCCCCGGATGAGGCATAGCAATAGATACAGCGCAGGTCGCAGACTCTGCTCAGTTCAAGCTCTGCGGTCAGCAGTTGCTTGTTCTCAAGAGTTTTTTTTATCTCAGCCCCGGTAAAGGGACTGCCCCAGCAACGATTGGAATTCATTTTATTTCCGTTAAGGTTGAGGAGACAGCTGCCCCAGCTCGCGGTTGATGGAGCTGGCAAGGTTTTTGATCCAGGCATTGTAGTTGCTGTGAATCACATTACCTTTGTGTTTCAGGTTGGTGCTGTCTTTGTAGTTTATGCTGTAATTTTCAGGGGTGTAAGTGATATCTACAACAGCCTGATGGGAGCGGACATTTAAGGTGGCTACAAGGTGGCCGGGAGCTACATCACTCATTTGCCAGCCTCGGTCATACCCACCTTTGATGATGGCGTTTTTCACACTTTCCATGGAACGGGCCTGCTGGCTGGTGGAAACGATCGGAGCCATTTCTATATTCTGGATGGGAGCGGTTCTGCATCCGCCGAGAAAAAGTGCGCAGGCAACCAGTACAAAAGCAACAATACGAAGTTTTTTCATCTGTAGCGTCCTCATCTTGAAAAGTTAAATTTGTGAAATTGCTATTACATTTTCTGATTCATTTCCCGAATGCTAGCAACCATAGTTTTTTTAACCGCTCGGCGCAATTCAATATGCGCATTGTGCATGTTTTTGAACTGTTCCGGGTAAATGGGATCTAGAATTTCCCCCCGGATTTTTGCCGGACGTATAACCATATGACCACGGGGAAGCATGTTATATGTTCCGGTAATGCATAGTGGAACCACCGGAAGTCCGGTTTGCATGGCAATATGGAAAGGACCGGAATGAAAGCGGCTTAGCTGCCCGTCTTTGCTGCGCGTTCCCTCGGGGAAAAACATGAGTGTTGCGCCGTCGTTTGCCGCAGTTGCTGCCTGTTCGATGATCACATCCAGATTGTCAGTTTCCACATTAATGTAACCCGCAAGCTTCATGTAAAATCCGTAAAAAGGAATTTTAAACGGCCAGTTGCGCACAGCCATGCAGATGTTGTTCTGTGGCTGGAAAGAAACAAGGTAGGGGTCAAAGAAAGATCCGTGATTGGCAACTATAATGCACGGGGAAGGCAATTGTTGCTGAACCGGCCATTTGATATCCATGAAAACGGACATCAATTTTGAACAGGTCCAGCCGTAGTACCAGATCATTTTGCGCAGGGTTGCCGGCTTTTCCCATTTCAGGATGCGGGTAAAGAACAGGTAACAGAGCGGAGAAATGATAACCCCGGTCAGGGTCCAGATGATGATGCTGAAATATATCCCGGCGTTGATCCAGATAAGTTTAAGAAATGAAGGCATGGGGGAGTGGCGCGGAGCACCGAAGCAGCGTTTAAGCTGCTTCAGATTTCTTGCTGAGAATAAAAGTATGGAGGTCTCCGAGGGTACGGATGGCCTTGAATGCTTCGTCTTTCTTGATCTTGATCCCGAATTCCTGCTCCAGAACAATAACCATGTCCACAGCATCGAGGCTGTCGAGGTCAAGGTCATCTTTGAAGACTGCTTCGGGGACCATTTCATCCAGTTCCAGCTCGAATTCCTCGGCCAGAGCGGAGTTGATTCTTTTTATTATTTCTTCATCAGTCATTATGATCTCCTCAAAACCAGCGATGTATTTATACCGCCAAGGGCGAAATTATTTTTCAGCGCATATGTAATTGGTCTTGTCTGCAAATGCAAGGCGTTGTTAATTGCAGAACATTCTTCAGCAGGATTAGTCAGATTTGCTGTGGGAATGATAGTATTTTCTTGCATCATGCGCACTGTGGCGATGGTTTCAATGGCCCCGCTGGCAGCCATGGTGTGCCCCAGATGACCTTTCAGGCTGCTTACCGGGGGAGTTGAGCCGAGCAGGGTTGCCACGGCCTGCGCTTCTGATGCATCTCCCTGCAAGGTTCCGGTAGCATGGGCATTCACGTAATCAATGTCTGTTTCGGAAATTCCGGCATCGTTCAATGCTTCGGACATGCAACGTGCAATGGCATCCGCGCTGGGGGAGGCCATGTTGCTGCTATCACAAAGTGAGGAGAAGCCGCTGATTTCGGCGAGGATTTCAGCCCCGCGATTTTTAGCGTGTTCATAACTTTCCAGCAGCAGCACACCCGCACCTTCAGAACAGACAATGCCGTCCCGTTTTGCGTCAAAAGGTTTGGAAGCCGTTGTGGGATCATCTTCGCCGGAAGTGGAAGCAGCTTCGATAATGTCGAAGGTGCCTACGGTCAGGGGATGCAGCTCATCGGTTCCACCGCAGAGCATTACCTCCTGCTTGCCGTGAGCAACGGCTTCTGCTGCAAGGCCGATGTTCTGGCATCCGGTGGAGCAGGCAGCTGAGGCCGCAAGCACCCGTCCGCTGATTCCCAGAAACTGGGCAAGGTTGGCGGCTGCGCTGTGGTTCATGATTTTGAAAAATTCAGTGGTTCGGATGGCTTCAAGGGAATTTTCCGGCAGGTAGAGCTTGAAGAATTGCTCAAGGGCCTGCGAACTTCCGGTAGTGGAACCCACGGAAAGTCCGGCTCGTCCACCAGTCAAAATGTCTTCACTCATCCCGGCCTGCTCGATAGCTTCAAGAGCGGCAAGGGCTGCGAAAATAGACATGTTGGACATGGTCCGGCGTGCTTTGCGGGGAATAGATTTGATTTTTACATCCGGGACTCGTCCGCCGATGCGCGGACGTAAGCCCTTGATACCGTCAAGTTCGTCCAGCCGGGTAATGCCGGAACGACCTTCAAGCAGACCGTCCCAGAGTTCTTCAACTCTACTGCCCAGCGGAGAAACCGCGCCCATTCCGGTGATAACTACGCGTTGTAAATGCATCTCAGTTCCTCATGAATTTTTTCGTGTCCGCAGATGAAACCACAGGTCAAATAGGCCGAAACCACCGCGCCCATAACCCCTGGTGCAATGATGGATTGCCCGGCTAAAAGCAGCCCTTTGATCTTGGTGGCGGGAAGGGGATTGTATTGTGAGATGGTGTGGGCCGCACCGTACATGCTTCCAAAGGGGGATTGGCAGTAATCGCGCAGGGTCAGCGGGGTGGCGGAGTCGATGAATTCCACCTGTCTGCGCAGTTCCGGGCAGCGGCTAAATACCTGCTTCTCAAATTCAGCCATGATTTTGGCCTTGAAATCAAGATAGTCCTGCGGTCTGGTCTTCAGATTTGAATCCTGCCACTTGCTGAATTCAGCAAAGCTGTAGGGCATGATTGCGGTGACGCTTTGTTCGTCTTTTTTCCCAAGAGTCTGCCCTGCGGAAAGAAAAATGGCATTGTCGGTCATTTCGGTTTTGCCGGAAAGGACTTCGGTGTAATCTGATTCCGGCCAGAGGTAGATGTTACTCCCTTGCAGGCTTTCTATTGGCTTTTTGGCAACTCCGAAGAGAATCAGCGCGGATACGGTTTCCTGTAGTTCATTGATCCTGCGTCGGAAAATCGGGCGGAATACTCCCTCTTCTACGCAACGCAGCATGGCTGCCGGGTGTGCGGACCAGATGCAGATTTTGCCACGCAGCTCAGTCTCATCATCTAAAAACAAACTTTTGAAATTTTTATTATCATCGTGATTGATGCGTACTGCTTTTTTGCCGCAAAAAATATCAACCCCGTGCTTTTTTAGTTGCCTTTGGTAAGCATCAACAAGTGCTTTACCTCCGCCTTCAATGGTGTGTGAAGAACGGAAATATGATCCGGCTACCAGAGCGTGGGTGGAGAGCATGGCTTGCTCCGGCGGTGTGCCGTAGAGCAGGGCGTGGCAGCTGAGCAGGTCTTTTAGCTCCTGATTGTCAGTGATGGAATCAAGGTAATTTTTCAGGGATTCTGTCTCATCGTGAGCTGCTGATTCCAGACTGAAATCCAGATCGAAATTCAGAAATGACGAGGAATCAAAAATAGTTCTGATCTGTTCCAGATATTTATCAATTGCTTCTTTTTCAGCTGGAAAGTTCTTGTGCAGAGTGCGGCGGACCCGCTCATAACCATAGGGCAGGCAGATTTTGCGTTCACTCTTTTCAAAACGGAAACAGTCGCAACCGCCTTGTTTGAAAGGAATTTTAACAAGATCATCCCCGATGCCCAGATGTTTGAAATAAATATCCAGCGGATCGCTATCACCCATCCCGCCGATGAGATGGATTCCGGTTTCAAAATGAATACCCTGCCTGCTGAATCCGCGCACTGTGGGACCGGGCAGGGGAAAGGCTTCCGCCAGCGCAACCTTGTAGCCTTGCTTTGCCAGCAAAAGGGCCGAGGTCATGCCGGAAATGCCTGCGCCTACAACGATTTGATCGTAATTATGCATCAGAATTCAAGCACAAGGCAGGAGTTGGTGCCGCCGAAACCTGCGGAATTGAGCAGGGCTTTTTGCGGCGGAGTGCTGTCGGTTTGCGCAAGGATATTCAGTCCGGCGGTCTCTTCGTCACCACCGCTGAAATTGATGTTCGGCGCGGTGAAGCCGTAATGGTTCATAAGCGTGGTGTAGACCACTTGGCTGGCCCCGGACATCCATAATTCGTGCCCGGTCATGGATTTGGTAGATGAAATGCGTGGGCAGCTCTCGCCGAAAAGCGTTTTGATATTAGCGGCTTCTGCTCCGTCACCAGCCGGGGTGGCTGTGGCGTGGGCGCAGATATAATCAATGTCTGCCGGGGTTAGGCCGGCCTGTTTGATGGCTTTTGATCCGGCCCTTGCCAGCCCTTCGCGTCCGGGAACTGAAATGTGTTCACCGTCCGATGAAAAACCGTAACCGCTGACTGTGCCGAGGATTTCAGCACCGCGCTTTTCTGCAAGGTCGTACCGTTCCAGCATGATCGCGGCAGCTCCGCCACTGGGCACCAGACCGTCACGTTCTTTATCAAAAGGACGGCTGGCTTGTGCGGGATTTTCGGTTTTGGCGGAGAAAGCACCCAGTCCGTCAAAACTGCACATGGATTGCCAGTTCAATTCCTGGGCGCCGCCGCAGATAATCCGTTCCTGCTGGCCCATGGCAATGAGACCTGCGGCCTGACCCACGGCATGCCCGCCGCTGGAGCAGGCTGAACTGATTGTCCACGCTGCACCGCGGGTTTTGAAAATTGTGTTCAGGTTCATGGTTACGCAGGAGGTCATGGAACGGAAAACCGCGCCGCTGCCGATGAGTGCGGTTTCGCCCCTTTCCTTAAGCAGTTCTACCTGCTCAAGGGCGGCAATACAGCTGGAATCACAACCGAAGATCAGCCCGCTTTCATCGTTATGGAGGTTTTCTTCAGCAAGTCCGGATTGCGCAAGGGCTTGCTTGGCGGCGGCATAAGCTTGCACCGCGAAGTCGGGCATGGTCTTGCGCTGCTTACGGCCCAGCCATTTTTTGGGATTGAAATCCTTGATCACTCCGGTCAGCGGGCTTTCAAAGCCGAGTTTGATCCGCTCCTCGTCAACTTCAATGCCCGAACGCCCGTTCCTGAGCGCGTCCGCAATGGTTTCAAGATCCGATCCCAGAACCGAAATGGCTCCGATCCCTGTTATTGCCACTTTATGCAAGTAAAAAACTCCGTGAAATTAAGTATGACGCTCTTAAAATAAATTCATATTTATTTTAAGGAAAAATTATTTTTGTTGTTTTCTTTAAGTATGAATTCCGCCGTTAACAGCGATAGTCTGTCCGGTGATGTAGCCGGCCTTGTCTGAGCAAAGAAATGAAACCACTCCGGCCACTTCTTCAGGGGTCCCCAGCCTTTTCAGTGGAATCTGTTGTTTGATCTGGTCCACAGGAAGCTCAGCAACCATATCCGTTTCAATGAATCCGGGGGTGACCGCGTTGACCAGAATATTGCGTTTGGCAACTTCCACAGCCAGCGAGCGGGTGGCCCCGATGAGTCCGGCTTTGGCAGCGGAATAGTTGGTCTGTCCAGCTACGCCGGTTTCACCGGAAGTGGAGGCTATATTTATGATACGTCCGGTCCTTTTGCGCAGCATGCGCGAAACAACAGGTTTGGTCACATTGAAGAAACCACTTAGGTGGACTTGCAGCACTTTGTTCCAGTCATCGGAAGACATCATCATCATGATGGAATCCCGTGCAAACCCGGCATTGTTGACCACGATGTAGGGGACTTCTGCTTGCAGCAGGGGGGATAGCGCGTTCTCTACCTCTTCCTCATCGGTTACGTCGAATTTGAGCAGGGTGCATTCTCGGTCCATTTCGCGGATGGCTGCTGCTGTTTTTTCCGCACCTGCATCATCGCTACGGTAATTAAGCCAGATATCGTAGCCGTCTTCGGCAAGTTGCAGGGCGATGGCCGCGCCGATGCCTTTGCTGGCTCCGGTGATTAAAGCAATTTGTGACATATTTTGTCCGTAAAAACTCTGTATCAAGCAAAAAGGGGCTAAAAGCCCCTTGTCTGCAAAATTATGTGTTAAAACTACATGTTGTCTTCTTTGGAACTCCGGCCTTCTTTGTAGCCTTCATGGAATTCGCCGGGCATTTCCTTGACTTCCTTAACGGCCTGACCTGTGGCTTTGCCGATTTTCGCACAGCCAAGGGAAGAAATCATAAGTACTGCAATGATCAATGCAGCTCCGATTCTGGTGATCATATCTCCTCCAGCGTGTTTGTTTGTGTCTAACTAATCCGGTATTTTTTAAAAAGTCAAATTTCGTTCAGTTCGGATTAGCGGATTATACAGCCGGTCAGGGTCGCTAATCTGTTCCGTCCGTTTTGTTTTGCTTCATAAAGGGCGGCATCGGCGATTTCAATCAGTTGCGCCGGGGTTGTAAGTCTGTCTTCATTGCAGGCCAGTCCGATGCTTATGGTCATGTGGTGGGTGTTTGCTTCGAATTTGAAAGGAGTTGACTCCACTGCCCGGATAAGTCTTTTACCGATGGTAACGGCTGTGTCTTGATTCGTTGCAGGCAGGAGCAGAGCAAATTCATCTCCTCCAATACGGGCCAGCAGGTCGTTTCTGCGCAGCTGGGATTCGCATATTCCCACTATGTGTCGCAAGCCCTGGTCACCGGCTTGATGTCCGTAGCTGTCGTTGAGTTTTTTGAAATGGTCGATGTCAAAAAAGAGTAGAGTGAAAATAGTTCCTTCGTTGATGGAGTAATCGATGAACTCCTGTAGACGGTGCTCGAACAGCCGGCGGTTGGTAACCCCGGTGAGCGGATCGGTGACTGCTTCCTCGCGTAGCCGCTCCTCCTCACGTTTACGTTTTCGTATATCGATCAGTATTCCGGCCAGTTGTTCCGGCTTGCCGTCCTCGTTACTGCGTGTATTGCCTATCAATTCCACCCAGCGCAGGTCCCCGCAATCCGTGAAAAGCCGCATATCAAAACGGAATACTTTTTGGCGGTTGCCCTCGAGGTATTTTCTGACTGAGAAGAGTAGCGGGCGGCGGTCTTCCGGATGAATCATGTGCAGTGCCTGATGTAGTGAAAAGCGGATGTTCTCAGTGGGCACCGGGACAGAATGGAGAAGTTCCGGTGAGCACCAGATCTGTCCGGTCTTGAAATCGAATTCCCAGACGCTGCTGTCCGTAAGCTGCTTGAGAATGCTGAACTGCCTGCGTTTGGCACTGAGCCTGTCGCGCAGTACTGCGTTTGAAATAAGGTATCCGGCTGTTTTTAGCAGGGCTATTTCCACGTCCGACCAGTCGTAGGCCCGTTCACAATCGTCAAAACCGAGGGTTCCCCACCACTGATTTTCAACCATGACCGGAATGGTCAGCATGGATTTGATTTTCTGAATTTCCTGACTGTCCCTCAGCCAGCCCGGCTGCAACTGGTTGGTGACAATCTTTTGCCATTCTCCGCGCAACCTGCTCTGGATGGTCTCCCGGTATTCCGGGCGCTCGATCTTGTTGGTAAACATACTGAACATGGGCATACCCAGTTGTTTATAACGAGGGGCGGCTGCCCATTCAAAAGTGTAGTTCTGGGTAATGTGGGTGTCAGTTACTGCGATAGTCTGGAAGATCCAGACCCGGCTCACCCCTGTGGCTCGGCCCAGAGCAGCCAGAAGGTCGTTTACCCCGTCAGGCCAGCCTTTGCCGGATGTGAGTTCTTCCGCGCTCCGGGCAATCGCCGAGAGCAGGGCGGCATTGGAACCCTCTTCATAAGAGTTTCCCAGATTTTTAAAATTCCCCGTATTTATCCCCATAAAAGAATGTATTTCACTTATAGATGTTGTTCGTCAACCTGTTATGCTGGCGTAGTTCTTCAGGTTAACCCCGTTGCAAAGTTTTCATGATTGTTTTGTGAAGTTCCTCTTTGACTACCGGCTTTGCTATATAGTCGTTCATGCCTTCTTCAATGAAGCGGTTCCGGTCTCCCTGCATGGCATAGGCGGTGATAGCGATGATCGGGATTCGTTTGTTGTGTGCCCCGGCTTCTCCGCGTCTGATGGCCTGCGTAGCTTCAATACCGTTCATCACAGGCATCTGTACATCCATGAGTACAAGGTTGAAATCCTCATAGAATAATTTATCCAGCACCTGCTGCCCGTCTGTAACCGTTTCCACTGTGAAGCCAAGCTGTTCAAGGAATTGTTTGGTATAAAGCCTGTTCACTTTTTCATCTTCAGCTATAAGGATACGGTAGTTATCAAATGAGGTTGTAGTTTTGGGTTCGGTGGCTGGTTGTTCATGATACAAGGTTTTGCAATCGGGTATGGCAAAGGGAAGGGATATGTAGAAGGTGGTCCCTTCCCCTGCGGCACTGTCCACAGCAATGGTTCCGCCCATAAGCTCTGCGAGTCTCTTGCATATGGATAATCCCAGACCTGCCCCCTGATACTGGCGGGTGTAACCTTCGCTGGCCTGTGTAAAAGATTGGAATAGCAGATTCATTTTGTCGTCTGCGATTCCTACTCCGGTATCCTCAATAATAAATAGGAGATGGCAGTGCCCCGGAGTGCTGTGGGGCAGCATCTGTGCTCCAATTGAGACGTGTCCTTCGTGGGTGAATTTTAAAGCATTACCTACAATATTAGTCAGAATCTGTTGCAAACGGGCCGGGTCTCCGCTGACAATCTCCGGGAATTTGCGGGGTATTTTGAGTTCAAGCTTAACCCCGGAATGGCGAGAAGTGACTTCGAAAAGTTCAAAGACATGTTTCATCTCGTCAATAGGCTTGAATTCATTATTATAAAGGGTAAGCTTCCCCGCTTCTACCCGGGCCAGATCAAGAATGTCGGAAAGAACGTTGTTCAGCCGTTTAGAAGCCTGCATTGCCGCGTTAGTGTATTCTTCCTGCTTTGCAGCCGGGGTGTCAGTGTCCATGAGTTGCAGCATTCCCATGATTCCGTTCAGGGGGGTACGGATTTCGTGGCTCATGTTGGCCAGAAATTCTGATTTGGTTCTGCTTGCCGCTTCTGCCCTTGCTTTTTCCTGCTCCACTCGTTCAAGAGCATCCTTTAATTCAGTAACATCGCGGACAATGCCTTCCACCATAGCCGGATTGCCTTGTTCATCGTAGAACGGGACATTGCTTTGTTGCAGCCATTTTACCTTTCCGTAGCGGTCGATAATCCGG
This sequence comes from Desulfovibrio sp. JC022, assembly GCF_010470665.1. Taxonomy (NCBI): domain Bacteria; kingdom Pseudomonadati; phylum Thermodesulfobacteriota; class Desulfovibrionia; order Desulfovibrionales; family Desulfovibrionaceae; genus Desulfovibrio; species Desulfovibrio sp. JC022. The sequence goes on along the minus strand of NZ_VOPZ01000006.1, from coordinate 110,323 downwards.
TATTCAACAAGGGGGGCCATTTTTCCGGAAGCCATGTCATACCATTGCTGGTGCATGAATTCTTGTGAATCAGGGTGGACCATATCAAAGAAAAATTGTGAGTTGTCATAGAATGTTCCCGGCGGATATCCGGTCATCTCAAGGCAAGCTGGGCTGACGTATTTGAATACTCTATTCGGGACAGAAAATCGGTAAATAAGATCCTTGGTGTTTTCCGCCATTATTTTGAAGCGGGCTTCCGCTTTTGCCAGCTTCTCTTCAACCTTTTTGCGTTCGCTGATGTCTTCGGCTACCCCGATCACTTCCGTTGGTGGATTGTCCGGAGCAATGGGGTTAAACATTCCCCGGATGAAAGTTGTTTTGCCTCCGGTCACGGAAGTGTAATAGTCCTCGTACTCCGTTGCTTCTCCGTTTATGGCCATGCGTAATTTTTCAGATACTTTTCGGGGGCTGTTTTGGACGACATTGAAACCAATCAGTTTTTCCCGTGTGGAGCCCATCTGGTCTATGAATTTCTGGTTGCAGTCGATAACACGGCCTTTTGTGTCGCAGCGGACTAAACCAAGGGGGGAATGGTCAAAGACAAGGCGGTGTCTTCTTTCGCTTTCCGCAAGTTTTTGTTCAACTTTTTTACGGTCAGTAATATCTTCAAGAGTGGCAATTACTTCGGTTGGATTAGTCCCTTTGTTCACAGGGTTGAACACAGCGCGGATGTATGTGGTTTTATTGCCCGTAACGGAAGTGTAAATATCTTCGTATTCGGATTTCTCACCTTGGATTGCTTTTTTTAAAGCAGCACTCATTTTGGGGTTGCTCTGGCGTACCGTATTAAACCCGATAAGTTTTTCTTTATCTGCCCCCATTAGTTCAATAAATTTTTGGTTGCAGTCTAGAATAGTTCCGGTTTTGTCAAAGTGGATCATTGCCAGCGGAGAAAAATCAAAGATTAACCTGTAACGGTTAGCATCCTTTGGCATTTTTTTGGCGTTCATCTATTCTCCGAAAATATATTCTTTTGTTTTAAACTGATTAAAAGCATAGGCACAATACAGAAAAATTAATATATTGTGAACTGGTTGTGTTTTTTTACGTAGACGAGTCTTAATGATTTCTTTTTTTAGGTGCTTTAGAAATGTTTGTAATTGAAACAGTCGCTTAACGGTTGTATAAATGTTTAAATAATTCTTATTTCATGCAGATCATATTGTTTTACCGGAGTTGGTTATGACTAAAAAATGTGTTCTGGTTGCTATGCTTGGCGCAGCCATAATGTTTCTGGTTCTTTGGATGACAGGCTCTTTCGAGTCAGGGATGATCGAAAGGGGGCGTATTGTCTCAACGCGAAGTGTGGACGTTCCGGCCGGAACCGCTGTTGCTGAATTCGGAATTGTCCCGGTTGTTTATGAAGCAGTGGGAACCGTGCGTCCTGAGACCGAAGCTTCCATTGAATCACAGGTTACCGGAAAGGTTCTCAGGGTTCTGGTCCGCTCCGGGCAGAAGGTCCGCAAAGGAGATAAGCTCATTGTACTGGACAGCCGTGAATTTAAGACTCGGCTGGAGAGTGCCCGGCAGGGGCTTAAATCTGCGGAGGCTGCCGAGCGTCAGGCCCGCGAAGCCATCAACGCAGCTAAAGCCGAATCCGATACGGCAACAGCTACATGGAAGCGGATGAAGAAGCTTTTTGCCGATAAGGTCGCCACCCGTGATGAAATTGACCGGGTGGAGGCCGCCTACCTCAAAGCCAAGGCCGGATTGGCACAGGCCGAAGACGGTTTGGACGCTGCTTCCGCCGGGGTCCGGCAGGCCCGCAGAGGCGTGGAGGCTGCCGGTATCGGGCTTGGGTATACAACCATAGCAGCTCCGGCTGACGGCGAGGTTGCGAAACGCATGGTCGAACCGGGGGATCTTGCTTTTCCCGGCAAACCGCTCATGTTGATCCAGACCGGAGGGGCTTTGCGTCTGGAAGCCCTTGTGCGTGAAGGCGTTATCGGTCAGGTGCGTATCGGTCAGAAGCTTGCGGTAGATATTCAGGCTCTTGGTGAGCGGGCCGAAGCGGTTGTGGAGGAAGTTGTTCCTTCTGCCGATCCTCTGACCCGTACCTTTCTGGTCAAGGCCGGACTAGATCCCCTGCCCGGATTATATCCCGGCATGTTCGGGCGTCTGCTTATTCCGGTGGGAAAGAGAGAGGTTGTACTTATTCCGTCAAAGGCCGTGTCCCGAGTAGGTCAGCTTGAGACCGTGCTGGTACAAAGCGGTGAGGTTTGGGAACCTGTATATGTGCGAAGCGGTGCAAGTTCTGGCAGCAAAGTGGAGATTCTTTCTGGACTGAGCGGTAACGAAATTGTTGGTTATGATCTGCCCGTAGCCGGAGGGCAGCAGTAATGTCTTCGCCCGAAAAAGCCCAAGGGTTGATTGCGTCGGCTGTCCGTTTTTTTCTGCATTCTAAATTGACCGTGGTACTGGTCATTGGCGCACTTTTGCTTGGCGTGGCTGCTGTGCAGCTGACTCCGCGTGAAGAGGAGCCGCAGATTGTGGTGCCCATGGCTGATATCATCGTTCAGGCTCCCGGTGCCGGGGTGGAAGAGGTGGAAAAGCTGATCACCACTCCGCTTGAGCGTATCCTCTGGCAGATTGACGGCGTGGAGTATGTTTATTCCATTTCCCGGCGCGATTCCTCCATGGTTACGGTCCGTTTTTTTGTGGGAGAGGACCGTGAAGAATCTCTGATTAAGCTGCATAATGCCATTACCAAAAATAATGATATTGCGCCGGGGATCGTTTCCAGCTGGGTTATCAAGCCTGTTGAAATTGATGATGTTCCCATCGTGGCTCTGACTCTCTATCCGTCCATGAATCCTGCCGCCGGGCGCGAGAATATTTCCGATTTTGAATTGCGTAGAGTGGCTGAAGAATTTGCTTCCCGGCTGGCTGAAGTTGAAGATCTTTCCCGTGTTTCTCTTGTTTCCGGACGTTCCCGCGAGGTCCGGGTGGAGTTGCTGCCCGAACGTATGGCTGGATTCAATATCTCCCCGCTGGAAATAGCTGGAGCACTTGAAGGTGCTGACCAGTCTGCTGTTGCTGGGTCAGTCCTTTCCGGCAATCGTGAAGTGACCGTAGCTGCAAATTCCTTTTTGGAAGATGCTGCCGATGTGCGTAATCTGGTGGTGGGAGTATTCAATTCCCGTCCGGTCTACTTGCGCGATGTGGCTGAAGTTATCGATGGTCCGCAGGAAGCTGATTCTTATTCTCGCATCGGCTTTTCGCGTATGTATTTGACAAATGCAGGACAGGACTCGGAACAGGCTTCCCGCCCGGCAGTGACCATTGCATTTTCCAAGAAAAAAGGAACTAACGCGGTTAAGGTTGCCGAGTCCGTGCTTGAACGTATGGAGCAGTTAAAGCAGGCTATTCTACCTGCCGGAATTGAGGTGCAGGTTACCCGCGATTACGGCAAAACTGCCGATGCAAAGGTTGACGAGCTGCTCAGTTCATTGGGATTTGCCGTGGTTACGGTGGTTATCCTGCTGGCTTTGACTCTTGGCTGGCGCGAGGCTGCGGTGGTCGCCCTTGCCGTACCGATCAGTTTTTCGCTGGCTCTGTTTGTCAACTACCTGCTCGGCTACACTATCAACCGGGTTACCCTTTTTGCGCTCATTCTTTCCCTCGGCTTGGTGGTGGATGATCCCATCACCAATGTGGACAATATCCAGCGGCACATCCTTATGAAAAAGAAGAAGCCGTCCGAGGCTACTCTTGATGCTGTTTCCGAGGTGCTCCCTCCGGTTATTATGTCTACGCTGGCGATTATTGTTTCGTTTGTGCCTCTCTTCTTTATCACCGGGATGATGGGACCGTACATGGCTCCCATGGCCGCAAACGTGCCGCTGACTGTTATTTTTTCCACGATCTGCGCCCTGACTATTGTTCCATGGCTGGCTTTCCGTTTGCTGAAGGATTTGAAACCGAAAGCTGTAACAACCATTTCCGGTCCGGGACGTATTGAAACCATGTATACCCGGATCATTACCCCTTTTCTGGAATCCCGCGCACGCCGCTGGATGTTGGTGGGAGTGATCGTGGTCGGGCTGATCTTTTCCATGGCTCTTGCCGGATTGAGGATGGTGCCGCTAAAAATGCTGCCTTTTGACAACAAGAATGAATTCCAGATTGTCATCGATATGGATGAAGGGACTCCCCTTGAGCAGACTGACCGGGTGGTCCGCGAACTGGAGCAGGTTCTTAAAACCGTACCCGAAGTAACCAATTATGTGACTTATGCGGGCGAACCGTCTCCCATGGATTTTAATGGGCTGGTCCGGCATTATTATTGGCGCGAGGGTGGGCATATGGCCGACATTCGGGTCAATCTTGCGGACAAATCCCAACGTGAAGAGCAGAGCCACGCCATTGTGCTCCGTTTGCGTAATGAGCTGGAACAGGTTGCCCAGCGCAACAACGCGAATATTAAGATTGTGGAATCCCCGCCCGGACCTCCGGTCATTTCCACTATCACAACTGAAGTCTACGGTGCTGAGGACCGCCCTTACTCCGCCCTTATTGAAGGGGCGCAGCAGATTGCAGGGATCATGGAAGAGGAACCCGGAGTGGTGGATATCGACACATCCACTGAGGCGGATCAGACCATGGTCGATTTTGTACTCGATAAGGAGAAAGCGGCTCTGCATGGAGTCAGTGCCCGTGACGTGGTGGGTACTTTGCAAATGGCTCTTTCGGGCATGGTTCCGGCAACTGTCCATGAATATGGCGAGCGCAATCCTCTTCCCGTGCGGCTCATTCTGCCGCTCTTGCGCCGGGCTGATGTGTCCTCGCTTGAGCAGCTCAAGGTGCGCACTGCCGAGGGCAAATCAGTCCCGCTGGCAGAGCTGGGGACTCTGGTTGAAATCAGCCGGGAACAGCCTGTTTATCATAAAAATCTTAAGCGTGTAGTTTACTTGTTTGCGGAAATGGCCGGGCGTGCACCGGGTGAAGCTATTATCGACATGCAGGGCAAGCTTGATAAAGACCCGTTGCCTCCGTTTATCTGGTCCGATTGGGCCGGGGAGGGCGAATGGCAGATCACCCTTGATGTTTTCCGTGACCTCGGCCTTGCATTCGGCGCGGCCCTGCTGGGCATTTACATTCTGCTCATTGTGGAAACCGGTTCATTCGGTATGCCGCTTTTGATAATGTGCGCCATCCCGTTAACCCTGCTGGGCATCATGCCCGGATTCTGGCTGCTTAATGTTGTTAGTGCCGGGACTGTACAGGGTTTTGTTGGCGAGGCTTTTGTCGATCCGGTCTTCTTTACCGCTACAGGCATGATTGGCATGATCGCATTGGGCGGGATTGTCATCCGCAACTCTTTGGTACTCATAGACTTTATCCGCCAGTCCGTTGCCGAGGGGATGAAATTAAAGGATGCCATCATCAAGTCCGGTTCCGTGCGGCTGAGGCCTATTGTTCTTACTGCGGCAACCACCGCCTTGGGTGCATGGCCTATCACTCTTGACCCGATCTTTTCGGGGCTGGCATGGGCGTTAATCTTCGGGTTGTTTGCATCAACCCTGTTTACACTGCTTGTAATTCCGGTGGGGTATTATGTATTTGAGAAAGAAAAATAGGTATGTTGACTTACATCATATAAATCCTACTTTCTTTGTGTGAAATATAAGCCGTAGCGGTTGATAAATTCAACCAGAACCCAAACCCGACCTTTTATATGGAGGTTGATATGGCTGACTTAGAACTCAAGAATCTTAAGGACGTAACCATAAAGAATATTGACCATAACAAGGTGCTGAACCTGACTGAGCTGGTGGTTTACCAGGAAGGGCAGGTGGTCAGCAGAACCCTTTCACAGGTCAAGCAGATTTCTCTAACCCTGTTTGCTTTTGATGCCGGGGAAGGAATCAGCACCCACAGCGCACCGGGCGATGCCATGGTGCAGGTGCTGGACGGAGTCGCCGAAGTGACTATCGGCAGCGAAGTCTTCAACGTGGCGGCAGGTGAATCAATCGTCATGCCCGCAAATATTCCCCACGGCCTTGAGGCGCGGGAACGGTTCAAGATGCTGCTGACTTTGATTAAGCTGTAGTATGTGATACAGGTTTTAGACTAGTTTAAACAAAAAAACTCTTGGCGATTCGCCAAGAGTTTTTTTGTTTATATGAGATTTAATGATTTTAGCCGAACTCTTGCCGCGGCACTTGATACCCCAAAGTAGTCAGCAAGATCTTCATGGTTATATTGCAATTCTTTTGCTTTCTGCCCAAATTCCTGTTTAGGCATTAAAAGTTCTGCTGCGAACCAATTGGCTTCCCACTCAAGACGATCACTGCCACCTCTGTTGCAGGATATTGTTTCGCAGGTTCCAGTAACTCGATCTTTTAGGTGTAGAAAGTAGTGTCCTAATTCGTGGGCAATAGTGAAATTATCTCTGACAACTGAAGTTCCATGAGGAAGGAAAATAGTGAATTTTCCATTTTCAGCTTCAATTGATTCTGTTCGTGTCGTATTTTCTAAAAATAAGACTTTTCCATTCAGTCTTTCTATCATTTTGGCCAACTTTTTTGATGTTGGCATATCAGATTGAAAGAATTCATTTCTAATTTTTAAAGCTATATTTTCTATTTCAACCTTTGGTTTTTCCGTAGGCTGTGGAGGTGTGCAAGAGTGCATTTTTTATCTCCATTCTATTTGGTTTTTTGAAAGAATTTTTACATCTTTCTCTATCACATAGAATAAACAACCCTGTTAAAAAAGCAACAATTTTATGTTTAAGAGTGTCTTTTGTTGTTGCTAAATAATTGTCCTTGACTACATGTGTTTGAATAATTCAATGTGACTCGGTCTAATAATGAATTTTTTACAGAAAATTTTGCCAAGGAGTTTGGGCTTGAGTTTGATTTTTTACGAGAGGATTCTGGTGAGATAGCAGTTGAAAAAGGAAGCGAACAATTTCTATATGAAAGTATTCATAAAGTTTTTGATAGTTATACAAATTATGAATTTCATGTGTATTTTAAACATCTATATCAAATTTTAAAATATGTAAGTCGCTGTCCGTGTTCGAGTCCCAATGATTACGTGGCAATATTAAGGGCACAGCTAACAAGTTATGAGTATGGTGTACTGTACTATCACGCCTTATCCGGTAATGATTATCTTGAGGGGGCAGTCGAAACAAAATTTCAGCAATTGATACAGAAAACATCTTTTTTCCATTCAATGGATTATAATTTTATCTTTGATGACTGCAAAGCTGGGCAGTATAATTTATCTGCTTTTGGTGAGAGAAGGAGTCCGTACTCTTCATAGTTTAATGAAATTGTTTGTTGTTCAAAAGAGAGGCCCAAGCTAGGGCCTTTTCTTTACACATTCACACCCTTCATACCTTCATCAGTATAGCGGTTTCCTTGCACTTTGTTAGCCGCGAGGATCTTTTCAATAGCAGCAAGATCGTCTTTATCTAAATCTATCTGCGCTGCACCGATGTTGGAATCAAGATTTTTGATTTTTGTGGTTCCGGGAATGGGAATGATGTTCTCTCCCTGTGCGCAAACCCAGGCCAGTGAAAGCTGAGCCAGTGTGCAGCCTTTGTTCTCGGCGATGCGGTTGAGGGTTTCGGCGATTGATTTGTTGCTGTTATATGCTTCTCCCTGAAAACGGGGCAGTATGTTCCTGAAATCGGTTTTGTCTTCTGACGGGGTCCAGTTGCTGAGCAATCCCCGGCAGATGGGGCTGTAAGGCACAAAGCTGATTCCAAGTTCGCGGGTCAGTCCCAGTATTTCTTCTTCCGGGTCACGGGTAAGCATGGAATATTCTGATTGCAGGGCGGAAAGCGGGTGCACCGCGTGCGCGCGGCTTAGGGTTTCTGCGGAAGCTTCCGATATGCCGATGGACCTGATTTTACCTTCCTCCACAAGCCTAGACATTTCTCCGATGGTCTCTTCAATAGGCGTATTCATATCAACGCGGTGGATATAATAGAGATCGATGTAATCAGTTTTCAGACGGCGCAAACTTTCGTGGCAGGCCTTGCGCACATACTCAGGTTTGCCGCTGATCGCCCGGGCATATTCGCCATCTTCGCGTACAATGCCGAATTTTGTGGCGATTACCGCTTCTTCCCGGCGTCCATTTATGGCTTTTGCCAGCAGTTTTTCGTTATGTCCCCCGCCGTACATGTCTGCGGTATCAAAGAAATTAACACCTTGATCAAGAGCATGGTGGATAAGTTTGCAGCCTTGCTTTTCTGATGCTGGTTCTCCGTAAAATTCACTCAAACCCATGCAGCCGAGACCGATAGATGAAATCTTGATGTCGCTGTTGCCCAGTTTTTTTAAGATGATTTTTCCAGACATAGTTATCTCCGGTTATTTTGTGTTGGTGGATGAGCGTATAAATATTGGCGGGTGATAAATATGTCGAATATATCTTTTTGATTAGAGTAATATCTGTTAGATATTACTCATGGAGACACGACAACTGAAATATTTTCTGGCTGTGGCTGAAGAGTTGCATTTCGGACGAGCTGCTAAACGGCTTCATATCTCACAACCGCCGCTTAGCCAGCAGATAATGAAATTTGAGGATGAGCTTGGAGTGAAGCTCTTTCAGCGCAATAAGCGTTCAGTTTTCCTGACCGCAGCCGGAAAATCATTGTTGCGCGATGCGCGGGCCATCCTGCGTTCAATTGAACGGGCCGAGGCTAAGCTGTTGGATGCCGCTTCCGGGCAGGGTGGTCAGTTGTCTCTTGGGTATATCGGTCCGGCACTTGAGACTTCGCTGGCAGAAATTATTCGAGAGTACAAGGCCAGTTATCCTGCTGTTCGTTTAAATCTGCGGGAAATGTTTACCAACGACCAGCTCAAGGCTGTGCGTGATGGCGAGATTGACGCTGGGGTAGTCCGGCTGTTTCGGCATGATGTTTCAGATCTAGAGTGTGAATTATTTCATCGTGAATCATATGCTCTGGTCCTGCCGACGGGGCATCATTTATCTGAAATGGAAAGCGTGGATGTTTCTGATTTGTCCGGAGAGCCGCTTATATTTTTCCCCCGCGCAGAGCAGCCTCGGCTATATGATGAGTGGATGAGGGTTTTTGCTGAGGCAGGGTTTGTGCCTGATGTGGTGCAGGAAGCTGCCCGTAAAAGTGCGACTGTTTCTCTTGTTGCCGCCGGTATGGGAGTTGGGATTGTCCCGGAAAGTATGGCCAACCGAAGGCCGCAGGGGGTAGTTTTTAAAAGTTTGACCGGGGATTTTCCGTCCATTGAATTACATTTAATTTACATGCCCAAGGATGGTTTTCCAGCAGTCTGTAATTTTATTAATGCTGTGCGTGAAAGTGGGACAAATGAGATTCATAAAAATTGAGAGTGATATTTGGATTCAGGCTTTGCGCAGTTCTTTCAGGAGAGATAATCTGAACTCAAATGTAAGCCAAAGGAGGTTTTTATGTCTCTGGGAAGAATAGCCATTTTTGCAGCTGGAGCCACTGCCGGGGTTCTGGCCAGTTATGCCGTTAAATCAGAAAAAGTTCGTCCTGTCGCAGTCTGTACTGTTAAAGCCGGACTGAAGGCCAAGGATTGGACTGTTAAGCAATACGAAACCATTAGGGAAGATGTGAAATCTCTGGCTGAACAGGCCCGTGAAAAAGGCAGCTCCCTTGTTTCCAAAGAAACCAAAGAAGCTGCGAAGGAAACAGCATGACCACATTAGCCAGACTCGCGCTCTTCGGAGCTATCGGCACACTTCTGTTCCTGCCTCTCATTGCTAAGCGTAAACATTGTCACCGCCACGGCAGCCCCGTCCTTGTGCGTAGCGCAGGGGGAAGTGGCAAAGGCCGCAAGTAGCTTTCGGGCCTAATGTACTTATTAACTTAAAGACCTGTTCTTCGTTGAGAACAGGTCTTTTTTGGTTTTATTTTCCCATGCTGGAGCGGATCATGTTCGCTACCCTGCGTTTAAGCTCCCGGACCGGAATAATGTAGGTGATGTGGCAGTTAAGGCAGGCCGGATCAGTGATGTTTCCGGTGATAAGTTGTTTGCGCAGGTCTGTATAGTCCGCGCTGTGCATGGCTTTTCTGATTGATGTTTCATCGTCTACTCGACCCATGACCTGCCCTCGGATGCAGCAGGAATGTAAATCACCGTTGGGCATTACGTAAGCTGAGTTCCATGGAAACAAGCAGGCCCGTGTCTCACCGGGGCCGGGAACGGCTTTTTTTTGTTGATACATGCGGCCTTCTCCCTGAATATTATTCATTTTTTCACAGAGTCTGACCGGGGTTGCTGCTATATTGAGTTCTACACCGAATTCTTCCATAGCCCGGTCTTCAGCAAGCCTGCTCTGGACCATATCGTCCCATGCGGGAAGGACACTCATTCTTATATCATGTTTTTCAGCCAATTTGCGGGCTTTGTTAATTTGTTCAATAGCCGTGCGAAATTCGTTACCTTTGAGGTTGAAGATACTGTTTAACGGAAGTTGGCGGTCATCAAAATAAACCAGTTCGTTGCAACTTATTTGGGGGACATTGTTGGATGATGCAAGTGCAACCAAGTCCGGCAGTTGTGAGGCAATCCGGTCAGAGAGGGTGCAGGCCCATTGGAAAATGGGGGCCGGTCGGTCATCGGCAATGGCTGTTGCACGGATTTTGTGCATGTTGTGCAGCATTCTCGCAAGATTTGCCGGGGGGCGGATTGCTTTCAACATTTCACTGTCCGAGGAGTCAATGCTAAGTTGCAGATGCTGGAACCTGCTCAGTACCCGGCAGTCCTCAGTGCTTAACTTCATATTGAAATTTGAGCAGATATTTAGGCTTACTTCCTCGTTGAGTAATTCCTCGCATATCCGGAGCCAGTTCTTGCTGATCAATGTTTCCCCGTAAAATCCAATGGTGGATTGGATCACATCATTTTCTTTGATGTAATCCAGAATGCGGCGCAGTAGTTTGTCATCCATTTCACTGCCCTTATCTTCATTCCAGTGTTGGGGACAGTAGACGCAGCTGAGATTACATTTCGATGTGGGCTGGAAGCAGACGGAATCAATGGTCAGCGGCGGAAAGTGCAGGTCGTAATCAGCCAGAACTTCGGGGAAAAAATGTTCATCTTCATTGTTACCTGCATTTTTAATTTCCGTTACCAGTTCAGCAGCTTCGAGTGAAAAATTTTCCCATAATGGACCTGATTTTCCATTGTGAAAGCGGATTTCGTGCTCAAAATATTGCCAATGGAATTCATCCGCATGGTCTTTCGCCCAAGCGGCGGTATAGCCGATATTGAAGGGGTCATTGAGTTCGATGGTCCGTACCTTTTTCCGGCTGAGGTCAAATCCGGTCATTTCATCAGAATCGCGGGTGATATATACCTCTTCGATGTTTTTGCAGATATTGCGCACGCAATCGTCATCAACAGTTCCGTGAAATACGCTTAGTTCTTCCGGGTGAACCATGAGCGGGTGCAGATGGAAATTTCGAGACAGAATTCCTTCGCCCGGAATTTCCCAAAGCAGCTGAGAGGGCCAGCCGTTGGTTTTTTCAGCTCCCATGATGGCATTACGGGTGTCGGGATGTAGATTCTTAATGACCAGATTTATAAGATCCCGGGCTTTGATAGGAGCTTCAATTGTATCTTCCGCAAAGAAACGTTCCTTCATCAGAGGCAGGAAATCTTCTTTAACCACCCGCATCGTTCCGATCATGATGGCCTTGTAGCCTTCTTTTGTGCGTTGGTACAGATTGCGGAAGGTGGAAGAAGAAAAAACACCGTCAGGGGCAAGGAATATGACCCGCGCTCCTTCCCAATGGGCTTTGTGGATGGCGTGTTTGTGGCCTTGCACCATATAGTGGTACTTTCCTGTGTTTTCGATGACATCAAGATCAACACAATAGATCCGTACATCCATTATTTTGTTAAGTTCAGCAAAGGCGGGGGAGTTTTTAATGACCTTGCTATCCTGTGGAGTCGTGTAAATTATGTATAAAGAGCGTGTTTCAGCATTGAGAGCTTCGATATTTCCGGGGCCGAGCTGAGTAGGTAGGATATAGTTAGCGAATAAGTCGGTGAATTCTTCACCAAAAACTACGATGATGGAGTGGAAGAAAATTTGGTCTCTAGTCCGTTGAACGCTGTTGTCCACAAATTCTTCACAGGGAAAAGCTTCCATGTCGGCAGCGTTGTAAGCGTGTTGCAGGTATTTTTTTTTGATCTTTTCATCATTGGGGGCGAGCTGAAGGGCATGGGTGATCAATTCCCCTGCCTGATGATGCCTCTCTTGCTGATCGAAAAGTTCAGCAATTTGTAATGATGTGTCGAGATCAGGCTCGGCGATATCCATATATTTTTCAAAGTAGTTAACTGCGATTTCGGGGCGGTCGCATTTTAGAGCCAGCTCTGCAATCAGTTTAATCGCTAGCGTATTTTGGCTTTCATTTTTGAGCACCCTTTTAAGCGCTATTTCTGCTTCGATGTAGTCTTTATCAGCCAGATGTTTGGCTGCCTGATCCAGAAGTATGTCAGTGCTCATCTATGTCTCCGTGTGCGGGTTGTCGGTATCTTTATCAGTCCGGAATAATAAAATTTATATGGGGATAGCAATTATTCAACCGCCGGACAATGCGTGTGCCCAGTTCTTTGTTGAAGCCCATGATTACTGCTGCACCCTGTGGAATATTGTCTGGTGTGATTATGGGCAGGTCCATATGGGTTTGTCCTTGTTTGCTCGAATCTTCATCAACAAAAAAGGAAGCCTCATCAAGGGATGCAGCCAGCCAAGTGCCGGCTACGGCTGTACCGAAGATTCCAACTTTTTGTTTTGCGCAGAGTTGTTTTGCCTTGCGGCGCAGTTGATTTAGCCAGCCTAGAGAATTGTTCATACTTTGCAGATTATTTTCAACCCGGATCGGGGGCTGATGAGTTAATCCCTTGCGGGCAGTAAAGCCGATTTCTTTAGCCAGCCACTGGTCGGTTCTTCCGGTAATCTTCAGTCCGGCCTGTGTTGCCAGAAATTCGAGAGTACCGGGGGTGAAGTGAGAGCAATGATCACAGACCATGAGATCAAAGGGATTGTTTTCAAAAGATGAAGTGTGGATCATGAGCTGTCCGTCTTCCCGCAACAAGCCAATCAGTTGCTTGAGTACGCTAACCGGATTAGTAAGATGTTCAATTACATAAGTCATGGTGATCAGGTCGAACTTGCGGTCAATCTTATCCAGTGCTCCAGAGTAAAAGGCTTCTACTCCGGGCAGGTGCAGGATCTCTTCCCTTTGTGCGGACTGCTCATGTCCGCTGAGTTTCCATTTGGGACGGCGTAGATGAAATTGTTGCAATAGGCTTCCGTTGCCGCAACCCACATCAAGCATTTGCCCTTTTTCAGGTAGGGAAAGCGCAGCGATGAGCTTGTCCAGCAGGACTCCACTACGGGGAGTGCCCGTCCCGTTATTATCAAAAATAAGCGGCTCGCTGCCCGCACTCAAGGGATACATTTCATAGCCGGAGTATATTTCGTTGATGTCTGCGAACCACTTTGCGGAAAGTTTTTTCTGAGCCAGCCCGCACTCTTTGCAGAGCATGAATTCACCGCTGCGGTCCCATGGTTTGCAATCTGAAGTTATGCCGGGGAATCCTTTGAATTGCTCAAAGCTATACAGCTTGCTGCTTCCGCAAAGCAGGCAGCGGGGTTGCAGCAGCTTTGCGATAACCTGCTCAGGGGCGGGAAATTTGAACTGGATCAATTTTTCTGTTGCGCTGGTTTCAAGCCCGCAATGAACCGGGCAGTAATCTAAAAAATCGTTGCAGCTGGCAGGCTTGATCAGATTGCTGTCAAAGCCGGATCGCTTACAAACCATGTGGGCAAATTCAAGATAGCTGATTTCTTGCGGCCCGGAACAATGGAAGACTCCACCGTTTCCGTATTCCATTATTCGGCAGCAGGCTAGGGCTGCATCTTCAAACAGGACCGGGGCGATACTTCGGTCATTAAACGGTGTGATGGTTTTCCCTGTTGCAAGATCGTTCAGCCAACTGGAAATGAGTGGAGTGTCACGTTCCAGAAGCTTTGTCAGTCGTACTATAGCTGTCTGTTCGGGATATTTTAGCAGGAAATTTTCAACTTCATTTTTCTGGCGGCCATATTCTGTGGACGGGCTGGTGGGCGTTTCAGGTGTGGGAAAAGTAGTTTTGCCATCAAAAACAGCAGTGCTGGAGGGAAAAAGTATTTTCGCGCCCCGTTCCAGAAGATTGCGGCAAAGTTTAAGGGTTTGCTCAACGTTAACTATACGGGACTCAGGGCTTTCTGCGCATTCTTTATATCCTGAAATCCCGGCAGCTATAACCGCCCAGTCTGTTTTTGGTAAAAAAGTGAACTCTTGTTCATTTTTTAAGTCAAAATGAATGAGTTGTTTGTTCTTGCGCGAAGTTTGAAATAGTTCATGCTCGGATTTTTGGGTATGTCGGGCAATTGAATTTCCAAGTGCACCGTCCCCGATTACCAGAATTTTCATGCTGTCCCCTTTTCTTTAAACAAAAGGCAGGTGGTCGGGGTTGGCGTTCAGGTAATCGTGGATGAGCATGTTCTTACCGTTGGAAATGCAGTGATGATTACAATGCTTGGACGGGTTGATCTTGAAGAATTTATCCCGGTTGTTATACCAGAAGTCCTTGAAGCGTATATCCTTGATGGAACCGAGTACTCCGCAATCAAGGTTATAGGCTTTGTCCTGACAGGTATAGACTCGCTGGTCCGCTCCGATAATGGGCAGAATTTGTTGGTATGGACACCACTGGTAGTTCTTGTCGAATTTTTCGTCCAGTTCGTGATAGGCATCAAAAACTTCGAATCCCTCTGATTGTAGTTCTTCTTTTGCTCGCTGGGTCTGTTCTTTGATTTTTCCAAAGACAGGCGCGTGATAGCGGTTGTTTTCGTGACCGTCATTGCTGACCACACAGCCGGAAAATTTTATGCTGTCAACTCCAGAATCTTTAAGTTTTTGGGCCATTTCAAAGACGTGCTCGGCATTATCTCGGTTGATGAGGTAGCTGACGCCCAGAAAGCATTTACCGTTCAGCTTCTTGAAATTTTTTATGTTGGTCATGATTTTGGAGAATTCATAGTCAGCAACTGAGCGGAAGCGTGAATAACTGGGACCGTCCCAGCCGTCCATGGAAATTCTGATCCAAGTGCCCAAGGAAGAAAACACATCTGCAACTTCACCGTCCAGCAAGCCGCCGTTGGTCAGGGTGGCGATGCTGACCCCGCCTTCAGCTAGATTGATGGCGGTGGTTGCCAACTGTGGGTAGCAGAGCGGTTCCCCGCCGCCGCTGAAAGTTACAGCTTTGACGCCCATATCAATACAGTCGGCAACAATTTCTTTCATCTTGCTTGCAGGGATGCGGTCGGCAATGGACATGTCTTGCCCCAATTGCAGGGCCGGGTTGCGGTAGGCGCAGTAAGAGCAGCTGTGGTTGCACGCATTGGTGGGCTTGATGCGAATGTGGATCGGTGCTTCAGTGCGTTCCGATTCCGGGGGCAGTGAATCAAGTTTGTGCTGGTAATGGAAAATTTTCAGATTGGTGTAGAACTGCATTATGTTCCCCGTTTATTCAAAGTAGATGAATTCATAGTCACCGGAATAATTGAATTCCGTGAAAAGCCATTCCCACTCTTTTTTACTGAAAAAAGATTCACAGGTTAGGGCCCAGCATTGGAGATTAAACAATTCCTGTTCATTGCGGAAGCTTTCAACACAAAGATATTTATTTCGACCCACCCTTTCCATTTCGACCAGGGCTTTTTTGAAATTGAAGACGGGCAGATTGTGCAGGGAATTGACGGAAATAACCAGATCGAACTCCTTGTCAGCGTATGGAAACGGTTCTTCGGCCTTGTGTCTGAACAGTTTGTCGCGGATTTCGTCTTTTGCTCCTTCAAGCCCGTGGTGGGAAATATCAAAGCCGTGCACTTCCATGCCCAGTTTATGCAATTCATAGAGCAGGAATGCTTTGCCGCAGCCCACATCTAGAATGCGTGCACCCTTATGCAGTCCGTAGGTCTCGATCAGTTTCTCAGCCACCGGGGTCCAGTAGCCTGCAAGGTAACGGTAGCCTCCGTATCCGTAGCGACGGTCTCCGTCCCAGTAGTCGAATTCGTATTCCTTGGCCTTGAGCATGCACTCTACTTTATCATCCACCATGCGCGGCAGGTATTCGCGTTTGGTGGATGTGTGTAGCGGAGTGATTAGTTTTAGTAGATTTGCCATAAGTTGTATGCTGCGCTGCGCGCTTTTGGGGTGTAAAATTTTGCTTCCGGAGGCCAGAGAATTTTTTAATAGGGTTTTGCCGCTGTATATAAAAAAACGTCTAAGCTAGCAGTTTTTCGGCTTCACTAACAATATTTTCCGCGGTCAGGCCGTTGTGGGCGAAGTGCTCCAGCTGCGATCCGTAATTTTCGCTGAAGGAGTCCGGTGAACAGAGCCGTTTTATGCGCAGCGGGTTTGGCAGGCAGGCATCAGTCAGGATTTCTGCCACCGCGCTGCCCGCCAAGCAGCCCGTCAAAGGAGCAGAAACTGAACAGCTCTTCTTCGCGGATGAATTTTTTCCCGCCAGCATGCAAAGGGCCAGACAGCCGTGGCCTTTGCTGAGAATGAAGCTGTCTCGTACCACTGATTGCGGATCTGCGGAATCATACTTAAGAACCGAATCATAGAGAACACGCAACATTTCCACCAAGGACATGGACGGACCCACGTGACCGCGTCCCGCATGGTGGAGCACATCCACGATGTTTTTTCTGAGCTGTTTAGAGTGTTGGTCCAAGATTTTTCTCCAGTGTATTAATTACGCAAATTCAGTGCGGTTAGTATCTTCTGGTCTTTATTAAGGAAATTTTCAGCCTTATCAAGCTGATCAGCCCGTAAATCATTGCGGTCGGAGATATCCCCGGCAGCAAACTCCCGTCGCTGGAGATGCTGGTTCAAAAATTCGTTAAGCAGGATCATACACCACTTCAAGCGAAACAGGGGCAGGTATGTTTTGAAGCGGACAATGAATTGTTTATCGTTTTTAAAAATATTTTCCATGCCGGAAAAGAAAAGTACCATCTGGCTTTCGCTCAAATTCATTGCCGGGTGTAGCAGAAAATCCGAGGTCGATTTTACAGGATCATCCCAGCCGAAATATTCAAAGTCCACAAAAGTGAAGCTTGTGTCACTTTTTATCATGTTGTGAAATCCAAAGTCGGAAGGGCTGAGCGTCTTATAATGTTGTTGGAGCGGTTTGGTCCATAAGCAGCCGGGGAACTTTTGTTCTGCTTTGATGATACTCTTTTTAAATCTGGGTGTGAATTCGTTCACCAGAAATGAATGCATGAGTTGATATAGTTCATCTTGCGCGGGCAGTTTGCGCAGTTTATCAAACCGCAGTTTGATGTTTTCCACTAATTCAGCAGGGGAGAAGCACGCTTCGGCAGCGCGGGGTAAAACTGCGGCATTGTCTTGAGTAGAAAAATCTTTGAGTTTGGCGAGAAATGCAAGGATGGCACGAATGTTTTCGTCTGTTGCTTTTTTCTCTGGAGTTCCATGTATAAATGAATAGACAGTTCCTTGAACCGTTTCATCAAAGCCAAGCGGGCGGGGAATATTTCTAAGTCCGGATTCATTAATGAATTGTAAAGCAGTCCATTCCTGTTCTAATCTGCTATGTCCGTCCGCTGTAGGCTGGAGGTAAAATTTAGCCAGCAGGGTTCGGCCGGATTCGCAATCCACCCGAAAGACCCGGCTGTTACGTCCGGCACAGATGCGTTTAGCATTAACCGGAATTTCCCCGGTCAAATTACGGACAAGTCTTTTGGGATCAGAATCGACCATATTTAATCCCCTCAAAAACAAATTTACTTATCTTCGCAAAATCGGGCAACAAGGTTATGCCGGGCAGGTCGAGATTCGATTCTGACGAGAAGAGAATTTTGGAGGTCTGGGCCGGGAAGTCTGGTTCAAGGAAAAGCTCCTTGAGATCATCGATGAACAGGGAGCATTTGTGCTCGCGAATGGTTTCTATTTTCTCCGCCCTAGTAGATAAAAAAAAGACATCCTTCTCAGTCAATCCCAAGCCGGATTCAGCGAAAAAATCATGCTGGCGCAAAAACTCCATTGCCGCCGCACGCAGGTCAACTTTGCAGTCTCCGTAGTTAGGATAACGGGTCTTGTGACTGATGATTTTAAATTTTATCCCGCGTTCTTTTAAGCCAATCAAAAAATTCCATACCCCGTTCATGAGTTCCGCCCGCTCCATATGAGTTCCGTAAATGGCGATCTGTAGTTTTTGCCATTCAAATTCGCTGTGCTTTGAACGTACCTCATCCCGGATAATTCTTTTGATTTTGGGTGTTTCACCGGAAATTAGGCCGCGTTCAAGAGCAATCCCATGCAAGGTATTGTCATAGCAGATGATAGTATTATCAAGGTCGATTCCAATATTCATAACCTAACCTTCCTAATAGGGATTCCAAAGGGACTTGGTTTCTTTGGTCGCCAGATGCGAAATCATAGAACAAATACGCGAAGTACATTAACTTTTTGCCTTAAATAAAACTAACATGATCGTCTGGATTTTGAAGCTTCCAGAGATAAATGTTGGTTTTGTTCATGCGGCAGTTGTCACAATTCCGGGAATACGTTCCCGGAAAATTTCAAGGTTCAGATATTTGGGCACGTAATTCATGAAATTGTAGCTACAAAAACGGAAGCGATGGTTACAGGCCCATCTGGGGCAGACCTCCATGTGCAGGGGGGAGATATTTTTCCCCTCCAGCCATTCTGCAACCCGGCGCGGGTGCAGCTTGTGGAAATCAAAGCGCAGATTGTCGTTCATAATTTATCCTTCTGTCGGGGGCACGGAAACGGAATCCATCCAGTAGTGGAGAATGCAGGCGTGTCCGGTTTCAGCGGCAAAGCAGCAGGCGTTCAGCATATTGGGTGAGTTGCCGGAACTGCTGATGGCCACCAGCATATCATTGGAAGTCAGTCTGCGTTTGAGGGGTTCAACAAAGGCCTGATCGTAGGAAATATCGTTGGCAAGGGCGGTAATAAGTGCCAGATCAGTGAATACCTGCGTGTGAACATGGGCATTTTTTGCAAGGTCGGCGGAAAAGTGGCTGGCCATGGACGCGCTGGCCCCGTTGCCGATCAGGTAAATAATTTTGCCTTGTTCGCGTAGTTTTTCGGTCATTGTTTTCCAGACCGTGAAAGCCTGATCACAACCGTCCGGGCAGCATCCGGGAGTTCTGTTGGCCCCGCTTACTTCAATGGAATTGAGGCAATTCTGTAATCTTTGTGTGTGTTTATTCCACAAAATATTTCCCGGTGCTTAAAGTTTTTCGGCTGCGGTCCAGAGCTGGGGGATGGTCTGCTGATGGAATCCGCGCACATAGTAGCTCTTGCCACCGTCTGCCACAGTGCGGACCAGCATGGTTTTCCAAGGGCGGAAATAATACTGGGCATCGTTCTTAGGGGCTTCGGTTCCTACTTTATCGGGCAGATCATGCAAGTCGCATACTAACGTTGTGAAATTGCGAATTGTTTTTGTGGGGTTGGAACTTGCTGCCGCATTACGGACCATGGCTAGGGCTTTGAGGTAGATTTCTGGGGCCATGATGGCACTTCCGAAATTCATGATTACCCCGTGTTCAAGCTGTTCCAGCTGGGCAGCAAAGATCAGGAAATCACGGTAGCTGGCTTCGCCGATGGCTGCCCCGTCACAATTGGGATGCTCGTGGATGATGTCGTAGCCTATCCCCGCATGAACCGTAACCGGGATGCCAAGCTCGTAAGCCTTGGCAAAGAGGCTTATTTCAGAGTGGGGGAGATTCTTTTCGTAGATGTATTTGCCAACAGCTTCACCGAAACCAAGCCCCTGCGCATTGCCTTGGGAAATAATGTCGTTGAGAAGCCCGGTTTCATTCCAGAGACCGAACTGTCCGTTTGAAATGTAGGTGGCAACGCATTCCGTGGTCTGTCCGAGCAGGGCGAATTCAAAGTCATGGATGGCACAGGCCCCGTTTACCGCAATGCAATTGATCATTCCTTTTTCCATGAGGTCAAAAATATAACGTTGCATGCCGGAGCGGATTACATGGGCACCGATCATAAGAATGCGTGAGCTGCTTTTATCCCGTGCAATTGCAAGCTCTTCTGCAACAGCTTTAAGGGAAGGATGAACTTCTGTGCAAGGTTTGGGGGCTTCGATAAGCCCGGTATCAATCAGACTTTTGCGTTCTGACAGAGGAAGCACTTTAAGTCTGTTGCGGTCGAATTGGTGGTATTTGCTGCTCATTTTATTTCATGGTCGCGGTTATGTATTTGCGCATGGATTGCTTGTCTATGGCCCGGTCATTGCCCATGATCTGCACTGCCAGCGATCCGGCAATATTGCCTAAGAATCCGACCAGCTCTTCATGCAAGCCCATGCAGGCGGACATGGATGCAATGGAAAAGAGTGCGTCCCCGGCTCCGACCCGGTCCACCACATTGGACTGGAAGGAGGGGATACGCACAAATTCGCTGGTCGGATTGTAAAGGGAACAACCCCGGCTGCCCTGTGTGACCAGAGAAATCTTTGTGTTCAGCTGCTCACTGGTTTCAATGAGCAGGGGGCGCAGCTCATTGAGCTGGTCGCGGGTTTCAAGACGCAGTTCATGTTCTGCCAGCGAGAAAAAGTCCATCTGCGGATATTTGCCGATGGTGTTGAAACCCCGGTTCCCGGCATTTGCCTGCGTATTCACCGCAAGATAGGGGGATTTTTTCGCAAGTAGTTCGACAACCGCAGGGCTGATCAAGCCGTGCCCGAAGTCCGCAGCCAGCACGAGATCATAATTGGAAATTATTTTATCCAGCTCAGCGCATATTTCCTGCTCAACATTATCCGGCAGGGGACTATCATCCATGACATAAATTTCCATGACCTTGTTCAGGGAATAGCTGTCAATGAACCTGCGCTTGAGGGTGGTCGGCCCGTTTGGCCGGGTGAAAAAGCAGGGGCTGATTTTGGAGTCCAGTTTTTCGCGGATGAAATCTTCGTAACGGTCATTTGCGCCAAGCATGGTTAGCAGGCTAACTTCCCCGGCAAAGTTGGCTACGTGATTGGCTACTGCCAGGGCGCCCCCGGCATAAAGCTCATGGGACTGGTATTTGAGGGCTAGAATGGGGTCCTTGGAAGATTTCCCCAGCGTGGAAGCAATCTGGTATTCATCAAGGATAGTATCCCCGATAACCAGAACCTTGAGGTCATGCATACGTTCCAGATGGTCCAGCAGGTCCTCAAGCTGGTAACGGTTGCGGAACATCTTCAGGTATTCGTTCAGCTCTTCATTGTTGCGGTTCAGATAGCGGTTGATCAGGTTTGAGGAGCTGTAGACAATGTCCGAGGTAAAGACCAGCTCGGCACCGATTTCGCGGACCACGTCTGCTTCTTTACCGATTTTTCCCAGCGGGTCGTTATCGATATTTTTGAATTCATCGCCCTTGGCATAAACGTGCGGGCGGATGGCGCGTAGTGTTTCTTCAGCAGTGGGCCATTCATTGATAGCTACGTAATCGGTCTCTCCAAGAGATGCGAGGGCTTCGGCGCGCAAGATTTCAGTGAAAGCCGGCCGGTCCGGTCCTTTGTCCACAAAGTGGTCCGGGGTCAGGGTGACGATTAGTACATCGCCATGTTCCTTGGCCTGATTGAAATAGCGGATATGTCCGATATGCAGCAGGTCGAATACGCCGTGGCAGAGTACTACCCGTTTGCCGCTCTCGCGCAGCTCTTTGGATATTTCTGCAAGCTCTGAAATAGTTTTTATTTTACTGTCCGCACTGGCCATTTATTCTGCTTTCCATGTCTTTCTGATTGATTTCAGGGGGCGCAGCCCGTCCGCAGGGTCGGCCCGCCATTCCCGGTCTGGCAATTCTATTTCAACTGGAATTTTGATTCCGTCTCCATCCGCAGCCAGGCTCTCGTGAACGCTTCTGATCATCTTTTCAACCTGATCCGGCAGCCAGCAATGCCCGAATTTGTATTCTGCCCCGGTTTCGTCAAGATCGAGGTGTAGTTCAATTACCTGAGCGTCATACTTATGGATTGCCCGCTGGATGACGGCTTTGCTTACTGTATGGTCAGACCAGCCTATTTTGCAATTGAATTTATCTTTCATGGTCTGCATGGCCGCGAGATTGGCCTGCTCCACCGGGGCGGGGTAGCCGGATACGCAGTGCAGCAGGGTAAGATCAACGCAGCCTGAATATTGTAGTGTTTTAACTGCCGTGCCGATTTCGTCCATATCAGCCATCCCGGTGGAAAGAATAACAGGCTTGGAGCTTACAGCACATTTTTCTAGCAGGTCGGTCCAGAGCAGTTCGTAAGAGGCAATTTTAAAAAAGTTCACATGGGGAGTCAGAATTTTGACAGCATCAATATAGAACGGTGTGCAGGAAAATAGAATTCTCCGCTTCCGGCAACGCTCTGCAATGAGCGGGACAAAGGACTCCGGTAGTTCCCAGCGTTTCCTGTCACGGTGTTCTTTACTTTGCGCGAGAATTTCCGGGGCGAAAAGTTCATCAATTTTGAACAGCTGGAATTTTACCGCACCACAGCCGATGCGCGCGGCGGTGTCGATGAGTTCATAGCAGCGGTCAAGGTTGCTGCCGTGGTTGCTGGACACTTCGGCTATGAAGAGGGGGAGGGTGTGCATGAATGCTATTGTTTAGTTATTACTGAGTATTGTCAATGATCGCCTCAGTTAAAAAGTTGCCGTTCAATTTCAAGGCAGATTGCATGATAGATGGGGAGGTGCAGTTCTTGAATAATATACGTTTCTTGTTCAGGTACTATTATGTTCTCATCACAAATATCTGCTAATTTTCCCCCGTTTCGTCCAGAGAGCAATATTGTTTTAACGCCTTTGGCTTTTGCTGCAATCGCAGCATAGACAATATTTGGGGAATTGCCGGATGTGCTTATGGCCAGCAGGCAGTCTCCTTCATTTGCAAGATTATATACCTGTTGGGCGAAGATACAATATGGTTCGCAATCGTTTAAGTAGGCAGTGGAGAGTGAAGGCATGCCGGTTAGAGGGATAGCACGAATTCCTTTTTGCAGGTTGGACGCCAGTGTTGCTCCTTCAGGTCCCAGAGACTTAAGTTTTTTCAGTTCGTTCTTGGGTAATGGCCTTTCACGAACAAAGGATTTCATCAACTCTCCTGCAATATGTTCAGCATCAGCCGCTGAACCGCCATTGCCGCATGTGAAAATTGTGTTTCCTTTCTTCGCGCATTCAACGAGGATATTTGTTGCCTCTTCAATTGAAGTGCTGATGCTAGACAAGACGGGAAATCTTTTAATTAATTTTTGAATTTCGATCATGGTGGGAACTCCATTTCTAGATAAATCTTTTTTGATTTGGCTACGTCTATCCGATTATCAATAATTATTGCAAGGAAGTCAGTTCCTTGTTTGACCGGGATGGGCAAATGCTGCTGTTTTCCGTGTATCGTCGTGTTAGCATACCTGCTCTTAAAATATTAGCTGGTGTGCGTTAAATCATAACTTTGTTCCACAATTGAAGTTCAGTGGGGAATTCCTATTCCCCACTGAAAATCTCTTCCAATACTTCCCGCCATCTTTCAGCATGGCGTTCACGTGAGAAATGTTCCCGGTAGCGTATTTCAGCTTTTGCGGCCATTTCTTCGCGTTCAGCTTTGTTTTTTCCCAGTCGGATAATGTGTTTTGCAAGGTCCTGCGGCTGGTCCAGTGAGAACATAAGACCGGTTTCCCCGTGGATGATCATTTCCGGTATGCCGTATACATCGGAAGCCACACAGGTCCTGCCTAGGGCCATGGCTTCCATGATAGAAAGGGGCAGGGCTTCCTCGCGTGAGGGGAGTACCAGCAGGTCGCTGGCGTAAATGTAATCAAGAGCGTTGTCTTTGGCTCCTACGAAATGAACCCGGTCAGAATAGGGCTGGTTCTTGCTCATTTCCACAATATCCACCCCACCGCGGTCAGGCAATACCGGGCCGACGAATATGAGCCGCGCATTGGGGATTTCGGTAAGAATTTCATTCATCTGGCTTAAGAGGATGTCTTGCCCTTTACGGTGCTGCACGCTGGCAAGGCAGAGAATCATGAATTCCTGTTCAGGTACCCCCAGTTCCCGGCGGATTTCTTGGGCAGGACGGGAACTTACTTCGGCAGCTTCATCCTCACGGATGCAGTTAGCAATGCTGAACCATTGCTTATCACGTTGTTCGGGAAGGCTTTTCCATTCTTCGGCAACTGTGCGCGAAACGCTGATGTTGTATGTGTACTGCTCCAGATTTTTGAGCATTACAGGAAGGGATCCGTCATCAGTGATCTCTCCTGAAAAGTGGTACGGCGAGTTGTGGTGCATATATAAAAGTGGACAATCAAAGTTCAGTCCCAATCCGGTCAGGAAATCATGAGGTTCAGTCCGGACTCCTTCAATTATAATCAGGTCCGGATTTTCTTCCGGTAAGCGGCAGGGGAGCCATTCTCCGGTAAAGTCCTTTTGGTTGCTTATGCCGAGATGATTTTGCGGTTCAGTCCTGACTGTTGCTATAAAATCCGGCCATGAAGCATCCTCCCTTTCGCGCGGGACATGGTACTGGCGGGAAAATTCGGCAATTCCTGCGGGAAGGGCAATTGTCAGCGGGGTGACCATAGTCACTTTGCAGAGGTCATCATTGGCAAGGATGCTACCCAGAGTCATGAATTTTGCCTGCGATACTCCGTTGATTCCTCCGCCTATGTAGCCAAAGGCATTTGTTACATACCAGATATGTTTAACTTCTTTTTTTGATTCAGCAGAATCCGGCAGTGGAACTGATGGGAGTTTGATGCCTGCTTCTGCGGCCTGTTTTCTCGTACGTTCTGCGGCTCGGTAAAGTTTTCCCGCGATTTGGAATTCGAATTTTTTCATCCATGCCAACCGATAATCCGGGGCCAGCAGGGTGGCTCCTTCAAGAAAGCCGAGAGCTCTGTCTTCGTTTCCGGGTTGGTCGGCCTGACCGCACAGGCTGTGCGCCATTCGCTCAAGAATGTGTTTTTCCCAATTCCAGAGGGAGAGGTAAAGCGATCCGACACTGTAGCAGGTGGAGAAATCATTGTTTTTGATGAGCGAGTCCATGAAGAGGAGAACGCTGTTTCTTTCCAGTGGATAAAGCGAAAGCAGAACAGCTGCAACGTCAATGGCTTCTATGTTCTGATTAGCGGTATTGAGTTTTGTAACCCTTGTGGAGATTTGCTTGTGGAGTGCCGCGAATTTTTCCTGCTCCCCGTTTCCGGCATCTGATTTCAGGAAATGTTTTTTCATGCGAGGATCAATCTGAGCCAGTAATCCCAGAATATGCTTTTTCAGGTTCTCAAGCTGTTGCTCGACTTCGCGGTCGGCAACCTGTTCTGCGCCACCTTGACTGGGGAGTTTGAAATCCCCTCTGACCAGTTGCGGCGGAATCCAGTTGGACCAGTGCATTTCCTTTTCGAAATTTTTCAGTCGTGAAGCATCGTAAATGTCCGGGTGGAGGCGTACAATCTGCTCTTTGATCTCCGCGTCTTTCTGGCGGGAGTTGGTGATCATGGAGTCGGCTTTGCGGCGATAGAAAAAGAGCGGCTCATCAATTTGAGTTCCGATCCATCCGTTTTTAGTGGCTCGAATCCATAACTCCCAATCTTCGTAGCCGCGGGTCATTCTTTCATCGTATCCGCCAAGTTCCTTCCACATGGATTTGCGGAAAAGGGTGCTGCATGTTTGCTGGTTGGTGGCAAAGAAATTGGCCGGAACAAGTTCGTTCTTGGGCCAGATCAGATTGGAATGTCCGAAGAAAAGGGCTTTTGTGCTTACGTAGCCCAGCTCCGGGTGTGCTTCGAGGACAGGGACAGTCTTGCTGAGGAAAGTGGGGGCGATTAGATCGTCCGCATCAATGGGCAGGATGTATTTGCCTTTGGCGACAGTGCAGCCCCTGTTTCTGGACCTGACCAGACCGCTGTTTTCCTGATTTATGTGCCGGATGCGGTGGGTGGGGAATTCTTCTTCAAGTGCAGTGGCAACCTCGTCTGTGTTGTCCGTGCTGCCATCGTTGATGATGATAATTTCAAAGGAATTAAAATCCTGCCTCAGTAGGCTGAGTATACATTCACGCAGATATTCTGCGTGGTTGTAGCAAGGGACTATGAAGGAGACCAGAGGATTTCCTTCCGCCTGTACCTTTAATTCTCCATCCGCAAGTTGGGATTGCATCACCCAGGAGGCCAGTGTTTCGGATTCTCCTTCGTTTTTAAGGAAATCCAGTACAGCCTTATAAAGATTTTTTGGTCGTTTACCTGTTTTGGCAATCTGATTTACTGCTGTCTCAAGTTTAAATTTGGTGGAATTCTCTTCGTTCATGCCCGGCTTGGCAGTGTTTTTTTGCGGGCTTGTTTTTGCGGTCGATTTGTCCTGCTTAGCCGACAGGGCAAGGGCGGCCATATCAGCGATTGTTTTCATTTTTGATTTCCAGTCGAGGCGGTTCAGGGCGTATTCGCGGACCTGCAAACGCACTTCCGGACGGGTTCTGCTTTTTTTTGCGAACCCGTAAAGTCCGGCCAGATCAATGGGGGTCTCATCGTCCGGAAAAGTATGACAAAATTCCATATTCGGGCTGAGATCGGTATCCTCACCGGCAAATGCCAGCGGCAAGCCCCGCAATACGAATTCGCGGTGCTTAAGTGCCGATGTCTGTGAAAGTGATTTTCGCAGCGGGGCAAGTACCCCTATTCCGATACTGCATAGGTCGGCTATGGGGCCAATTTTATCCGCCAGCAGATATCCGTGATATACGAATGATTTTTCCAGTCCGTATTTTGCTATTAGTTCCTTGCCCTGCTCCAATGCCGGGCCGTATCCCACGAGGTGGAATTTGAATTTGGCACATATTTCCGGGGCGGCAATGCACCCTGCAATAAGCCTATCCAGTCCATGCCAGAACTGAAAATCAGCCACAAGCAGGGCGTGTATTTTGCCTGTCTGGGATGGTGCCTTGGAGATTGGCAGCAATGTCGTATCGATACCGTTGCCCATTGTGCGGTAGTGTTTGTCTTTTGCAACCCTCCTGCGTTCATAGCAGGTGATTTCATCTGTTACCCCAACTCCGCCAAGTCCGCGCTGCATGCAAGTCGCTCCAAAGGCCAGCTCATTGTAAAAAAGGTTGGGATTGGATTTTTCCAGCTCTTCGATTTCAAAGGTCTGGTGTTCGAAAATGATGTCTGGGAAATGGCGGGTCAGGTATTCCAGATGGGCGTCGGCAACCGGGTAGCGCATATAAATAATATCCGGGGAAAGCCGCTTCAGTACTTCCACGGCGATGAGACCTTTCTGCGCAGGGCCGTCCTGATAGTCCCGCAGGTCAATAAAGTCGAAGTCGTAACCTGAAGTATCAACATCATCCTTCCCGTTGCCTATGACAATGCAGTGGGAGTTGGGATGGTTTGCTTTGAGGCCTTTAAACTGTCCGTGGACTTTTTTAAAGATTTGCGGGTAGGTGGCATTGATGAAAGCGAGAAAGATGAGCCGGAAATCTTTACGAAGAGCGGGGTATTTATTCTTGTTTGCGGATTTGTATATGTGCAGCAGTTTCCTGTTTTTAAAATCGGAAATTATACGAAAGCTGTCGAGAGATGAGTTTTCGATAATCAGTTTTGCAAAATCCTCAGCCTGTCTCTGCACTGGAGTTAAAGTAAACAGCTCTTCGGTGTTAACTTTGGGCAGCAGTTTTTTCAGTTTTGAATTGTCTTCTTTGGATTCCATGAGGGAAGGCAGAGAATCTAGTGCTATGACGGTGTCGAATTTTTGTTGGTCACTGAAATAATCTAGAAGATCGTGTTCGGATATTTTAAAATTAGATTCGGTGGCCTTGCGTAGCCTGCCTATGAAATTATGATCGTCTGTTTTGCCTCTCAGGGCAACGCAATCTCTGCCTAACGGCTCTAAAATAGTGGAAAGGTATCCCCAGCTTGAGTCTGTCTCCAGAATGCTTTTCCCTTTGGGGAGCATGTGGTCGATTATCAGGGATGATAATCCCATGTTGTCAGCCGGGGTGTGAATAAAGTCAGGATGGTCAATGGGAAAACCAGTTTTTCCGCTGTTGCTCCGAGCAAAGTTATTGATCTCTCCTTGAAGTTTTTCCCACTCTTCGTGGCGGGCGACGATTTTTACCGGAATGGAATCAATTTTAAGTAGTTTGGCATAGCTTAACTTGTGTTCCCCGCTACTCAGGAGCAGTTTGCCTTCCCGGTCAATAGCGATACAGATACAATCGTCAGTTCCTATCTGTCGAAAACCGAATTCTTTTGTTTCATGGAAAGCTCTTTCCTGATCAGCACAATGTTCAAGTAGCTGAGCAATGTCAGTACAGCCCTGACTTATTTTCCCGGATTTGATTTCTTTGAAGCAATGTTGAAAATATTCAGTCTTCTCCCATTCAACTCCTGCTGTCCGCTGCTTAAGGGACTTATAGAATGCAGAGTTTTTTTCAAAGGGCAGAGTTTCTTTATCCCAGTTTCCGGTAAGGGTATTGGCATTGCCGTCTGCAACGTTCAATTCTTCCCTTAGGCAGAGATTTATTTTTTCAGGAGAAGCCCAGTAGATCATTTGATTGAACCCGATATATTTTAGACGGTTGATAGGGAATTCATAAGACAAATAATATTTGCATATGTTGGGCCGGGATGTCCAATGTTTAAGCTTGTCCGGATAACAATGCTACGTTTCTCCGACACGTTGAAGGAGGCTGATGATGACGTTTGGTGGCGGGTGTGCTAAATCGCTGGAAGAAAGAAGTTTTAGCGAGGTTTATGGGTGATGATTGATCTTATTGGTAGTCCTGTTCTTGCCGTCTTATTCGCAGCTGTCTGTCCTACTCTGTTTTTGACCTCTGTGAATACAGAGCAGTTCAATGTTCGTCAGATTAGGAGTTCGTTGATTCTGGTCTGCTGCGTCGGAGCTGTTTTGGGGGGGCTGGCGGTTTTTTTTGCTGGGCTGGCCCCGATAGCCGTGCCTGTTAAAAGGGTAATCGTCAGTTTGTTCGCGCTGGCACTCTTTTGGATCATGTCTGAAAAAAGTATATCTGAATTGATTCAGGGCAGGATGAAGGCATATATAATTATTTTTTCCACATGCATTTTCTTTTTATTATCCTACTTTTTTTCTCTTGCACCTTTGAACCTCTTTTTCGCTTTTCTGACTGGAATTTCTGCATTTGATTTGTTTAAAAATTTGAAAAATCAAAAAGAACATACCCCGAATTTTGTCCGAACAGCCGAGCCGGAAGTCAAATTCAAACATACTCCAAATATTTATATTCTTCTTCTTGAGTCATTTCATTCCAGTAAGGCTCTGAAAAGTATATATTCTATTGATAATGACGATTTGTTAAAGAGCATAAAAGACAAAGAGTTCACCGTTTATGATCGAACCTATTCCAACTTGTCTTCAACTGTTGAGAGTCTTTCATGCATGTTATGGCCAGGCAGGGTTTATGAAATAGCCGATACTCCCATCCATAATGTACCGAAAACGTCAAAGAGACTTAATATTTTCAAGGACAACGAGTATACTACTAATTTTTACTCCTCTCCGTACATGCTCTCCTTTTTTAAGGAAACTTTTGACAATGCTTTTTCCAGTTCATCGAATATGGACTTTTTTCTACACGCTAGGTTTGCGCCTCTTTTTGCCCAGTCTTCGTTGATCAGGAAAATTTTTTCCATGGATGATGTCTTCGAAGCGGAAAACGCAACTCCGCAGATTAAGGATCACCTGCGGCACAATATTAAGTCGAAGGAAAATGATCCTCAGCTGCATGTCTTTCATTTTGGAGCCAGACATACCCATGCTTCACTTGACTGGAGTGAACTCGAACCTTTTGTTGATGACTACCGGGAGGCATACGGACAGGCAGAACGTGAATGCGAGGATGTCATTGATCTTATTTTAGAAAATGATCCCGGAGCTTTGATCATCGCGTCCGGGGACCATGGTGCCTTACGTTTCAGGCAGGTTGAAGCCGGACAGAGTCAGGATCTATCAGAGAATATCAGAGTCAACGGTTTTAATCCGTCCCTCATTGCTGAGGACCGCTGCGGGGTATTATTGGCAATCCGTTGGCCTGTCACGCACTATAGTGAAGGAAAAGTCATATCTCATGTCCAACTGCTTGATTATGTATTTGCCGCACTTGCTGAAGATGAAAATCTTTTGGAGAATTTACAACCTAACATTTCAATCTCCAATAATAAAAAGTTTGCTCCTCAAATAATTGTGCGCGAGGGAGTGCCTCTTGAAAATTGGGAAAAATTGACCTTTGATGATCGAAGTTCCCAATTGAAAAGAACAATAGAGCTTTACCTTGACAAGAATATGATTCTCAAGGCCAAACAGGCTGCAAAAATGCTGGCCGAGCAGGAAGTCAGTTCTCCTTTTCCGCCTTACTACCTGTCAATTATTGCTGAGCGGGAAAATGATTCTCAGGCTTTTGTTGCTAATATGTTGAAAGCTTATGGACTGGCAGATGAAGAAAACTCCCAAACTGAATGGGGGATCCGTTTTGTCGAAGCGTGTGCTCTTTCGGGAAATTGGTCTTTGCTACAAGAAGGGTATGGCAGATTTACCAAAGAAGTTGAATCGTACCTGGATTGGAAAATGCGTTATCTGGCTTACAAAAAAGAAGGAAACAGATCTATTTTTCAATGGATTGATTCTCTCATTGCCCAAGGGGACGCAGAGCAGAAAAAAGAATTATTGTTGAAGAAGTTGATTCTACTGCTTGGGAGCGGGGAGTGGGCTGATGCTGAGTTGGTTGCCCGGCAACTGCTGGAACAGGGAGTTAATGATGATGTTGTTTACGTTGTCCTTTCCAATTGTTTGGAACAGCAGCAGAAACTTAATGACGCTTTGCAGGTTTTGACTGCAAGGATTTCCGAGTCCAAAGCACCATATCTGGTAAATCAGCTTGGTTATTTGGCTATCCGTCTTAAACTTATGCATACTGAATTAGCGGAAGTAAAAGCTCTTGCGCGGGTATATGTAGCCAACTTGAAAGAGAAATTTGCGGAACATCTACCTTTTGACGAGAAGTGGTATGTCTCCCGATACAAGCCTCTACTTGGAGGGACAACTCCTATTGATCATTATCTCCAGAATTCAATAAGTATGGTTCTTTCTCCCAACGATAGGTTTGATACTACTTATTACTATATGAACTTTCCAAAACTTTTTTTGCAGGAGCAATACGGAGCACTTCATTTTTACATGTTCAGGCAATATGAAAGGGATATCCCTAAAGGTAGATGTGTTATTGATGATGGATTTTTAGTGAATATTGATTGGAAAGAGTAATTATGCGGAGTGATAGATTTTTTTGAGATTAGTTAGCAAATCTTCCTTATCTAAAATAACCGGATTATTCTTTAATCTTTCCAGATTGACGTAACTGATTATGTTTTCGCACTCTGTCTCAGGAATACCGAGCTTTTCCATGCGATATTCAAGCTGGCAGTGATCCATCATTTCGTACCATAAGTTGTAACATGCCTCAGCTGAATCGCAGTTCATGATTTTATACAGCCCGCTGGGTATTGCGCCTTGGTTGATTTTGAAAAAGAGTCCGGTAAATATTGCTACTGCGTGTCCGTGGGGAATTCCGTAAGCGGAGGTCAGGTAGTATGAAAAAGCGTGCGGAGCGGTGGTCTTACTCAGGTTGATTGCCTTGCCAGCATAGTGCGCGCCCAAGGCCATGTCCTGCCTGCTTTCCGGGGCGGGGCTGAGTATTGCATTTTCCAGAGCAGGAAGAATCAGAGAGATTGCTCTTGCGGCATATTCCCTGCTTTGCTCAGTAGCTCCGTTTGCCCAATATGATTCAATGGCCTGACTCAGGGCGTCAAAACCGGAGCAGGCTGTCAGGTATGGCGGCATGGACACTGAGAGTTCCGGGTCGACAGCAACTCCGAGCGGGATAAGTTTTTCATGGGCGAGCGAGTACTTTTGACCGTCCATGTATATTACAGCAAAGTGGGTGGCCTCGCTTCCTGATCCTGCTGTTGTGGGGGCGCAATAAAAGGGCAGTGTTTCATGAATCTCCTTCTGCCCGAGAACCATCTGCCGCAACCCTTCCCTGCTTCCGGGGTTCAGGGAGATGGTCTTGCCCATATCGATTACACTTCCTCCGCCAATAGCAAACACTGCCTTAATATCAGAGGATTTTATCTTTTCACAGCCGGCATAACTTTCTTCAAATTTAACGTTGGGCGAGAATTCCGAGAAGAAAGTAAGCTCGCTTCCCTGAAATTCGGAAATCAACTTCTCTTTCAGCCCTGATTTATCAAAAGAGGATTTTCCTGTAACAACGAGAATCTTTCGGTATTGTCGTGTTTTAATCTCGTTCAGAAGTTGTTTTAGACAGCCGTTGCCTGTGAAAACCTTCATTAGAAATTACCCATGAACTTTTTTTTGTTTTGCAGCGGAGTGCTCGTCGGACGTCCTATCTCTTTTAACTTATGGTTGTTGGTCATAACTTCCAGAAAGCAAAGTCCTTCAGCGTCAGCCAACCGGGCCTTTAGTTCTTCTTCGGTTTCAATTCTGGCAACTGAGCTGTAGCCGCAGGCTTTGGCTATCTGGCAGAGATCAACTTCACGGGAAACTGTGGGCTGGCCTCCGGTGGAGCCGTGTTCACCGTTATTGATAACAATGTGGAGCAGGTTATCTATGCCGCTTGAGCCTATGGTCGCAAGGGAACCGAGATGCATCAAACATGCTCCGTCACCGTCAAGGCAGATGACCTGCTTTTCCGGCGCATTGGCTGCTATCCCCAATGCGATGGACGAGGCATGTCCCATACCGCCTACGGTCAGGAAGTCTGTTGCGTGTGAAATGTTGTTTTCTTTCCTGATATGGAAGAGTTCCCTTGAAGCCATTCCGGTGGTGGAAACAATGACATTGTCTGCGTTCTGTGCTTTTACCAGACACTCAATGGTTCTTTGTCTGCTGAGCGGATAATCTTTGATCGTCCCGGTTACACTTTTATATTTTGAGAATGTACCTTTTTTTACCAGCAGGGCATACGGACGGTCGTGTTCTTGAAAAAAAGCGTTGGCTTTTTGAAGCTCTTTTTCAATGTCTGAATCCTTATCGAGCACGGCATAATCGATCTGGAGATTCTCCAGCATTGCCGGGGTTATTACCCCTTGGAAGGCGTGTTGCGGTTCATCTTTGACTCCCGGTTCACCTCTCCAGCCCACGATGAGCAGCATGGGGATGGAGTAGACTTCTTTGGCAACCAGCGATGTCAAAGGATTCACTGCGTTACCAAGGCCTGAATTCTGCATATATACAACCGGTGCTCCAGCTGTGGACAGGTGGTAGCCTATGGCTGCCCCGATGGCTGCACCTTCGTTTACACATATGGTGTGCTGTAATTCTTTGTCGTCAGTTGCAGCGGTGCAGAAGTGTTTCAGAGTGGAGTCCGGCACTCCGTAAAAGGTGCTGAATCCGTTGTCCTTACATTTTTTTAAGAAAAAAAGAGGATCAATCATTTTATTTGGTTCCGGGTATGAGTTCGAGAATTTCTTTAATACTCATGCAGGTGTCGTTGCACTCAAATGACCGCTCGTTTCTAAGTATTTCTTTGGCTACTTCCATCATAGCCGGATAGGCGGCCCGCAGCAGGTGGTTGGCGTAGATTACAATTTTTACACCGGCATCAACGAGTTGTTGTTCGTAGACTTTATTGTAGCTGGAAGGGACAGCAATGATAGGGGCGGTATGCCCGAGTTCCTGATAGCGGTGACAGAAATCAACAATGTCCTTTTCAGACTTGTCTTTTGTGTGAATCATGACCCCGTCTGCCCCTGCACCAAGGTAAGCCGTGGCTCTTTCAAGGGCATCGTCCACTGGTTTGTTGAAGATCAGGCTTTCAATTCTGGCAAAGATCATGAAATCCTCCCCGACCTGACTTTTTTTACCTGTTTCAATCTTATGGCAGAAATCTTCAATGGAAGCTTGATGTTGTTCCACATCAGTCCCAAACAGGGAGTTCTTTTTGAGGCCCACTTTGTCTTCAATGACAATTGCCGAAACCCCAAGCCGCTCAAGCGAACGGACAGTGAAGGCCAGATGTTCCGGTTTACCTCCGGTGTCACCGTCGTAAATCATGGGTTTGGTGGTCACTTCGAAAATTTCGTTGATGGTCTGCAAGCGTGAAGTGGTATCAACTGCTTCAATGTCGGGCTTCCCCTTCATGGTGGAGTCGGTGAGGCTGCTTTCCCAGATGGCATCAAATTCAACTGAGCGACCATCCTTCTTGACCGAAGCATTTTCCACAATCAGTCCGCTCAGTCCGCTGTGGGCTTCAAGCACCCGGACAACGGGCTTGTTCGCAAGGAGCCGTTTTAATCTCTGCTGCCGGGTAACGGGTGATACTCCTATTTCCTTGAGCATGCCGTTGAGCTGGGTTGAACTGATGCCTTCGGTGTAGGCCGGTTCTATGAGTTTGCCGTCCCATTGGGAGATCGTGGCAATTACCCTTTCTCTGGTCTGTTTTTGCGGTCCAGTCTTCCAGTCGTCTCCGTGGACAACAAAATCCGGGCGCACTTTTTCAAGGTTTTCAACGTAATCCAGTGTGTGCTGGGGAATTACCTCGGTAACTCCTTTGATGTTTTTTATGATCATTTCGCGCTGTTCATAAGTCATGAAAGGGAGCCGTTTGTAACTGGCGATTGCCTTGTCGGTAAGCAGTCCGACAACTACGTCTCCATAAGAAGCGGCAATGTTAAGTATATTCATGTGGCCGGGGTGGACAAGGTCTGCGCTCATTCCTACATAAACTTTCATGATTAATCCTTGAGGTAGTTGTTGATAATAAATTTGACGATAGCTGCGGAGGAGCAGCCGAAATTTGCTATGGATTTATCCCTGAATCGAGCAAGGTCTTCCGGGCTGTATTCATTGATGGTTTTGGAAATTAATTCCGGGAGTTGTTTTATGTTTGTTTTGTCTACAACTCTGCCTATTTCAGATGATGATTTTTCAGACCATACTTCATCCTGATACACTGATTCGTACTCTTGTCTATTCTCCAGTGGAATAGAGAGAGTTATGACCGGCTTGGAATATAAAAAGGCATAGTCATATCTGATGGATGAACTGTCTGAAATGAGAATGGAAGATTTCTCCATTGAGTCAGTTCCAAGGAGATTTGTGTCCCATGCTATCCCGTCACAGTCGGTAAGGCTTTGTTCCCATTCTTTAACTTTGCCGGGTTCGGAAATATACGACTGGGGATGAAGCCGGATGGTGATATTGAATCCTGCCCTGCAAAGGTCTTTGACAAAGTCAGTTCCATATTCGGCAAAACAGCCTTTGCTGCCCCACGAGGGAGCGATCAGTACGGAATTTTGCTCAGCTTTGTTTTTTTTAGAAACCTGCTGGTGGAGCAGATCCAGATACGGAACTCCAAGGGCAACAAGCTTTTTGGCCTTGAGTCCGCGTTTTTTCTCAACTGTCCGTAGGGCTCTTTCTTCATGTTTGCCAGCCAGAATGGCCACATCATAGTGGTCTAAGGCTCCCAGATGGTAGTTGGAAGTATCGCTTATGGAATGAAATATGTGGATAAGGGTCTGGACATAAGGAGACCTTTTTAAGGGATACCCATCTGTCCCGATGTTGGGGGTAGTGGAAAGCATGACCGGAGATTTGACCATGCTCAGCCGTAGATATCCCCACGTGTTTTTGGGATAAAGTCTGATAAAAGCATACGTGCTTTTAATTTTAAGGCCAGGGTCGTCGGGATCGGTGGTGAAGTATCTGAAAGGAATTTTTTGCCGGATAAGCTCGTCAACAATAGGGCAGAAGCTTCCCCAATGGCTTTTTCCTCCACTATGAATAACCAGCGTTGCTTTGTCTTCTTTACTGTCGAACAGCTTTGTTTTTATAAACCATAAAATGAGCAAAGCGCATAAAACAGTTAGCACACCCAGCAACATATCTGCCCCGTGATTGGGTTAAGTGTTCAAATAGCCGATAATGGCTATTTTTGGGATTTCTTAAACATGCCTACGATTTTTTCTTTAATTTTTCCAACAGCTGCGGCTCCTGCAACAATCCATTGAACAAGTGAACTGTTCGCTCCCGGATCAAGATAACCGGCATGGGCATCAGCGGGCATCAAAATAATTATACTAAAGAGGCACAAAACGACAGCAGGAAAGTAAGCTTTCCGGATCTGGTTAAAATGGGTCATGACAACTCCTGAAATGTATAAGTCAAAAAAGTGTCAGAAATTTATATCTGACAGTACAAAGTTAATGTTCGTGACAGGAGTTGCAAAAAAGATTCCACTTTGGTCTTGTTCTGCTCCGTCACCCACTCATATCTCAAGAACCATCCGTTCAACCACAGGCCCCTCATGCTTTCTTGAAATATAGTAAACCGCAATGATCTGTCCCTCGCCGTTAACGGCCAGATCGCCGTAACCGCCGTGGAATCTTCCGCCCTTGTACCATGCTAATGTCTGGGGATGGCTCCATGTTGCGCCCTCGTCTTCGGATATGGTCAGGGCTACGCGGCATTTCGGGTTTTTGCGGATCATGCCCCGGTAGATGTCCAGAATACGCCCGTCAGGCAGGACTTTGATGGTAGGGGCTTCCCCGTAAAGTCCGATTGGGGCCGGGGTGGACCATGTTTTTCCGTCATCATCCGAGTGGGATTTGAACAGGCCTTCCATGCAGGGCTGCTGACGCATGAGAGCCAGTATTCTCCCTGATGGCAGGCGGGCGATGGATGTTTCATTGAGCCGGTATTCCGGGAAGTATTCGTAAATGTATGATTGCTGGGAAATTTTCCCAGTTTCGGGGTTTAAGCGGAAGGTGCCGCAGCCGGGACCGTTGTAAAATGAGCCGATGAATGTGCTTTCATCATCCAAGCTTGGAATGAAATGGCCGAAGGAAGCCCATTCGCCACCGGGCAGGTCCAGCGGTCTGCGGGGTGGAAATGTTTTACCGCCGTCAGTGCTCAAGGAGAAATAGTTGCGCCGCAACTGCGAAGTATGGGTGCGTGAGATGAGTAGCACCTTGCCGTCACCCAGATGGGTGACCAGTGCGTCATGTTCGTTGGTCTGGTCTTGGGCGTGGCTGATGATCAGCTGCGGATGTTCAAAAGTTATGCCGCCGTCAGTTGAGCGGGTGGTGTAGATATCTCCGGCCATGCCGTGGTCCATTCTCTGGCGCAGGTCTTCGCTGATATTTACCGCCCTGCGGAATCCCACCAGCAGTTCGCCGTTCACATCGGTGATGGTCGGGAAGGATTGGTAGCCGTCCCATTCCTGCGGGGTGATCCGTTTGCTGTCGATGATGGAGATGGAAAGTCTGGGACGCTTGTCACTCATAGTTGTTCTCCGGGGCGGGGTTTGATGCTGAACCCGGTGCTGAAGGTAAATTTGGGATCGGGGCCGCATCCGCGCAGGCTGGTCTCATCCATCTCCTGCATGGAGAAAAACACTCTCACAAAAGGCGATGGGGTGGCCTGTCTGCATTTGACCATGCCGATGAATCCATGCTCCGGGTGCAGGGGGCAGATTTCCAAGGCCCGTTCCGCTCCACCCAGCACCACTTTTGAGTCAGTCATGCCCAGTCCCTGCGAGGCTGAAACGGCAAATGAAATATTGTCGCTGTGATCAAAGGTCAGCCTGTTTAATGGGAACATTTCTTCCTGACCGCCGTTGTTGGTGGAGTAAAAAAGCTTTGCCGGGTCCATGTGTTGAGTTAGCAGAGTGACATGCCCGATACGTGCGAACCCCGGAGGTCTGCAATCCAATGCGAAACGGTATAGGATATCGATTTGTTCTTTATCTTTATGGATGCGCATGGCCTTGTCGAGCATGCCTTGATAAAGGTCGATGGAGCAGGAAATCGTGATGAATTCTTCGGTTTCGTCAATCAGCGGGGTGACTCGGGCCAGATCTGTATCTTTGGGAATTCCCGGTCCTTCCATGATGATGTGCCCGGAAAAGAAGTCCGCGCCCAGATCAATCTCTTCAAAGTATCCGTGACTGAGTGTTCCAAAGGAAGGAATGTTTTTGTGAGAAGGAAAAGAGGCTTTGTGTACAGCCAGCCCTTTGGCGGTGTTCAGGGTGATATTGGCGTAATTGGTTGTTAATTCCAGCATGCGCCCGTTGTCGGTGGTCGGAGTTCCAGAGACTTGAAAGTAAGGTTCTCGGACAGCAGCTTTGGTTTCAAAGGCCAGTTGCTCAAGTTTCGCAAAAGCCTGATCATACCGTTTGCCGGTGATGTGGGTGCGCAGGTCGCTGGACCAGCAGAAACAGAGTTCGCGCCATTTTTTTTCATTCTCTGTGCAGAAAGGGAAGTCTTGTTCAAGTTTATGGCAGACTGCCCGGCACAGGGAGTTGAGCTGGAAATCGTCACGCCCACTTAGTGCCCAGCGGTTGATGTTGTATTTACTTTGTTTTTTTACCGGGATGGGTTGGCTGGCACAGCTCAGATCAAGCTCTTCGCCGCCATTTTTGTGGTTAAGTCCTTGGAGGACCGTAGAGGGTAATTGGAATTCGTGTCCGCGTTCCCGCAAAATTTCAAACAGCTGCCGGATCAGCTTCCATTCACTTTCCGTATCCTGCACAGCTTCATGTCTGTACCTGCGGGGTCGAAAATCGAAAATTTCAGCATCATTGCCGTATATGGGCAGCCAGCCGTCAGCGGTCCCCAGATTTTCCACGTAATCAAGATATTCAGGCAGTTCCAGTTCCCGGTGGGCGAAACGCTGCAACTTCTGGAAAACCATGGAGCGGCTCCAGATTACCGGGATGGATTCGCCGCCGGTTCCTTTTGCTCGCTGAGGAAAGTGCTGGATGTGTTCGCCCCAGTCGGCATAGCGGGCCGGATTATCATAATCCATGAAGACCGCTTTGTAGCCGGCTTCAAGATAGTGACCGACCATGCCGGCGGACCAGGCCTGTTCATTGACCAGCGCGATTTGCGGGAGAGTCTCTAAAATTTCCTGTCCGGTCTGCATGCCCAAGTCAAGATTGGCCCGGTTCAATGAGGGCGGCACAAGGGGCCCTATAATCTGGCCGTATCCGCTGCCGATGAATTCGGCCTTGCCAGTATGGAGCAGGGTTTTGAAATTTTTGATCCAGCGCGGGTCAAGATCGCGGATAATTTCAAGGGTGATCCCCGAAGCTTCAATACCCAGCGGAAAGCCGCTCTCGACCAGCCTTAAAAGCGGCCAATAGCAGCGTTTAATGACCTCGCTGCGGCTTTCGCCGGGGATGGAAGAAAACATGAGGTTGAGATGAAATATGGCAAAGATTTTCATATCAACTTTACTCGGTAATGATTTTGATAGCTGCGACAGCCGCTTCCGCCTGCTCAATGGCTTCTTCGCGGGTCTGTGCTCGGGACATGATGACTCCGGCACGGGCTGGGTGGCTGGTGGCCGGGGAAATTGTTTCACCAACGGCGGTACGGATTTCCACCATGCTGATTCCGTTCATCTTATGCGCCTTGTTCACTCCCTCGATGGCAATGACTTTGCCCGGATCGGGGAAAAGATATCGCTGGGCCACGCCCTTTTGAAAGGACGGGGTCATCTCTGCGGCAGCGGGAGTTTCACCAAGAGCCAGCCGGATAGCAGAACCCACAAAATCCACTCCGGTGTTCCAAGGAATCTCGTGTGAACAGAAATAGCCCCCGGAAAGGCGGGCTGCCATTTCAATGACGTAGGGCTTGTCGCCATGGACGACCATATCACCTTTGAACATGGAGTTCTTAATGCCTAGAGCAATAGCGGCCTGTCCGGAGAGTTTCTTCACAGCTGCTTGTACATCCTGTGGCAGGAAAGAAGGCAGATCCCCACCATTTTCAATGATGTTGGGGGCGAAGCGGTCCAGAAATTCGTAGTTGCGGTCCGAGAATCCGGGACAGAAGGGCTGACCGTTGACCACAAATCCTTCGGTGCTGATCTGCGGTCCGTCGAGGTGTTTTTCCACCATGACCCGTCCAGTGGGGGATTCCTTTTGAGCACACTCAAATGCCCAGACGGAATCAGGCATATCCGGTGAACCGTACACAAGACGCAGCACCCCGCGTGCGCCCCGGCTGTCCACAGGCTTGATGACCAGCGTTTCCCGCCGTTCATCCAGAATTCGGATCAGCTCGTCCGCGCTGAAAATTTCCTGATACCACGGGATGGGTATTCCCCGTTCCGCGAAACGGTCCTTCATGGCTTTTTTGTCTGTTGCCAGACGGGCGGTTTCCGCGCTGACCGCGGTAAGTCTGAAATGATCAGCCACAGCCGCCACAGTGCCGGGAGCATCTACCGCCGCGCAGATTACGCCATGCGGCTTGCCGCCCTTTTGTGACCACTCGGTCAGGGCGGCAACCGATTTTTCCGGGGTGTAGACACAACCGATGATCGATTCATGGGCATAAGTAAATCCGGGAGCCTGCGGGTTGGCGTCCACCGCTACAACATGCAGTCCCATATCTACAGCTTTTTTGAGAACCGGAATGGATTCCAGTCCGGCCCCGATCACGATTAATGTCTTTTTCATAAACTAATGTCGTTTATTGCCTGCCATTTGAAACGGCGAAGCCTTAATAAAAGTTTTGGAAGAGTCCAGAGAAACTTTTTACAAAAAGTTTCTCTGGCCGCCGGAGGCATTCTTTTCTTAAACAGCCTTGCGGCAGACCATGAAAGTATTCTGGCCTTTGGGATCATCAGGGAAGACAATGCGTCCCTGTTTGATGCCTGTGGTCTGTATGATTTCAAAATGCTCGGAACAAAGCCCGCTGATCTCCTGTAAGGAGAACTCGTGCAGATGCTGGGAATTGACCGGGATATGCCCGAGGCTGTTCTGGGGAGTGCTTAAGATGAGCAGCCCTCCCGGCTTGAGGACCCGTTTCATTTCCTTGAAGAAAGGTGCGGGGTTGACGTGTTCCACTGTCTCGAAACTGGTTATGGCATCGAAAGAATTGTCTTCGAAGCTAAGGTCTGTCACATCTCCGGTCTGGAAGGTGATGTTGTCGAAATATTTACCTGATGAGGCCTGCCGAACTGTTTCGATGTCGAGATCCGCGGCAACAACATTTTGTGCTTTACCGGCAATGATTCTGGCTCCGTAACCGGGACCACATGCACAGTCCAGAACCAGAGCTTCAGAATCAATGTAATCAAGGGCCAGTTCATAATGAAATGTAAGCTGGTCCCCGGCACTGATCCCCTTGTGTTCACCTACATTCATGTTCCCGGCGATATAGACCTGCTCAGCTATTTCACGGCATTTTTTCAGCCATTCTTCGCTTACAGCCGGTCCGGCTATACGGGAGCATTTGAAATTATCATCTTCGCAGAACATAAAAAATTTGGGATGGACCCGGTAGGGTGCGCCGTTGGGCCGTTCTTCCAGAATAGCGAGTGCTTTTTTGAGCGCACTTAGCCTGTAGACATCTGCGGTGAGCTGGATGGGGAAATCGTCTTCCGTTTTTACGCAGTCCAGCTTTTCTTTTTCCGCCTGCTTGAGCATGTTCCGGGCATGCTCCGCCAGCCAGCCAAAGTGCAATCCGTCCACCCGGATAACCAGACTTTGATCCTCTGCATCCTCAAGGGCTGCGATCATGCGTTCCAGCGGGCTTTCATCATGACCGTAGAAAACAGAAATTTTGTGTTCCGGGAACATTTCAGGCAGTTCATTCAGCCTGCCTCCGCGATCAAATTCAGGTGCAATAATACGAATATCCGCTTTAGGAAATTCTTTGAGTGCGCTTTCAACAGTCAGGGCCACTACCGGGCGTCCGTCAACTTCGTTCATGCACCAGTCCGGTGCGCCGCTCCAAGCTCTAGATGCCGCCTGTACCAGAATAATCGGAGTATCCATCAGCTGTCCTTCCAGTTAAAGAGTTCGTCCGCGTGTTTTTGCAGGAAATAAGCACTGATCGGGGTTTCAAAACGTGTGTTGTAGTCTGAAGTTTTCATGAATGAACGGTAGCACCGTTGCAATTCTGTATATTCTCCAGCTGTTTGCCATTTGCCGTTTATCCGCAGATGCATTTCCTTTATCGCTTCCAGCAGTTCGTCTTCTGTATTGTCAATAACCGCAAAATCGGAATCTGCAAAGTTTTCAATGGGCCATTTGCTGATTCCGGCTTTGATTATTTCAGGAACGCTTAAAATTCGGTCTGTTGATTTCGAACGGATGAGCTTGAACAGGGCAATGTCTTCCGGGGAGCAGTATTCGATAACTTCCAGCCGGGCCACATTAATCCGCAAGCAGGGAACGCGGAAAACGTTAGCCACATGCATAGGCCCGCTCTGTACGCCAACGAAAAATATACAGGTGGCGGACAGATATATGTCCATGAAATTATTATGTTTACCGCTGCTGGCGTAATCAACGAAGTTGGGATGCTCGATTTTAAGTGGCTCTTGAACAATGGAGCCGATCCTGATCACGTTGTAGCCGAGTTTTAGTAATTCTTCGGCTCCGGCTTTGAGGGTGGAAATCTCCATGTTGCG
Organism: Desulfovibrio sp. JC022; assembly: GCF_010470665.1. Taxonomy (NCBI): domain Bacteria; kingdom Pseudomonadati; phylum Thermodesulfobacteriota; class Desulfovibrionia; order Desulfovibrionales; family Desulfovibrionaceae; genus Desulfovibrio; species Desulfovibrio sp. JC022. The sequence continues at coordinate 67,717 of NZ_VOPZ01000006.1, read as the reverse complement.
GGGTTCCTGCATGTCCCCGTCACTTTCGGGCATGGTCTGTTGCAGGAATGCATTGTCGCGGCCCAGCAGGCAGACGTGCGGTCGATTCGGATCAAGGCCGAGGGCCTTTAATTCGCGTCGGCCTCTTTTGGTTTCTTCTTCCGTGAAAGAGACATGGGTATCCGTCTGCTGGATGACACATTCAAAGTCCCGTCCAAGAGCGATGGTCCGGGTGTTTAGCTTTAATCCGTGGTTATCGTTAAGATTGAAAAATTGCACCGCTTCCAGCAGGTAGCGAAATTTATTGCTGATATTCATTTTGCGGGAGAACAGTTTGGCCAGAGTGTTGTTGGCAACCTGATCGTCCTTGAAATAGAATAGGTCAAGGAAGCCGTCGTGGCGGCCCAGCTCTTTTTCAGAAAGATAAAGTTCACAATCAAGGGCCAGATGCCCCAGACGGGTGGAGTATATTTCTGCCATCCGTAACGGCTTAAACAGAGATACTGCTTTTATCAGTAGTGCAAGAGTTCCGAGACTTGTCCATTTGCAGATTGTCTTGATCGGGTTTGGTTTAAGGCTGGCATTCGCCGGAGACAGTTTGTTTCTGACGCAGGTCCTGATGCGCAGGTCATAGAAGTTGGCGTAAAAAGAAGCCGCTTGGACCACATTGTCGTGGTCGTAGGTCATGCCGCAGACAATAATAACTTCATGCGGCCTGAAAGTGAGCATTGCTTTTAGGAGGGGAGGGAATAATGGATGAAATGTGCCGGAGAAAAAGACGGTTTTCTCGTCGTCAAAAATCCCCCGGTCCCGTTCCGGGAGCAGGAGCAGAACTTCCGTCTCATTGCAGTCTACGCCGCTGAGGAAGTTTATGATGTGGCTCTGCTGGGCAGTGCCGATGATAAGCAGACGTTTGAGGTCTACCATTTCACTCATTTCACTCCATTACTTTCGTTTCATAACACGGCGCACCGCTGTTGCGATGTCATTGTCCGTGAGTCCGTATTCACGGGCTAGGTCTTCCGGTTCCCCGGAACTGCCGAAAATATCATTAATTGCCACCCGCTCCACAGGAATCGGATGGTTTTCACAGACGATCTCCATAACCGCTCCGCCGAGGCCCCCATATTTGTTGTGGTCTTCGCAGGTCACAATGGCCCCGGTTTCCTTGGCGGCTTTGATTACCGCTTCCTCGTCCATAGGTTTGAGCCAGCTCATGTTCAGCACCCGGCAGAAGATTCCTTCCTCAGCGAGTTTTTGCGCTGCCAGCACGGCCCGGTGGACCATGACTCCCACAGCCATGATGGTACAGTCTTCGCCTTCCACAAGCACTTGGGCCTTGCCGGGCTCAAAGACCGTGTTGGTATCAAATACATTAGGCAGGGGGCTGCGTCCGGTACGCAGGTAGAGCGGGCCGGGGTTATCCAGCAGATGGGGCAGAACAGCCCGAAGTTCAATGGGATCAGCCGGGGAGACCACTGTCATGTTTGGAATGCTGCGGTAAATGGAAATATCTTCGAGGGCCTGATGAGTCGCACCATCCGGCCCTACGTCCAGACCGAGATGGCTGGCTGCAATTTTTACGTTAAAATCCGGGTAGGCAATGGAATTGCGAGCCTGTTCCAGCGCACGCATGGAGGCAAACACCGCATAGCAGGTCACAATGGGGATAATCCCCGATTCAGCTAGTCCCGCAGCCATGGAGAACATGTTCTGTTCCGCAATGGCGCACTGGATGAAACGGTCCGGGCAGGCCTCGCGGAAATGATAGGTTCCGGTTCCCCCGGCAACATCAGCATCAAGGACCACGAAATCATCACGGATGGCGGCAAGCTCCACAAGGGCTTTGCCGAATTCGTCGCGCATATTCTGCATTAGCTAAGCTCCTCGCATCCGCATTCGCGCAGGGCGCATTCCCGTTCCTTTCCGGTGGGGCAGAGGCTGCCGTGCCATTTGGGAACATTCTCCATGTATGAAATTCCCTTACCTTTAACAGTATGGGCGATGATCATAGTCGGCCTGCCTGCTGTTGTCCGGGCGCGGTAGAATGCGTTTTCAATTTCGCGGAAGTCGTGCCCGTCAATTTCAATGACCTGCCAGCCGAAAGCCTTGAATTTATCGTTCAGCGGTTCAAGGGCGGTGATGTTCTCGTTGAGGTCATCACTTTGAAATTTGTTGTAATCCACCACCGCAACGATGTTATCCAGCTCGTGGTGCGCGCCGAACATACAGCCTTCCCAGATCTGGCCTTCGTTCAGCTCCCCATCACCGAGGAGGACGTAGGTGCGGTTGTCGCGTCCGGCCCGTTTTGCGCCCAGCGCACAGCCAAGCGCGAAAGAAAATCCCTGTCCCAGTGAACCGGAGTTGAACTCCACGCCCGGAGTTTTAATGCGGTCCGGGTGGCCCTGCAATATGCCGTCAGCGTGGCGCAGTTTTTTAAATTCATTCTTGGAGAAGAATCCTTTTTCAGCCAGAGCAGCGTAGAGAGTCAGACAGGAATGGCCTTTGGAAAGGATGAAGCGGTCCCGGCAGGGATCAGTCATGTTTTCCGGGCTGAAATTCATTTCCCGGCTGAACAGCCAACTGACGATTTCCACACAGGAGAGGGAGCCGCCCGGATGACCGGACCCGGCATAGCAGTTCATGGTGATGATGGATTTGCGCAGTTCGGCGGCGAAATCTTCTAGCTCTTTGTATTTGGGCTGGGCCCCGTGTTTGAGTTGGTCCATGGTCTCTCCTTAGAAATACAGTCCGCCGTTGACGTTGATGGTCTGGGCGGTGATGTAGGAACTTTCGTCAGAAGCAAGGTAGGCCACGCTGTCCGCTACTTCCGAAGCAGCGGCAAAACGTTTCAGAAGTACATTTTCTGCGGCTTTTTTCACTGCCGGATTCTGCATCCCTGCGTCAGCCATATCTGAGATGACCAGCCCTGCGGCAATGGTGTTGCAGCGGATATTCCAATCAGCACCGAAGCGGGCGGCAACCTGAGTCATGGAAATTAGTCCGGCTTTGCTGGCAGCGTAATGGGCGGTGCGTGGTCCGCCGTATTGTCCGCTGACTGAGCCGATATTGATCACGCTGGCTCCTTTACTTTTCTTGAGCAGATCAAGGCAACGCTGAGTACACAGGAAAGGGCCTTTCAGGTTAACGGACATGATGCGGTCCCATTCTTCCGGGGTGATCTTATCGAAATCCTGCGGATCATTGATTCCGGCATTGTTGACCAGAATATCAAGCCTGCCTTCATTGGCAGCGATGTCGGCGACAACAGAGTCCACGGACTCAGAATCACTTACTTCAAGTTGCAGGATGCGGACTGTTCCGCCGTCTTTGGAAATTTCTGTTGCAGTCTGCTCTGCGCTAGCGCGGTCATTAATCCAAGTAAGGATAACCTGCGCACCTTCGGTAGCCAGCTTGAGGCTGATGGCCTTGCCTATTCCGCGCCCGCCCCCGGTGACCAGTGCGATCTTATCTTTCAGTCTTTGCATGTATTAATCCTTTTTGCCCGCCATGAGCACTGCATGGCGTCCGAATCCGGCCTCGGCAAAACAGTTGTATAATTTGTCCAACACTTCGCGGTTGCCTGTGCGGGTCAGGTTAAGCTCAAGCTCTTTGCGCATAGCGTGGCATTCGCGGCCCAGCTGCGGGTCGTGTAAATAGTTTTTGCCCATGAGCAGGAAGAGTTCCAGTGGAAAAGTTATTTCATAATGCAGCGGCTCAAAATCCAGCCGTCGTACCAATTTTTCAAGAGAATTGCGATTGAAGAAATTTATGTGATGCGGGGGAGCTACCCACCATGGCTTTTCGTCGAGGTCCGAGGTTATGATTTTTTGCAGCTTGTTGTAATCATTGGGAACACCGATGACAATCAGCCCGCCGGGATTGAGTACTTGTCGGCAGAGGTTGAGCATCCCTGCCGGATCAGGCAGGTGTTCGAGTACTTCCCAGAGGTGGATTACGTCAAATTTGCCGATAGAATCGGCACACTGCTGGTCAAACACACCGTGAACCACATCAAGGTCGATGGATTTGCAATACTCAACAGCTTTGTCGGACGGCTCCACGCCTTTGGCCTGCCAGCCCATTTCAACTGCCTGCTTAAGAAAAAAACCGTTGCCGGAACCAATGTCCAGAATGGTCCCTTTGCGCTTAAGCTGTTTCTCAATGGATTCCAGCCGGGCTTTATTGGTGGCTTCATGCCAGTCCGCATCTTCCAGCTGGTGCTGGAGCATGAGCGGTTTATCTTTGACGTGGTACTCATGTTTGTAAATGCGTTCCAGCTCTTCTTCGTCCGGGATAGGGATGATGTGCTTGAAGCCGCAACTTTCGCAATGGATCACATCGAATCCGTCAATTGAATCCAGTACGATGCCGCTGTGATCGACCCAGCATTTTCTGTCACTCAAAGTTTTGCTCCGGCGGCCAAAGGGACTAAGCCCCTTTGGAATCCCTATTAGTTTTTGCTTTTTTCTATGATCAGAGATGCGATGTTGATAGCACCTTGCCCGATGCCAAGTCCGGCAGCTTTTGCAGTCATGGACTTAAGCGAATCTTGACCGGAAATGAAATTTTGCAGTTCTGCAGACAGTTTCCGGTCGCTTATGCGGTCAAATTTTCCCAGTGAAACCGCTGCTCCAGAGGCATGCAACGCTGATGCCGAGCGGGCGTGATCTTCGCTTAAACAAAGCAGCATTTGCGGAATCCCGCAGGCGGCAAGCTCATAGGCAGTCATGCCGAAGGATGCGATTGCTGCGTCAGCCCGCTGCATGGGCAGGGACATGTCCTTTATATCATGCAACAATTTCACTCTCTTTCCGTGATCTACCGTTATCTTGTTGATTTTGTCCAGATTATTGAGCATGGGGCCGATTACAACTTCGGCCTGCCAGTCTCCGGTGACGGATTTTAAGGCCTGCAATATTTTCAGGGTCAGGTTGTGAGGATCGCTGCCGCCCATGGTGATTAATATTTTGGGCGGGAAAAATCTCTCTTTCGGTTTTTGGGCAAGCCGGAATTCCTTACGCAGGGGGATGAATTCCCAGCCACGGTGGATTGTGCCCTTAAATCCGGACCAGTCCAGCTCATGGAATTGTGGCACAGGCGGATAGAATACCAAGTCACAATGCACTCGGTTGGGAGTGGGGTCATCGATGGAGACCAGTAGCTTGTCCGCTGTTTCCGCGCGCTGGAAAAATGATGATGAAAGGGGAATGCGCAGGTCGAGGACCACGGCAGATTCCTGACCGAATTCCCATTGCTCAAAATCCTCAACGGTAATGGTTCTGAATCCGGCTGCATTGATCTTTTCTTCAGCAGCCTGATCGCCCCGGAAGCCGAATACGGAATCGCGACCGAATCCATCGCGCAGAGCTGCGGCTATGGCAAGACAGCGGCCCGCATGCCCGAATCCGGTCTGCGCTCCGGCTTCACATAGAAAAAGGACCGGACCGCTATTTTTCATCATTCATGAAAGCCTGATAGAGCCGTTCGGCAATGTGCCAGTCTTCTTCGGTGTCGATATCCACCACCATATAGCGGGGCAGAAAGTAGGGCACGCTAAGGCCTACTTCACGGTCTTCCGGTAGATCCGTGAGCTCGATCCAGTAGAACTGGGCCGCGTCGTGGAAGAAAACAGGAAGATCCTGTGATCTGCACGGCGCGTATTCCGGGAAGGCGTATTCCACTCCGCCCTGTTCATTTTTTTTGAATGAACGCAGGATGGGGTAGGGGAATTCCGAAACTCCGAGAACGCAGTTGGCCCTGTGTTTACGGAGCATTTTATAACCGCCGTGAATATTCTCCGCAGTTACAAAGGGATTGGCAAAGAATTGGCAGTACCGTTCGGGGGCACCCCAATTGTTTTTGACCCAGTCCACAGCATGATCAATGACCGGCTGGGTGGGGGTGAAGTCGTCAGCCAGTTCCGCCGGACGCATAAAGGGTACCTCGGCCCCGTATTCACGGGCCACCTCAGCGAATTCTTCGCTGTCCGTGCTGACCACAATATGATCAAAGAAGCCGCTCTTGCGGGCGGCTTCAATGGTATAGGCTATAAGTGGTTTTCCCAGAAAAGGGCGGATTGATTTTTTAGGAATCCGTTTGCTTCCGCCCCGAGCCGGGATAATTGCTATTTGCATTGATGTTTGAATCCGTACTTAGAGTTACTGGTCGGCGCGCAGGAAGGTCTTTTCCGCGAACTGCCAGTCCTCTTCAAAGTCTACTTCGACGCATGCGTGCTCTGACACATCCACGGGCTTGAGGTTGACTCCTTCTTCAATGATGAATTCGAGACCTTTTTCAAAATAATCCTGATCTTCGCAGCGACGCAGGGCTTCCTTATATGCGGCCAGATCCTTTTGTTTCACAAGGTTGATGCCTACAGCTTCGCCTTCGGCATTGACCACCTGCTTGGAAATTTCGGTGATGTAACCCTTGTCGTTGAGTACATACTTGATCTCTTCTTCACCGCAGGATTTGCGGTCAACTGCGATGCGGCTTTCATCCTTTGCTTCATTGAGAAATTTTTTCAAAACCGGTTTGTCGAAAACAACGTCACCGTTGAGCCAGAGGATGTCATCATCAAGCTCTTCCACAGCCTTGAGCAGGCTCTTGGAGGTGTTGGTGATGTAGTAGTCCGGGTTGTACTTGTAGAAGACTTCCGGAAATTGTTCCATGATCAGGGTCATCTTAAAGCCCACAACCACTATGATTTCCTTGACACCCAGTTCACGCATGAGCCGGATCTGGCGTCCGAGAATGGTCTCCCCGTAAGGAAGTACAGAAAGTGATTTTGGGAAAGGTCTGCTCAGTCTGCTTCCGATTCCTGCTGCAAGAATAACTGCTTTCATGGTCTGCCCCCTTTGCGGGTTAGAGGTATTTGGCGATAATGTGTTCACCCAGTCGTTGCGCGGCCTTTCCGTCGCAGTGGGTGAAGGAAAGTTCTTTCAGTTTTGTCCGTTCTTCAACAAACTCATCTATATTGTTTATCACGATCTCCTCAAAAGCGGTATAGAGTTCCTCTTCTTTTCTGACCTTTTTACCCGGAGTCATCTCATCGTAGTCGTAAAGAAGCTCCCGGTTTTTGGTAACATAATCCTCAAAATCATAGGGATAGAAGATCATGGGCCGGTCCAGAAGCAGGAAGTCGAAGTAGATGGATGAATAATCTGTCAGCAATGCATCACAAAGTGAAAGCAGCGGATAAGCGTCGCTTTTGGGGTTCATGAGTACTATATTCGGTGGCATCTGGACCTGTGCGATGCTCAGGTACGGATGGAATTTGCAGACAAATAAGATGTTGTTCTGCTGGCAGAACTGCGAAAGTCGACCAAGGTCAATGGCTCCGTCCTCAAATGGTCCGCCTCCGAGATCACGGAAGGTGGGCATGAAGAAAACCACCTTGCCACCCTGTTTACGGAATTTAACCATCTCGGCGTATAGCTCGCGGTCGGCATTAATCATATCAAATTTACCGGGGCGGCGCAGAAGCACATCGTTACGCGGATAGCCCAGTTCCAGAAAATCCTCGGCCTTGAATGCGCGTCCGAAGGCGGTTTCGGTGAAATACGGCGAAGTGGAGAGTACTGCATTGTACCCGGAATAGGCAAAGGACAGGTGTTCGGCCTTTTCCGGATTCATGTTCACTGCGGAGTTGATTTCCGGGAAGCCGATGGCCTTGAGCGGGATACCGTGCCAGAGCTGGATGGAAGTGGCTTCACTGAGCAATGCCCAAAGCTGGTCCTGAGTCTTCCAGCTGAAATCGTCACTGATCACCAGCGAGGCCTTGGTCATCAGGGCAAGGGTTTCCGTGTCATTAATCCACAGCGCGGGAAGGCCTTGTTTTTTCAGCAGGTCCGCTTCTTTTTTATCAAACGAAAGGAAGAAGCATTGAAGCTCCGGTCTGTGCTGCACGCAGTGGATGAAGAAATATTTGACGTTATCAATAAAATATCCGCCTGCGCGCCCGAAGAACAGGGCCAGATTTTTTTGTTTGGGGACTGAAGCTGATAATTCCCGCAGCTTTTGCAGTTCGTCTTGTTGCATGATTTCGCGCTGTCCGTTTGAGTCGGTTTAAGTTCAAGAGGAAAAAATGTGTGTTTTCTGACACCTGTGAACAGTTTATTCAATTTGGGTGCCAAAAACAATGCAAAGGTTGAACATCTTAGTAAAAGAGTTAGCGCAAGAATGCTGTTCTATTTCTAATTTTAGAGAAGTGGATATTGTTATACTCAAGTATCATGCTGATATATAAGAGTATGTTTTTAGAAAATAATCTTGAGTCAGTAGCAGGTCGGCAGTATCCTCAGCCACATGAGAACAACTGCTGACAGAATAAGACACACACTTTTATTCGAAATTATCGGTCTGTGTACCTGCACACCGCTGGCTTCATGGATACTTGATAAAGATTTGGGCCGGATCGGGATTATGAGCATGGCGATTTCCCTGACCGCCATGGTCTGTAACTATCTATACAATTTGATTTTTGACAAGGTGCTGGTGGCCTTGAAACGTCCGGTAAACGTGCGCCCCACATGGATGCGCGCATTGCATGCAATCCTTTTTGAGATTTCGCTTTTAGCCTTTACCGTACCTTTCGTTGCATGGTGGCTGGATATGACGCTCTGGCATGCCCTGATCGCTGATATCGGGTTCGCGCTTTTCTTTTTGGTCTACGCTTTTGTCTACAACTGGGTCTACGACATTGTATTTCCCATGCCGGTGGCGGATAACGTGTAATTTAGAGTCGATATTTATTCTTCCTGCCCGTAAAAGGCGGTTCGGTTGATTCCGGGCCGCCTTTTTTTTGCTATGCAATATAGTATATCGCCTTGATTTTATTGTTGCGTAAAACTATGTCTGAGTAAATGGATGTCTATGCTACGAGTGTGGTTTGTTTAATTTTTGGATGCAGGTGCGTAAATGGGTTTGCCAAATGAATTTTCAAAAGCTTTCAACAGGGATTTATTGCGTCCTGGAGTGAAAGGGGAAGATCCTGGAGATGCTTTTCAGCAGGTTGCGGGCAAAGTTATCAAGCGAATTGATAGCAGGGCTAATGTCTACCCGACTCGGGGTAAAGACGGCAGTATTGACCTAAGTTGGGTTGCTCCTGACGGTAAATTTTGCTTTGGCGAATGCAAGCAGACCAACAAAGGGGATATGGTCACCATGACCTCAGCTTGGCATGAGGTCGCCGCTAAACTGGAAAAAATGAAAAATCCTGACGAGGTGCAGAGCCAGTACCGCCCATGGTTCGAAGGCCGGAAGGTGGAAAGGTTTGTCTTTTTTGTAAGCGTTCGGCGGGGAAATGAAAGTGTGTGTCGTGAGCTCGAAAGGAATATCCGGGATTTTTTTGCAGAGCTGACTTTGAAGGCAGACCATCTTGCTCACCTTTCTGATCTTGATATTGAAGTCTGGGACTGGGGCAGAATTTGTGATGAAATTGAAAAAGATGCTTCCCTGCGCTGGACGGTTTTTAATGAGCGTTTACCCGGAGGAATAACCCGGTTTGAGGGAAGCAGGGCTTCGCAGAAAACAGGGACGGGCAGGGTTAGGTTCTATGATTATCTGGATGAAAAAAACATGTCCTATTATAGCCGGGAGCAATTTAAGGAGGAGCATCCAGACATCCGGGGCATAGAAGATGAGGATGAACTGCTGGCCCTGCTCGAATCCGAGAGGGGGCTTTTCATTTCAGGTCCGGGGGGGACCGGCAAAACCCGTTTGATGTTTGAGCTGGGTAAAAAAGCCTATGAGGACGGGTGGGCTGTTTTTGAAATGGGGTTTAGCACTGAAGCGCGGGATGTCGAGGATTTGAGTTGCCGTTTCAGGCCCGGAGGAAAATATCTTTTCCTGTTTGACTATCTGGAGACCAAGGAGTCTTACCAGAAGATAATTGAAGGCCTTTATTCCATTACAGGCGGTTCCGAGGATGTCTTTTTTATTGGGAACTTTCGCAGTTCTTTTAAGGAAAGTATTCGCGGAGAAACGTATACTGTTTCCCTTGATGAAGGGGAGAGTGTTTTCGAATATCGTAAGGCGGTTGTCCGGCATGTTTTACAGAAAACCGGACTTACTGAGTGTTACGGCTCTGATCTTGAGTCCGCCTGCCACTCCGTGCCCATGCTTTCTGTTTTTATTTACTTTTTGTCTGAACAAAAGAAGGGCGGTGATCTTGATTCGATCCGTGGCGTAGATGGTTTTAAAGGGTGGCTGACCAACCGTATTGAGGCTACTTTTGCCAAGACTCCGAACAGTTCGGGCAGCGGGAAAATCCTTCGGGAGCAGGTTGCGCTGATTCTGTCCATGTTTCCCTGCTCGGATGATGCAAAGGTGGCTTTGGACCGGAAATATCCTTACATCATGGAATCTCTGGTCAGTGATTTATGGCTTGAATTTAGGGAAATCAGTGATTCTGAGGAAGGTGAGGGGCAGTGGTCTGTTATTCATGATGTCTTGACTGATGCTGTGCTTTCAAATGTTTTTGACGCTCGGAAAAATACCAGCGGAGCTTTGCTTGGATCGATCATCGATGAGGCTATTGAGTTCAATTTTTTGGAAGTATGCCTGCGTTCGCTTGAACGTATTTGCGATAATTCTGGTCTTAAGCATGCTGGAACAATGAGTGTGATAGAGAGGAGTATTGAAACTAATCCCGCTATTTGGGGGCGTACGGGAAGTCTTGTGCTCAATTCGCCTTTATTGTCACTGAAAGATAGGCTGACTTTGTTTTTCGAGGGAAAGGATGTCTGGAAGAATGCTTTTAGCGGGGTGGAGTTTGCAAATGCAGCAGCTAATTTTCTTTTGCAGATTTTCCGTTTGAAGAAAAAACAACCTGATGAATTTGCAGAATTGTCTAGAAATTTGGGAGCCTTGAAGTATGTGCTTGATTCTTGGTTGAGGAGGAATGGGGGGAAACAGGAGGCTTACTATGTCATTTATAGCCTGCTGACTGTTTTGCGTAGTCCTGAATCAATACGTCGCTTTATCAGTTGCTGGCTTGATATTCATGGGGGGAAACCCGAAGCTCGATTTGTGATTTCTGGCTGGTTAAATGGGGGTGGAGATGATGATTTCATATTACCATATGTTTCGTGCTGGATTAATAAACATGGCCAATCATATTATGCCACCAACTTGATCGTGCTCTGGTTGACGCATAGTGGCAAACACAGGTGGATTTTATTTGAGCATATCCGGTCTTGGCTGGATAAGCACGGTCATTCCCTTGCGGCTTACCCCATGCTTGGATTTTTACTGACGCATGCTGATGGAGGACCTATTGTACGTAAATATGTAGGGCCGTGGTTTGAAGGGTATGGACACAGGGTGGAGGCAGGATCTCTTCTTTCGCGCTGTCTTGAAGCAAGGTTTGATAGTGATTTGACAAATTTTTATCTGGAATCATGGCTGGAAATTCATGGTAGGACAATGGAGGCCAGACCGATTTTGGAACGTTGTCTTGATCGGATGGATTTTACCGATCAAGATGGGTTCGTAAAATTATGGCTAGACGACTATGGATGTAATTATGAGGCTTACACTATTTTGTGCCGTTGTCTGGAGCACAATGTTAATATTGATTTGGGGGCGTACGTTGATGATTGGCTGAAGCTTTATGGGAAAGAACTTAATGCCAGGGTGCTCTTTAGTGGATGTTTGGAGCATCGGATAGAGATTGATATACATAAGCCCATTGACCTGTGGCTGAATATGCATGGTAAAACTTTGGCTGCGCGACAGGTCCTTGCCGTCTGTGCGAGAATGGATGTTGAGAATATAGTGGATAAATATATTGATGGGTGGTTGGTTAAAAATGGCGAGCATAGAAAGGCCGCTCACCTTTTGAATATTTGTTTTTTAAAGGGAATGGGGGGCGAGATTGATGAGTATGTAAGAAAATGGCTTGTCGTTTACGGCTTAAGTTCAATGTCCTTTTCTTTGGTTTTTTCGTGGGTGTCCAAAAATGGGGCTGATGAATTAATTCGTGAGTATGTATTATACTGGATAGATAAAAAACCTATCGACGCAAAATGTTTAAGATTGCTCCGCTGCTGGACGCAGGCACTGGATGATCAGGGTGAAGCTCACCGTATTTGGGCTTTTTATTTGAGGAAAAATAATTACCGGAATTGGTTTGCGCATGAAATTTCTCATTGGCTTTTTTATACGGATGAGCCTGTCAAGGCTAAGGACTACGTTGAAAAATGGCTGAAACAGAATGAATCAGGAATCGAAAGCGGGCAGGTTCTTATCACTTTGCTTGCGATCGGTGATTGCCGCCAGAGTGTAAAAAAATGTTTTGAATGTTGGCTTGACACCTATGCTGAAGATTTAGGAGCTATGGCTGCCTTGAATACATGGGTCTGTAAAGGGCATTCTGTTCCCGGAGTGGATAGGTACGTGTTTGCATGGCTCGACTTATGGAGAGGAGATCTCTCAGCATTGAATCTTCTGGTTTCTTTTCTTAACTCTGGGAGGGAGCCTTTTTTACTGCAGGAATATGTTGCTTTCTGGTTGAAAATTCATGGAGATTACAAGAAGGCCAATGTCTTGATAGAAGCATGGCGCGAGAACGGCGGATACCCAGCTGTGCTAGCCGACTATGTTTAATTTTTCCTCTTAAACAAATTCTTAACCCTGCCAAGCCTCTTTCCCGCTTTTTCTTTCATAGTTTCCGGTTCCGGCTCAGGTTCTTCCGGCTTATCACTTCTGAATGTGGCAAAACGGGCCACTTTGCCTACCTGTGAGGCTGAATATTTAGCTGCTTTGCTGGTGGCCTGAAAAGCTTTGTCTGTGGAGTCTACTACTTTTTTTGCTGCGCTGGCGGCTTTCTCCCCGGCTGCTCCGGTAATGGTTTTCAGGTAGGCTGTAGTGATGGTCTTGGTGGACCCCATGGCTATAGAAAGGAGCATGCCCGCTGCTTCGCGCAGGACGGCCCGGCGATAGCCCGGTGAATTCTTTTCCGCATGGAAATTGAAATGTCCACGGGTGATGATGCCGACCCTGAGCGCAAGGAAGGCATTGGTGGAGCCGTCCAGAATAGAGGCGGTCACAATTGAGGTAAGCCCGCTGGCACCGGGGATCATGCCCAGGGCGGACCCTGCCAGTACCGGGGACATGATGGCTTCGATCTGGGCTTGAATATCCAGTTCTTCCACTGCGCTGGCAAAGAATGCTGTGCCTGCTACGTTTGCGTAAACTGCAATCATATCCCGCATGGACGGACGCTGGTTATAAATTTTGGAGACATCCCAGACCAGTTTAGTCAGGGTGCCGAGTACGATGAAGGAATCGAGTTGCCCGTTCTGGGAAATTGCCGTGGAAAGGAAAATTCGCGAAGCCACGGTTTTCATTTTCTCTGTGGAAATGCGGTCCAGATGCTCAAGGGCAATGTCGAGATCTTCGGTTGTGGAAAGGGGAAGAGCGGCCTCACGGATATATCTGTTGCTGCGCAGTCTTTTGCGCAATTTGCGGATGAATTCCCGTTGCTCGGCAGGAGTGGGGTCGTCAGGCATGACCAGCGGGCCGGGGCGGAAAAAATGGATCACCAGCGGACTTAGACAGATCACTAGGAATATTCCACTCAGTCCAAAAAGAACGTAATCGTGAGAGGCCGGAAAATACACGGCGCAGAGCTGGGCCAGTCCGGCAATCTGGTTGAGCATGAACAGGATGAATCCGCCCATAAGAAAAAGCAGCAGGGCGGTTATGAGTCGCGGCAGGGCCTTGGACATATATTTAATCCTCTCTGTATCTATTTTGTTTTCAATAATTGTATCTAGCCGCCAGCCCCCGAGTACGTCAAATTTCTCTTTGCATCTTTTCGCTGTTGAAATATTGTGCCGCACCGTATGCGTCATGCGCTGCGACTAACATTGAAGGATAAACAAAATGATCAAGCCTAAATCATCCGCAAGTCTTGGAATAGCACAGGCCCTTGGCGGGGCCGCCCTGATTTCCCTTGTGGGTATTTTTATAAAAATTATGGTGGTGGATTATGCTCAGCCTATTTTCGTGGTCACTTTCTGGCGCAATCTGTTTGTCAGCACCATTCTTATGGCCGGGCTGCGTATTTTTAAGCCGCATAAACTCAAGTTTGAGCGGGAAAACATCGGTTTGCTGGCTATGTACGGACTGGTTCTAGTGGGATTGAATGGGATCTGGGGCGGTTCAGTTTATTTTAACGGGGCCGGGGTGTCCACCGTTCTGGTCTACGTTTCCGTGCCTATCACCGTGCTGGCTCAATGGTGGCTGGGCGGGGAAAGACCGAATCTGCGTATTGTTCCCTCAATCTTTTTCTGTTTGTTCGGTTGCGCTTTGGTTTGTGGAATTCAGGGAATGTCTGATTTTTCACTGACCCCCATGGGAATGTTTCTGGGTTTGCTTTCCAGCGTCTTTTTTTCGGCTTACGCTCTTCTGGGGCGGGAATGCGCAAAACGGGGCATAAGTTCATTCAGCACAATGATGCATGTTTTTGGAATTGCAGCCATTTACATGCTGCCTCTGAATCTCTTTGCCCAAGGGATAATTCCCGGCACAGCTCCAAATCCAGCTGCTATCTTCATGCCCGGAGTGGACTGGAAAGGCTGGGCCTGCATACTCACTCTCGCCATCGGTCCGTCCATGACCGGTTGGACTTTGATCACCGCCAGTTTGAATCATCTTTCGCCATCAGTGGTTAACATCTTGCTGACCGTAGAACCCATGATGACCGGGTTGGTAGCCATCCCGGTTCTAGGCGAATACATGACTATGGAGCAGTGGGCGGGGTGTTTTCTGGTTGTGATTGGGGTAATTGTACTTAAGAAAAGATAAGAAAAATCCCGCAATATCCAAAATATTGCGGGATATATTTTAAGCAAATTTTAACTCGCGAAGCGGCGAAGCCCAATAAAAGTTTTTGAAGAGTCCAGAGAAACTTTTCCCAAAAAGTTTCTTACCTGTAGCCGTTAGGCGAGAGCTTCTTGCTCGAGTCTTACGGATATAGAGAGCAGCGCTGGTCCCCGAAGGGCCGCCGGAGGCAAATTAAACATTAAACAGAAAGTGAATAACATCGCCGTCTTTAACGATGTATTCCTTTCCTTCTGAGCGGAGCACTCCGGCTGCGCGGCAGGCTGCTTCATTTCCATTGGAGATGTAATCGTCGTAACCGATAACTTCGGCGCGGATGAACCCTTTTTCAAAATCAGTATGGATGGCTGCTGCGGCGCGGGGAGCTTTGTCGCCGTCATGGATGGTCCATGCGCGGACTTCTTTTACTCCGGCGGTGAAGTAGCTGATCATGCCGAGGGTGTGAAAACCGGTGCGGATGATCTTGGCAAGGCCGGATTCAGTTACGCCGTATGAATCGAGAAATTCGGTGTATTCTTCATCATCAAGACCGACCAGCTCTTCTTCCATTTTGGCGGAAATTTTTACAAATTCGGCGCCGCGTTCTTCAGCAAGAGCCATTACTTTTTTGACGTAATCGTTGTCCTCGGTAAGGCCTTCTTCGTCTACGTTGGCGCAGTAGATTACGTTCTTTTCGGTGATGAGGCGTAAGTCACGGAGCATTTCGACCATGATGTCAGTTTCAAGCTCACCGTAGGTGTTTACGGGGTTGCCTTCGTTGAGGTGTTCAAGCAGTTTTTCAGCTTCGGCAATTTTGGGACCGAGAGATTTGTCGCCCTTGATTTTCTTTTTCATGCCTTCAATGCGGGTATCAAGAGCCTGCACATCGGAAAGGATCAGCTCGGTTTCGATAACTTCGATGTCGCGCAGGGGATCAACTGAGTTGGAAACGTGGATAACGTCATCGTTGTCAAAGCAGCGTACAACGTGAAGGATGGCCTGAGTTTCGCGGATGTTGCCGAGAAATTTGTTGCCGAGTCCTTCGCCCTTGCTCGCGCCTTCAACCAGACCTGCGATGTCGATGAAATCAACAGTGGACTGCTGCACGCGCTGGGGATTAACCAGTTCGGCCAGTTTGTCGATGCGCTCATCGGGAACAGGCACAACAGCCTTGTTGGGTTCGATGGTACAGAAAGCGTAGTTCGCGCTTTCAGCGTTCTGGGCCTTGGTCAGGGCGTTGAAAAGTGTGGATTTACCTACGTTGGGCAGTCCCACGATACCGATACTGAGAGCCATAATAAATTCTCCTCAAAAAATATAAAATTCCTTTCCACGCCGCAAATATCCCTTACATGCAAGGTTAGCTGCATGAAAAAAATAATTTATCCAGAATATTGTGCCATGAAAGGTGAAATATCGTTTTCATTATCTATAAAGATAATATCACGTGTTGCGGCCCCTCAATACCCGTCTTTGCGGGGATGGGCAAGTGTTGATTATGGGGCGATGATATCTCTGTTTCGGCATGTGTTTGCGCACTCCCGGTGAACCGTGTACTTCTAACTGTATTACTAATGGAATTTGATCCAGAAATTTTGCAGAATTATTCTACTTTTTCAGGCAGGTTTAAACATGATCGTACCAGTAATCCTTTCCGGCGGCAGCGGGACCAGACTTTGGCCTCTTTCGCGCAGGAATCATCCGAAGCAGCTTTTGAATCTGATTGGGGAGCATTCCCTTTTGCGTAATACTGCTGAACGTGGCTACGGAGTGGATGGTGCACAGCCTCCTGTTGTGGTTTGCAACGAGAGTTATCGTTTTATGGTTGCTGAGGAATTACGGGCGGCTGGAATTAAACCCGAAGCAATCTTTCTGGAACCGCAGGGCCGCAATTCAGCCCCGGCTATTGCTGCTGCGGCTTTTCATGTCCGTAAAAATAATCCGGATGCGCTTATGCTGGTAATGCCTTCGGATCATGCCATTTATGATCTGGATAAATTTAAAACTGCTGTTACTGTCGGGGTGGAGCCCGCCAAGTCCGGCGATCTGGTTCTTTTCGGCATTGTCCCGGACAGGCCGGAGACCGGATACGGGTATATCCGTACAGCCGGAGATTTCAAATCCATGGCTTCTCAGGCTGTGCAGGAATTTGTTGAAAAGCCAGACCTTGAAACCGCTAAAACATATCTCGAATCCGGTGAATATTTATGGAATGCGGGTATTTTTTTGTTCAGCCCGGATGCTTTTTTGGAAAAGCTTGAGCAACTCGAACCTGAAATCTATACCGCCTGCCTTGCTGCAACTGAAAAAGCACGCACTGATTTGGATTTTGTCCGCCTTGATGAGGAAAGTTTTACAGCCAGTCCTGCCAAGTCGGTTGATTATGCGGTGATTGAAAAGGTGGACAACCTGAGCGTGGTACCGTTTGACGGCGGTTGGTCCGATATCGGCTCGTGGGATTCGCTAATGCGTGAACGGGAAAGGGATCAGGCTGGGAATGTTATTGCCGGAGATGTGCTTGCAAAGAATGTGGGTAACAGCTTTCTTCATTCTTCAGGCCGATTACTAGGCGTGGTCGGTGTTGATGACGTTATCGTAGTCGAGACTTCAGATGCCGTTCTGGTTGCCGGACGGGAACACGGGCAGGAAGTTTCCGGGCTGGTAAATGAACTTAAAAAGCAGGGCCGCGCGGAAGCGGATAACCACCGCAAGGTCTATCGTCCATGGGGATCATTCGAAGCTGTAGATAGCGGAGACAGGTTTCAGGTCAAGAGGATAATCGTTAAGCCGGGTGGGGTTCTCTCACTGCAAATGCACCATCACCGCGCTGAGCATTGGGTAGTGGTTAAGGGTACGGCAAAAGTGCTGGTCGGTGAGAAGGAAATTTTATTGCAGGAGGACCAGTCTACCTACATCCCACTAGGAACCATGCATCGCTTGGAGAATCCCGGCAAAATCAATCTTGAATTAATTGAAGTCCAGACCGGTAGTTATCTTGGTGAGGATGATATCCAGAGGTTTGAGGATGTTTATGGGCGGTCGGAGTAGGGGATATTGGGGATTTAATTTTATTTAAAAGTAAAGAGGCGAAGAGCTGGTGCTCTACGCCTCTTTTTTTATGCGTTATCTTTGTCTTCGTCTGATTCAGCTTGCTTGGCTGCGGCTTCTTGTTCTTCTTGGCGGAGTTCTTCGAGGAAGTCTTTGAACCATTGTTCGTTGCGGACAGTTTCAAAAAGTTTGTCTTTCTGTAATGATTCCGAATTAGGAAATTTGGGGTTTGTTTTGCCAAGTTCTAGCCATTTTATGCACTCAGATTGATTTTTCTCCATAGCAGCTACAGTAGCAAGGGCATAGCATCCCCTTTTAGTTTCGTAGGGGGTTGCGTGCGAAGCTGCGTCCTTGGCTTCAGAGAGTAAGTCCTTACTAGGTGAATTTATAGAATACGGAGGAAGTTGCGCTTTGTTGGAAAGAAGGGCTGCTTTATTGCTCCATGCATATGAATTATTGCCCAATTCAATTGCTTTTTGATATTTGTCTAGAGCTAAAGAAAAGTAATGATTTCTTTTGTCCTCTTCTAATTGAAGTCCTTTCTGATATTTAATCCACCCCCAATTATTCCACACATATGGGTCAGAAGGTGTAATCAATGATGCCTTTTTAAGGCTGTTATCCGCTATGTCTAATAGTTTCTGTTTAGCGGTTATATTTGATTCTTTTTCAGCAATGTTCCACGTTAGAGAACCTATCTTATAGTTAGCATCTTTGTTGTTAGGAAATTCTTGCTCAATACTAGTCCAGATCAGTATAGCTTTATCCCATTCTTCATTCATCTCATGTCTAAGAGCTTTTGCTTTGAGGTGAGTATATAATTCGTTAGGTTTACTTGATGCTACATCTTTTACTGCTTCTTTAGTGTCATTGTCCATGTCATGAGCATCATGGTTGTCCTTAAAGTCTTTAACCGTTTGTTCTTGTTCACTAAGAAGTTCATCTGATTTGCAAGCATTCTTTTCGCAAATTAATTTAAGCTCTTCACATTTTTTGACCAACTCATTAATTTCTGCATGTTTTTCTGTGATGAGTTCTTCCAGCTTTTTTTCGAATTCTTTTTTGTCGGTTTCTATTGTCTCTTTTTGTTCTTTAGCATTTCGTTTGAACTCAGCTTTGGTTTGACTTAGTTCTTTTTCAAAAGCTTCACTGGCTTCTTTTGCAGTATTCTTTTGTTGCTTGACAATGAAATAGCCCAAAACAGTCACGGCTATACCGAAGACCGTTACCCAGGCTCCCATAAAACTTGAGATCACTGACAGAGTATTGGCCCACTTTTCGGAACTGATTTTTTTCTCATCTACCCATTCCCGAACATGCTCTGCCTGCTCCTTAGTCCGCTCAAACCACATCTGCCCGCTATTATTAACCTGAAAATTCTTTATCTCAGTAATATCGCTTTCAATGCTGAATAGCTTCCGTTCAATTTTATTAATCTGTTCGGGAGTGGCTTTCGATGAAGCTTTCGTTTCCTCAGCCCAAACTCCCCCACAAACCCCCAAAACCAAAATAAGGGCGAGCATCATCCCCGAAAAGACACGAACAAATCCATTTCCCCGACGCATATATCTACTCCAACTGAACGAAGTTCTTAATCAAATTTAATCTGAAAATTACAGCTCAATTCTTCTACAAGATCATCCATATTTCGTCCAGTATGCGGAATAGAAAAGTGAATACTCCTCAAGCAAAGCAGGACAGCACTTTTCCCCTTTACCAAGCCCCCAATCCAGCCTACAACCCTTCTCATGAGCAATACCTCTTCAATCTACGATGTAATTATTCTCGGCGCGGGCGCGTCCGGGCTTTATTGTGCCATGCATGCTGCTGCGCGCGGGCGTAAGGTGCTGGTGCTGGACCATTCCGGTAAGGCGGGGCGTAAGATCCGTGTTGCCGGGGGCGGTAAGTGCAACTTTACCAATATGGATGTTGCTGCGGATAACTATATTTCGGCAAACCCCCATTTTGTGAAGTCCGCTTTGGCCCGTCACAATCAGTGGGATATTATTTCTCTCGTTTCCGAGGCCGGGATTGAATATGAAGAGCGCGAAGACGGACAGCTTTTCACTCTTGAGGGGGCGGGGCTGATTGCCGGACTACTGGTTTCCAAATGCCACCGTGCGGGCGTGGAAACACTTATGAATCGTGAGATTGAATCAATCAGCGGGGAAGGTCCGTTTGTGGTCAAGAGCGGGGGGCAGAGTTTTGAGGCTCCTGCGCTTGTTGTTGCACTGGGTTCTCCTGCATGGCCCCAAGTGGGCGCGACTCCGTTCGGTTACAAAATTGCGGAGCAGTACGGTTTGAAAACCATTCCGGCCCGGCCTTCCTTGGTTCCGTTTACTATCGGCGGACGTGACGGGAAGTTTTGCAAGGAACTTAGCGGCAATGCTCTGCCTGTTTCGATTGAATGCGAAGGGCGTGTTTTCCGCAGTGATATGCTATTCACCCACAAGGGTATTTCCGGTCCGGCTGTACTCCAGATTTCCAATTACTGGCGGCGCGGGTCAGCACTGACTATCAATCTGTTGCCTGCTCACGATATTTCGGAACTGCTTGAAGCACATCGGACTGAGAATGTTGCTCTGAAAAATTTCCTTGCCCGTTACTTCACTCGCAAAATGGTCGAACTGCTGCTTGATGGGCAGGATTCAGATACCGCAATCAGCCAGTTGACTAAGGAGCGCAGGCTTGCCCTTGCTGAGCGCATCCATTCATGGATGGTCAAGCCGCAGGGAACCGAAGGATTCGCAAAAGCCGAAGTCGCTTCCGGCGGAGTGGATACTGACGAAATTTCATCAAAGACCATGGAATCCAAAAAGGTTCCGGGATTGTATTTCATTGGCGAAGTGCTGGATGTAACCGGCTGGCTGGGCGGCTATAATCTGCAATGGGCATGGTCTTCGGGGTACGCGGCTGCGCAATTTGTTTAGCCAATTTATCGTGCTATGTAGCGAAGCCTAATAAAAGGTTTTGGGATTATTGCACTAGCTCTTAGGCGAGCGGTCTTCCGCGAGTCTTAGAGATAGCGACAGTGGAACAAACCCTTTTGCAAAAGGGTTTAAGCCGCCGGAGGCATTATTTTAACTAGTCGCTTTTTCAATAACATCAAGCAGGGTCTTAAAATCAAAGGGCTTGCAGACGTAGTGTTTGATTTCGGCCCGCTTGAATTCTTCAAAGGCATCGGAATAGCAATGCCCGGTCATGGCTATGATGGGTGTTTGGGACTTCTCGCCGAAAACAAATTTGTCCCGGATTCTGGCGATTGCTTCATAGCCATCCATTTCCGGCATCTGGATATCCATCAGGATACAGTCGAAATCTGATTCTTCCAGCTTATCAAGGGCTTCAAGGCCATTGCAGGCAGTAGTAACAGAATAGCCCTGTTTTTCAAGCAGACGTGAAGCGGATAGTGTATTAATTTTTTCGTCATCAACTAGCAGGATTTTCATGGTTGCATAGTAATAAGAAAAAAGTGCAGCTGTAAAGATAAAGTCAAAATAAACCCCCGTCCTTGCGATAAGGACGGGGGTTCTTTTTTTGTAATTGGAGCCAGTCGCAGGGACCGGAATAATTACATTTCGTTCGGCAGTGCCTTGAGCTGTTCGTATGTGTAGACAGGACCGTCCTGACATACGTAGCTGGTGCCGATGTTGCAGCGGCCGCAGATGCCGACGCCGCATTTCATACGTTTTTCAAGAGTGGTGATGATCTGATCATCCTTGAAACCGAGCTTGGCAAGAGCCTGCACGGTGAATTTGATCATGATCGGCGGTCCACAAGTGACAGCGTATGCGTTTTTAGCTGAGGGCTTGATGTCCAGCAGTACGTTGGGGATAAGTCCAACGTTGTGTTCCCAGCCTTCGTATTCTGCATCAATGGTCAGATGGGTATCGAGGTCATCGCGTTCCATCCATTCGGGCAGTTCGTAGCTGAAAGCCATATCTACAGGGCTTCTTGCGCCGTAAAGCAGGGTAATCTTGCCGTAATCTTTACGGTTATCCAGCATGTAGTAGAGCAGGGTACGCAGAGGAGCCATACCGATACCACCACCGACGAAGACAATATCCTTGCCTTTCATCTCTTCGTAAGGAAAGCAGTTACCCAATGGTGCGCGCACGCCGATCTGGTCGCCGGCACTTAAGGTGTGCAGCTTTTCAGTAACTTCACCGGTGCGCATGACACTGAATTGCAGGTAATCCATGCGGGTGGGGGTGGAGTTGATTACGAATGTTGCTTCACCGATACCGAAGGCGGACAGCTGTCCTACCTGACCGGGTTCAAAGGTGAAGTTTTTTCTGATTTCCGGGTTGTTGAGTGTTACCCGGAAAGTCATGATATTGTGAGTTTCCTTGATGACCTCCTGAATGGTGGCCATTGCCGGAAGATAAGGATTGCTAGTCATTTGCCTTCTCCTTTGCTTCATATGCAATAGCGTTCAGGACGATTTCGCGGATATCCACGCCAACGGGGCAGCTCTTGATGCAGCGACCGCAACCGCAGCAGGAGATAACTCCGTCATGCAGGTCCGGGTAGTAGCTGAATTTGTGGCCGACCCTGTTTTTCAGGCGGTGGGCCTTGGTGGGGCGGGGGTTGTGTCCGCTGGCTTCCATGGTGAACATGGAGGACATGCAGTTGTCCCAGCTTCTGATGCGCTCACCTTTGACTCCGTCGGATTCATCGGTGATGTTGAAGCAGTAGCAGGTGGGACAGAGATAGGTGCATGCACCGCAGCTGAGGCATTTAGCGGACTGCTCTTCCCAGAAACCCATGTCGTCGAAAGCTTCAAGAAGCTTTGCGGGAGCTTTGGAAAGGTCCTGTGCTTCGCCCATGGACTGGTCGGCGTCGGCACGGACTTTGTCCGCTTCAGCCTGTTTGGAACCGCCGTCTTCCAGCAGGGAGCTGGCGAGCAGTGCTTCACCGCGGTCGCTGACTGCTTCGAGGAAGTAGCCGCCGTCAACGGGAACCATGAGCACGTCAGACCCGGTAGGATCAGACGGGCCGGAACCAACCCAGTTGCAGAAGCAGGTGGTTTCGCCTTTTTCACACGCGAGGGTGATGAAGAAGGTGTTTTCCCTGCGGGCTTTGTAATATACGTCCACGTGCTTACCGTTCAGGTAAACACGGTCGAACATGGTGAATCCGCGCGCGTCACAGGGACGGCTGCCGAAAACTACCCATGATGAATCGGGAATGGTTTCCTTAACATCAAGAGCAACTTTCTCTGGATTCTCAAGATCTTTAATGTGGCTGAATTTAACGAGGGTTTCACTCTGGGGGAAGCAGGCCTTTTTCGGAGGGGCGGTTGCTTCACGTTCGATGTTGAAACCTTTTTTGGCGTCGTAGGGCTTGAACACAATGGAATCGCCCTCGCCTCTGGGAGCGAGCACTTCGTGTTTCTGGCCCAGTTCTTCCAGCCATGCCGATACCTTATCGGATTTGATGAATTTTGCCATGGCTACCACTCCTTCTCCTTGATAGTAGGTTCATCAATCTTGAAGGTCTGAAGCGGAGGTTTGGCCTCGGGATCGAGTCCGGCCTCGTAGTTAAAGACTTCCTTGATTTCCTTGTTGAACTTCTTCTTGAAGAGCAGGATGGGAATGTCTACCGGGCAGGCGCGCTGGCATTCACCGCATTCGGTGCAGCGTCCGGCGAGATGGTAGGCATGGATAACCTGAAACATCCACTTGTCGCGGACGTGGGCTTCCTGGCTCAGCCAGTGCGGATCGCGGGACTGGGCCACGCAATGGTCGCGGCATACACACATGGGGCATGCGTTGCGGCAGGCGTAACAGCGGATGCAGCGGTCCATTTCACCAAGCCAGAAACCGAATTTTTCTTCGGTGGACTTGGCTTCGAATTCCTCAAGGTCTTTGTAGCCGTCTTCAAAGGAAGCGGTGGCCTTTATTTCGTCACCGACAAACTGGTCGGAAACCACAGCGTTGGGGTAGCGGCAGGTCTGGCATTTGTCAGCAATGACATCAGCCATGGGCAGCTTGTGCTCTTTGCCTGCTACACTGAGTTTGACTTCAGCATCGCTGACTTCACAAGCTTCAACCTGTCCAACATCACCAACTGCGCGGCGGATCTTGGTCTGGTCCACAACACCAGTGCAGCCGAAACCAAAAATGGTCACGTCATCACGGTTGATGAGGTTTTCCTGCAACAGTTCAACAACGCTGCGGCTGTCGCAGCCCTTGACCACGATACCGACCTTCTTGCCCTTCAGGGAGGGCAGGTAGGTGGCGAGGTTGTGAACGCAGAGAGCGTCCACTTTCAATTTATCTACATCTGCTTCACTGCGCATGAAGTGCGGAGTGGCATGCAGAGGATCGAAACTGTCCGTCCAGCCGATGACCACATCAAGCTCAGACAGTCCGTCCTTGATTTGTTTTTTTAAATCTTCCAGATTTTTCACTCTGTTTCTCCTTGGGTGGAACCGCCCTGCCTAGAGGGAAGCTTCCATCAATTTGAGTGTCTCCTCAGCTTCCGGGCCTTCAATCTTCTGGGCCGGGCCGAGTTTGTGAATCTGTTCGGTGAACTTGGTCACAACTTCCTGCCAACGCTGGCCTTCTGATGCGGAAACCCAGGTATAGTCGAAACGGTCAGGGTCTATTCCCAGCATGGGGATGAACCTTTTGAGCATTTCGAGCCTGCGGCGGGCATAGAAGTTACCTTCAGCGTAGTGGCAGTCATTGGGGTGACAACCGGACACGAGCACTCCGTCCGCACCGGACATGAGTGTCTTCACAATAAACAGAGGATCAATTCTTCCTGAGCAGGGAACTTTGATAACCCTTAAATCTGTCGGCTGGGTGAATCTACCAACGCCTGCGGTATCCGCGCCGCCGTAGGAGCACCAGTTGCAGAGAAAACCGACGATTCTGAGCTCTTTACCTTCTAGAACCGGCATACTGCGTTAACCTCCGCAAGAATCTGATTGTCAGTGAAGTGCTGGAGCTGGATAGCGCCCTGAGGACAGGTGGCTGTGCAGATACCGCAACCCTGACAAATTGTTTCAATCACTTCAGCTTTGGGCTGTCCGCGGAAGTCTACTTCTTTAATAGCTCCGAAGGGACAGGTGCTGATGCATTTGCCGCAACCGATGCAGCGTTTGATATCAACTACAGAAACCGCGGGGTCACTTTCCAGCTGGTCCTTGGCGAACATGGCCAGAACCTTTGCCGCTGCCGCACTACCCTGTGCAACAGAGGAAGGAATATCTTTGGGACCCTGACATGAACCGGCGAGGAAAACCCCGGCGGTGTTGGTTTCAACAGGCTTGAGTTTGGGGTGGCCTTCCATGAAGAAACCGTAAGCATCGTAAGAGATGCGCAGTTTCTTGGCCAGATCGGAGGCACCGACTGCTGCTTCCGCGCCAACGGCGAGGACAACGAGATCAGCGTCTACTTCAACCTGATCACCCATGAGGGTGTCGGCACCGCGTACGATGAGCTTATCGCCCTGCGGATAGATCATGGACACGCGGCCACGGATGTAGCGTGCTTCGTATTCTTCCTGCGCCCTGCGGGTGAACTCGTCGAACATCTTACCCGGGGAACGGATATCCATGTAGAATACGTAGGACTGTGAATCCGGGCAGTGGTCTTTGGTCAGAATGGCCTGCTTTGCAGTGTACATGCAGCAGAAACCGGAGCAGTAGGGACGCCCGATGGATTTGTCACGGGAGCCTACGCACTGGATGAAGACCACATTCTTGGGCTCTTTACCATCGGAAGGACGTTTGATGTGTCCCTCGGTGGGGCCGGAAGCGGAGAGCATGCGTTCGTACTGTAATGAAGTGATTACGTCGGGGTACTGACCTCCGCCGTATTCGCTGTATACAGTCCAGTCCACGAGGTCGAAACCGGTAGCCGCAACAACTGCGCCCACTTCTTCGACTACAAATTCATCCACCTGATCGTAAACGATGGCTTCAGAAGGGCAGACTTTAGCGCAGACGCCGCATTTATCGCGTTTGATTTTAATACAGAAGTTGGGGTCAATAACCGCTTTCTTGGGGATAGCCTGCGGAAAGGGGATATTGATGGCGGGTGCTTTACCCAGATCTTCGTCAAAGGGGTTGTCAGCCTTTTTGCTGGGGCATTTTTCCATGCAGATACCGCAACCGGTACATTTGTCCCAATCAACATAGGTGGCTTTTCTTTTTACTTTAACGGAGAAGTTACCCACATACCCGTTTACTTCCTCAATCTCAGAGCAGGCGTAAAGGGTGATGTTCGGATGCTGGGCAACGTCAACCATGCGGGGGCCGAGGATACAACTGGAGCAGTCCACTGTGGGGAAAGTCTTATCCAGTTTGGCCATCTTGCCGCCGATGGAGGATGTTTTTTCAACAAGGATAACATCAAGGCCGCCGTCAGCGCAGTCTAGAGCTGCCTGAATACCGGCAACACCGCCGCCCACAATCATAACCCTTTTGTTCATGTCAAAGAATTTGGCATTGAGGGGCTTGTTGTTGAGCAGTTTAGCCGCTGCCATGCGAACAAGGTCAACGGACTTGTTGGTGTTGGCTTCGCGGTCTTTACCGATCCAGGAAACGTGTTCCCTGATGTTGGCCATTTCGAAGAGGTAGCGGTTGAGTCCGGCCCTTTCCAGCGTTTTGCGGAAGGTGGGCTCGTGCATTCTGGGTGTGCAGGATGCTACGACTACGCCGTCGAGTTTATGTTCCTTGATTGCATCTATTATCTCGTCCTGTCCGGGTTCGGAGCAGGCGTACATTGTATCTGTTGCGAAAACAACACCGGGGAATTCACGCGCGGCTTCTGCAACTGCGGCAGTGTCCACGGTACCTTCGATGTTAGTCCCGCAATGGCAGACAAAAACTCCTATTTTCATTTAAGTCTTCTCCTTAGCAGGGTTTCCGCTATTTCTTCTCTTCTTTGCCGATGGCATCAAGAGCTTTACGGGGGCTCACGCAGAGCTTGTCCATTCCAAGTTCTTTTTCACTCATGCCAAGGGCAAGGCCCATGAGCTGGGTGTAGTAGAATATGGGCAGGTTGTGCTTGGCTCCTGTTGCAGAGTTGACCTGAGTCTGGCGCAGGTCAAGGTTCATCTGGCACAGGGGGCAGGCGGTGACCAGTGCGTCAACACCGAGATCGTCCGCCACGTCAAGCAGTTTGCCGGACAGTTTCATGACCACGTCCTTGCGGGGGATACCGAAGGAAGCACCGCAGCATTCAACCTTTAAAGGAAAGGGAAGCACGGTTGCACCCATGGCTTTCATGATATTGTCCATGGCCATGGGGTGTTCCGGGTCATCAAAGTTCATCACTTCCGGGGGACGGTTCATGATGCAGCCGTAGTAGGCGGCAACTTTGAGTCCCTTGAGCGGTTTGATTGTGCTTTTTTTCAGAGCGTCAAGACCAAGGTCTTCAACGAGAATCTGAAGCACGGATTTGGTTGCAACCCCGCCGTTGTAGGGAGTGTCCAGCAGTTTGTTGACCTTCTCACGCATTTCGTCCTTTTTCATACGATGTTCTGCGGATTTGAGGTTGGTCAGACAGCTGGGGCAGGGAGTGATTGCAGTATCCATGTCCATTTTTTCAACCAACTGCAGGTTGCGTGCAGAAAGTGCACTGGACAGAGAGTGGTCCACAGTGTGGGCCGGGGTGGAACCGCAGCAACTCCAGTCGGGGATGTCGGTGAGCCGGATTCCCAGCTTGTCACAGACAGCCCGGGTGGACATGTCATATTCCATAGATGTTCCAGCACCGGAACACCCGGGGTAGTAGGCATATGTTAAGGAATCACTCATTTGCGGGACTCCTCTTCGAATCTTTTGAAGATTTTTTTGATTTCATCCTTACCCTGAATTTCGTGGGGTTTGAAATGCATCTTGCCTTTGGGCAGAATTTTCGGTCCCAGATCAATATCGGTCCAGAATCTTCCTGTCTTGGCTACATAAGCCGCAAGAAG
The DNA here is from genome assembly GCF_010470665.1 of Desulfovibrio sp. JC022. NCBI lineage: Bacteria > Pseudomonadati > Thermodesulfobacteriota > Desulfovibrionia > Desulfovibrionales > Desulfovibrionaceae > Desulfovibrio > Desulfovibrio sp. JC022. Next base: position 39,922 of record NZ_VOPZ01000006.1, on the reverse strand, counting down.
ACCTACTTCAAACACTCTTCCGTTGTTTTCAACGGAATCGAGGAAGCTGTCCCAGAATTTTTTGACCGTAGGTACAGGAGCGTGTCCTTCTCTGCGGGCCATATGGCGCAGCACATCCATGATGTGGGCCACGTCGATGTTGTTGGGGCACCTTGTGGTGCAGGATTCACAGGTAGCGCACATCCAGATGGATTTGCACTTGAGCACGGTGTCCTTTTGCCCTGCCTGAACGAGACGCATGATCCTGCTTACAGGGATGTCGTACGCAAATGTGTACGGACACCCGGCGGTACAGTTACCGCACTGGTAGCAAAGGGCGACATCTTGTCCGCTTTCCTTTTCTACCTGCTTTACAAAATCGGCATCGTAAGTCTTAGTAATATTCACTATTCCCATAAATGACTATCCGCCTTTCCGCTTTAAAAGCCCGGTGGAGCGGACCTTTAGTTTTCGTAGATTGGCTTAAAGATTATTGACAGAGTATGGATTCTTAAGAGGGGGTATTCTGCCAGAAGATCTATGGATTCTGCAAGCGATAATAACGTGTTTCAGCACGCTTTCTTTTTCGAGGTGTTTTTTCGAGACCGTGCAGCGGTTATGGAGCTTGTGTAGTAGGCTTAAAGGACTTGGTGTTCTGTAAAATCGACTATAGATAATTTGTTTTTCTGTTGCGGGCACGCCTGTGCGGTAGTTGTAAGACTGGATAAAGGCGAGAAGTCTCAAAAATATTATATTTCCCATTGAGGCTTAGTTTGAGTTGGCTTATAATGATATGATTTGATAGAATCATGTTTCACTTTTGTTACAAGAAGAGGGTGAAATGTTAAAATGTACTTCACTTCTATATAAAAACAGGATAGTTGAAGCTTAGTACATATAATATAATACTGACGAGCCTTTAGGTTGTGGAAGTGGTGTTTGGGGCTTGGTTTTGAAGGATGCAGGACTATCAAAACAACGGGGTTATTATGATAGGTAGAGGGTTTACCGTACGAATTGGGGTGATTCTGGCGGTAATTGTTGTTTTCAGCTGTTCGTTGGCCGAATACGGTATTACGGATTCAGCTACTTATGTGGGGTCCGAGGCCTGTGCTGATTGCCATGAGGTGGAGTACGGGAACTATAAGAAATTTTCTAAAAAAGCACATTCCGCTAAAAGCGTGAAGATCATGGCATCAGATCTTGATCCTGATGAGCTTAAGGAATGTTTTACCTGTCATGCTACCGGATACGGGAAGCCCGGTGGTTTTATCTCTTTTGAACAGACTCCGCATCTTGCCGACGCCGGTTGTGAAGTGTGTCATGGTCCTGGATCTCTTCATGCTGAAGACGGTGATCCTGATTTGATTAAAAGAAAAATGACCATTGAAGAGTGCGAAGTCTGCCATAACGCAGAACGGGTTAATAATTTCAACTACAAACCGCTGATTTTCGGCGGGGCGCACTAGGGAGGTTACTATGAAATTTATTAAAACCTCCCTTGGGAACAAGGTTCTGGTCCTGACCTCGTTGCTTACAGCAACTGTTTTTGTATGCCTTTTTCTCGCCAATTCTTTCTGGCAGCGTACTACCATGATGGAAGAGATTGAGAAGAACGCCTATAAAACAGCCGATATGCTGCAACTCGCCATTCGTGAACCCATGGCGAAAGGTGACAACAAGGGAACAACAGCGAAGTTTGCCACAGTTTCTAAGAAGTATTCCGATGTGGATATCTATCTGACTAACTTTAAAGGTAATATTACCTATTCCACTAGCCCAGGGGATATTCGTTCCGATCTGAAAGATAGAATTAAGGACAAAGGAATAAATTCCCTTGTTGCCAAAAGTCTTAAAACTCCCCTTAAGAGTGGTCTTCTTTCCGAACTTGGCGGTAAGGAAGTTTTTGTAGAAGTTGAAACCATTAAGAACGAGCGGGCATGTTATCACTGCCACGGTAGCCGTCAGCCTGTTCTCGGAACTTTGGTTATGGTGCAGGATGTCTCACCTCAATTCGCCGGTTTTCATGAGTCGCAGATGAAAGGTGCCGGGCTGTCCTTCGGTGGATTTATCGCTTTGCTGGGTGCGCTCCTTTTCTTTATGCGCAGATCCATTGTTGATCGTATTAAGGTGATTTCAAGTGCTACCAGCGATTTTGCCCAAGGCAATCTTGATGCCCAGTTCGCAGTAAATTGCAGCGATGAACTTGGCTCTCTTGGAGAGAACCTCGGCGATATGGCCCGCCAGATTAAAGATCAGCTGGTGTACAACCGTGGCGTGCTTAACGGTATCACCGTGCCCATGATCGTTACGGACGGCGATAGTAAAATTGATTTTGCCAACGCTCCCATGCGGTCCATCCTGGATAAATCTGAAGATGATCTTCTCGGAACTCCTGTAGGTAATTTCTTTAAGGTGGACGGCAAGTCTCTGGTCGCAGACGCCATTGCCACCGGAGAATGCCCTGAAGATTTATTGCGCTTTAACAGGGAAGACGGGGTTGAGTTTCCATTGCGCTATCAGGTTTGTCCGTTGCTGAACGCTGAAGAGGAAACTGTCGGTGCAATTGCGGTAATGGTCGACCTGACTGAAGAGGAAGCCAGTCGCAAGCATATTGAGCAGCAACAGAAGTCTCTGCTTGAAGTGGCCAATGAAGTCACTGAAGTTTCTAAAGCATTGCTTTCGTATACCACTGAACTTTCCCAGCAGATGAATGAACTTACCGCCGGAGTTGATACCACGGCCATGCAGACCGGACAGGTCGCAACAGCCATGGAAGAGATGAACGCGACTGTTCTTGAGGTTGCTCAGAACACCAGTGAAACCGCTGAAGCTTCCGACAGGGCCAATTCTGTGGCCCGTGATGGCGGACAGGTGGTCAGCAATACTGTTTCAGAGATTCATATTGTAACTGAGACCACGGACAAGCTTTCCGATATGTTGGCCGATCTTTCGGATCGGGCCATTAATATTGGTGAGGTTATGTCTGTAATTAACGATATTGCCGACCAGACCAACCTGCTGGCTCTGAATGCAGCCATTGAGGCTGCCCGTGCCGGTGAGGCCGGACGCGGGTTTGCTGTGGTTGCCGACGAAGTCCGCAAGCTGGCAGAGAAAACCATGGGCGCAACCAACGAGGTTGAGAGTGCCATATCCCTCATTCAGCAATCCACCGATAAGGTTGTCGGCGAGATGAACGGAGTGCGCGGCAGGGTTGAAAATACTGTGCAGATGGCTGAAGGTGCCGGCGGTGTTCTTGGTCAGATCGTTAACGAGTCTGAGACCATAGCCGATATGGTCCGGGCCATTGCCACTGCAGCTGAACAGCAGACTGCAACCAGTGACGAGATCAACAACAGCGTCACTGAGATCAACAGTCTCTCACAGGCTCTGTCTGACGGTATCCAGAATGCCAACTCCAATATTCTGGAAGTTGCCGACATGGCCCAGCAGCTGAGCAATCTGGTGGAACGGTTCAAGTAAGACTGAATCATACAAAGTACTACAAAGCCCCTCCCGCAAATTTGCGGGAGGGGCTTTGTTCTGTTAAGCCGCGTTTGTGTAGCACACTTAAACCGTGCAAAGAAAAACACCGCAATATCTGTATAAGATTATTGCGGTGTGTGTTTTGAAAGACGCCCGAATGCGCTAGATGCGAAGCATACTGAAAGGTTCTGAAAGGGATGGGGTCTGGGGAAGGGAAAACTCTTGCAAGAGTTTYCCCTYCCCCAGCCGCCGGAGGCGGCTGTCTAACGCCAGCCTTTGCCGGAGTTGCTGAAAATTTCTGTAATGCGGATATTTTTTACGGGGGTAAACTTGTTGGCCCGTGCCTCTTGAGGGGTTTTGCCTGTGCTTTCGTAGATGGTCTCTATGTATTTGAGTAGGCCGACCAATCCTTTGCGCTTGGCACTTGTTTTCTTCACCCGGCATGAGATTGAATCCGGTGATATGGCGTGATAGCGCGCGAGATAACTGCCGTCCTTTTGGAGAGTTATTTCCATGCGGCTGAATCCTTTAATATGGCTTTTGTTAAGCTTAACCACCCAGCCGATGGCAAAATTATTAAAGGTGTCCAGCTCTTGCTTGGATCCGGGCTGGGAGCCGTAGGCCGCTGAGCAGAGCAGCAGGCAGATAAAAAATGATGTTAAAATCTTGCGGACAAGTTTCATCAGGTACTCCAAATTGCGAAAAGGGTGGAAGGATTGATCCTTCCACCCTTTTTATTACTTCTAAGGCTTCTAGTCTTCTACGTCGATTTCAACGCGGCGGTTAAGCTTACGGCCTTCTTTGGTTTTGTTGTCATACTTGGGATTCATTTCACCATAACCCTTAACCTGCAAGCGTTCGGAAGCAACTCCGTTTGCAGCCAGCCAATCGGCAACAGACTTGGCTCTGCGTTCGGACAGGCCCTGGTTGTAGCTTTCCGAACCGGAGGAATCGGTGTGACCGCCAACCATCACTTTAAGGTTGGGGAATTCCTCGAGAAGGACAGCAGCTTCAGTCAGAGCCGGAACCATCTCGTCGGTGATTTTGTATTTGTCGAAACCGAAGTTGAAGTTACGGAAAACAATTTTTTCCTGAACCGGGACAACCGGAGCGATAACTACTTCTTCGATTACTTCAACGATGAGTTCTTCTTCCTGAGTATAGAAAACGTCCTGTGCGAACTTATCGAGAACTGCTTTATTGGCAAGAGCAGTAGCGTCAACATAAACACCGCAGGGGGTCAGGCTGGCAAGGCGTTTCAGGTTGGACTTACCGCGCGGGGTGTCTGCTACGCTGATAACATGCAGGCAGAAACGGTCGCCGTACTTTTTAGCCATGTCGGAAACAACGAGGGAAGGGTTGCGGCCTGCATTGGTCAGTCCGTCGGATACGAAAACAACTGCGAATTTGCCATCCCAGTTCTTGAGTACGCTATCAAGATCCTTAAAGCCTTCACCCATGGGGGTGGACTGGAAGAAATCCAGATCGCTGGGCAATGTGGAAATTCCTTTTGCCATGGCTGATCTGGTGAAAATTGACTTGGGAGCATATGTCGCAAAGTCAGGCATTGCGTAGAGGGCGGAATCATAGCCCAGCTCAGGAACTACGTTGTTGAGTCTTTTCAGGGCGTTGATTCCGGCAATGATTTTGGGATTACCGGTGGACCCGTATGATTGAGACATGGAAGGGGAGGTGTCTACAAAATATGCAAAGGCATCGACTTTGGGTTTGAGGATGATTCTGGATTCAGCAAAGGCCATTGAGCCGAAGGCCAGAAGGGCGGCTAAAGCAACGGTCAGAATTAATACAACATTTCTCTTATGCATTATGAAAGTCCTCCGGTAAAATTGGTTAACGGTTGTTAGTGGCATTTTTTACTCTTATAAAATTAAGGTATTGGCAGACCTTAATCAATAGTTTTGTGTTATTTTTATGGTTCTTTTTTAATTTTCTGTTCCGCCAAAGTGTTTTTCAAGCATAATTTTAAGAATAGTCCGGTCTGTGTCAATCATGCCTTGAGTGCTGAGTGTGCCGATGTTCTGCATGGTCTGTTCAGGTGAAGTTCCAATGATGCCGTCCGTGGAATGGACATTGACTCCATGGATGGCAAAGAGAGCGGCCTGAACTGCGGTACCGGCTGCGGTGGCAAGTTTGAGGGCGCACCCGGACTTGGCTCCGTCACAGATGATTCCGGCAAGGTCTTCTGTAAGATTTGTGATTGCCCCGGCCATATGTTTTGTGGTGCCGCCCATAAGGTAGGTGATCCCGGCAGTGGCTCCGGCCCCGGCAGCAACCGAACATCCGCAGACCGCAGAAAGGCGTCCTGTCTGCGCCTTTACATAGGCAGTTACGAGATGGCTGAGGGCGATGGCTTCGAGCATGATTTTTTCAGTACAATCCACAAATTCACTCACTGCATAGATGGGTAAAATCGCAGTCAATCCGTGGTTGCCAGATCCGCCGGAGCTCATGGCTGGAAGTTTGATTCCGCCCATGCGGGCATCTGATGCAGCTGAGGTGACAATTCGAGCGGCAAGTATCATGTCTCGGGTCAGGATTTTCATACGGGCCAGTTTTTCAAAAGTGGCACCAACTCCGAGTCCTGAACCATGTTTGAGGCCGTAGTCAGCCAAACGCATGTTGTAGGTGATTCCTTCTTTGAGAAATTCAAAATCCTGCTCATCAAGATCGCCGATCATGTCCACAAGGTCATCAAGAGACAATGTCTTAATGAAATCTTCGAGTTTGGAAACATCAGCTTTCTGGGCTTGTTTCTTTTTGACCAATGTTGAGTCCTTGACCGGTTCACCGTCAAGAGTCAGGGAAATGATGTTGTCGTGGACGCCTTCAATAATTGTCTCAACTGAACTTGAACCGAAAGTGAGCAGGGCACGAACATATATGCCATGTCTGTCTTCTAAAAGATTGACCGTAACAGGATTGTTTTTTTTGTATTTGCAGGCTTCTTTTGCGCTCGGTTCGTCCAGTGGTTCAAGAACCTCAAGGCCAAGCGACGGATCGCCGTAAAGAGCGCCCAGCGCAGCGGCTGTGTCCAGTCCGTTTAATCCGCCGGTGCCGGGAATGATTACGGCAAGTCCGTTTTTATAAATATTCGGGTCAACCCAGACTTCGATTTTGTCCGGTCTTTTGCCCGGCATGACAGAAGCTGCTGCTGCGGTGGCAAGGGCAATGGCTACCGGCTCGGTACAGCCCAGTGCCGGAGAAACTTCAAGATGCAGGATTTCTTTGACTGAATATCTCATAACAGTTCCTAGTTTTTTTAAGTGTTGCTTTTATGTTGGTTTGCTGATTTTCCCGGACAGGTAAACAGCGATTGTAAATAAAGTCTAGAAAAAATCATAATAAAGTGTTTATTTAGACAGATACAACATGAAGATAAAACGAATCAAGATTAAAAACAATGCTTGGAAAGATGAAGTTAGAGCCTGAAAGGGAATTGAATGTGAAAATGATAGTGTTTTTGTTGTTTACAACAATCTTTCTTAGTCTCTTGTTGCTTTTTTATTTTAAAAAAATGTTCTTTGGAGCTTAATCAATGTAGAAAGAGTCTTTTTACTTGTGTTCTTATGCAAATCAGCTCTTTTTACTTAATTGTAGTTGAAAAGTGTCAGAAAAATAAGTAACATCCGGCAACTTGTATTATGTAATAGTCTTAATAAGTTTTGATATCTGCTTAAAATAGCTGGAGAAAATATATATGTATATTGTGACAGGCGGAGCCGGATTCATCGGTAGTGCCATGGTCTGGAAGCTGAACCAGATGGGGATCGATGATATTTTGATCGTCGACAACCTTGCAAAAACAGAGAAATGGAAGAATTTGGTCAATCTTCGTTATGAAGATTACGTCCACAGAAATCAGTTTTACAAGTTGATCCTCGAAGGGGATGATCCCTTTGAAACCGATGCTGTAATTCACATGGGTGCTTGCTCTTCCACTACAGAGCAGGATGCTGATTTCCTTATGGAAAACAACTATCGCTACACCCAGATGCTCTGCCGTTTCTGCCTTAATCACGATGTCCGTTTCATCAATGCTTCCAGTGCCGCAACTTACGGTGACGGCCGGTTCGGCTTTGATGATGACCATGCGGGGATTGATCAGCTTCAGCCCATGAACATGTATGGTTATTCCAAACAGCTTTTCGACCTCTGGGCCAAACGCGGCGGTGTGCTGGATAAATTGGTCAGCCTTAAATTTTTCAATGTATTCGGTCCTAACGAATATCATAAAGACGACATGAAAAGCGTTATCTGTAAGGCTTTCAACCAGATTGGTGAGACAGGCGAGATGAAGCTTTTCAAGTCTTACAAACCGGAATACCCCCATGGCGGACAGAAGCGTGACTTTGTCTACATCAAGGATTGCGTGGACGTTATGTGGTGGTTTTTACAGAACCCGGATGCAAACGGTATTTTCAATATCGGAACCGGGCAGGCCCGTGAATGGAACGAACTGGCAAGATCTGTTTTTGCGGCCATGGATGTGGACCCGAACATCAGCTACATTGAGATGCCGGAAACCATCCGCGACAAGTACCAGTATTTCACTCAGGCCAACATGAGCAAGCTGGTGGCTGCCGGTTATGATAAGCCGTTCACTTCCCTTGAAGACGCGGCTAAAGATTACGTACAGAATTATCTGGCTCAGGAAGATCCTTACCTGAAGAGCTAGTTGTCAATCCGGTCAGCCGGGACAGTTGAATATTAAAGGGCAGGTTGTTTTGAAATCAAGGTTCGCTATATTTGTAGTTTTACTTCTCCTCTGTTTGCCGTGCGCAGCTTTTGCGCAGGAGCAGATGACTGTGCCCATGACAGACAGCAAGGGTGTGGAGCAGAAGGGTGAGCAATGGAAGTTTGCCGCAGACAAGCTTGTTGTGGAGAACGACAGCGAATACCTTCAGGCCTACGGTGATGTGACCCTGCGTAGCGGGGACAACTACATCAAGGCAGATTTCGCCCGCTTTTACAGGGCTACCAAATGGATTTACCTGCGTGGTAATGTAAAAGCGCAGATCAAGGGCGACTTTTACGATGCGGCCGAGGCTGAATTCGACCTTAACAATATGGTCGGTTGGCTGAAAAAGGGCCGCGTTTTTGTTGCCAAGCCCCATGTTTACTTTGAAAGTGAGTTTATTGAGAAGCACAACGGTGCCACATACAGTTTCAAGGACGTCAAAGTAACCGCCTGTGACGGTGAAAATCCGCTCTGGTCCTTTGAGTCCGGTGAAGGTGATATCACCATCAACGGTTACGCAAGGCTCTGGCATTCCAAGTTCAAACTTAAGGGTGTCCCGGTAGCGTACACTCCCTACATGGAACTCCCGGTGCAGCGTGAACGCCAGTCCGGTATACTTAACCCTGAAATAGGTAACTCCAACCGTCTTGGTAACAGGATTAACCTGCCGTTTTATTGGGCCATCAATGATGAGATGGACATGACTTTCTACCCGGAATATCTGAGCAAACGCGGTGCTCGTCCCGGTGTTGAATTCCGTCATTCCGAAGATGTGAATACCAAGGGTTCATGGCGTGCGGACTGGTTGTACGATAGCAAGAGTTATGACGACCCCAATGCTGCAAGCTATTCTTTCAGTGATACTATGATCCGTCCCAACCAGAACCGTTGGTGGATCAGATCAAAATATAACGGATATCTTGGAAATCCCGATTGGCAGACCATATTTGATATGGACCTTGTTTCTGATCAGGATTACCTGCGTGAATTTAAATCCGGTTCCAATGGTTATGATGCCACCCGTGATTCCTTTCTTGATGAATTCGGGCGTGACATTGCCACTGCGGATTCCAATAAAAGAACAAGTACCGCTCTTGTAGCCAGAAGCTGGGATAATTATTCTGTTTCAGCCTTGGCAGAATACACTGAGAACCTGCTTTATCGGAACGGCAACAACCCTTCCACTCAGGACCCGACTTTACAGAAGCTGCCGGAACTTTCCGCTTACGCTTTTAAGAATAATTTTTTAGGTACTCCCATTGAATGGGAAGGTGAATTTCAGGCCAACTATTTCTGGCGTGAATACGGCACCACCGGTGGACGTTTTGACATCAAACCTTCTTTCAGTATGCCGGTACGTCTTGGCGGGATTACTTTTATTCCTCATGCAGGAATCAGGGCGACCAACTATCTTGTGAGTTCGTTCCAGAACGCAAGTTCTGAAATCAACCGCGACAGCAGCCAGACCCGTATCCTTGCCGATGCCGGAATGAGCGCAGCCACTGATTTTTACCGTGTCTTTGAGTTGGAGTCCGCTCCGGTTGTCAGCAAGGAGAATGTTGGTAAATCAGGCTGGACCCGCATGAAGCATAACTTTATTCCCCGGTTGGAATATTCATGGGTTCAGGATGACTCTGCTTCGCAGGCCAAACTGCCTTACTTTGATTCCCGTGACCGCATTTCCGAGCAGAATGATGTAGTTTTCTCGCTGACCAACGTTTTTGACCGTAACCGCGCAACTGTTGTTATGGGCGATGACGGCAACCCGGTACTTGAAGCGGACTATCTTGAATTTCTGCGTGTCCGCCTTGAACAGGGATATGACATTGACGAGGAAAATCGTTCTGTCGAACTCAGTGAATATGAACGGCGTCCATTTTCCGATTTCATGGCGGAAGTCATTGTTACTCCATATAATTTTGTGAATCTGACTTCCCGTACATGGCTTTCCCCTTACCTTGGTGATATCACCGAACATGAAAATATTCTCAAGCTTTTTTACGATGAGTATGCGGAATTCTCTCTTGGTTATGATTACCTGCGCAAGATCGATGAATATAAACGTCAGCAGGATTCTGATATGCAGATTGTCAGCTACGGCATGAAAGCCAAGCTGCCCTGGAATCTTCAGGTGGGCGGTAAGTTCCGTTCTGATCTTAATGCTGACCGCGATCTTGAAAAGACCGCTTCTGTGGGTTGGAATCATCAGTGTTTCTTCATGGAATTTACTGCATCCAAGACTACTGTTGACGAACGCTACAGCGTTAATTTCAACCTGATTGATATGAGCATGTTTTAAAATTTGATTTTGAGAAAAGTTACTGGGCCCTCCGACTACTGACGTGTAGACGGGGGGCCTTGCTTATTGTATTCTGGGCAGTAGTTAACACATGTTTTAAAGTTAAATAAAAATACCGTATAGATATATCATTATGAGTACTCCTGAAATTCATGTCCTTCCAACTTCCCTGCGTAACCAGATTGCAGCGGGGGAGGTTGTGGAGCGGCCTTCCAGTGTGGTTAAGGAACTGGTTGAAAATTCCATTGATGCGGGCAGCACGCAGGTTGATGTTGTTGTCGAGCGTGGTGGACAGGGCTTTATTGCTGTCAAAGACAACGGTCACGGGGTTGCTGCTGATCAGTTGAAATTGGCCGTTACCCGTCATGCCACCAGCAAAATTTCCAATGTGGATGACCTTGCAGCCATTACCAGTTTCGGATTCCGGGGAGAGGCCCTGCCCAGTATTGCCTCAGTCTCGAGGTTTAAAATGAGTTCCTGCCGCAAAGGCGCGGACGAAGGCTGGTTCATTCATGTTGAAGGCGGGGATGTGGCGGATGAAGGTCCGGCAGCTATTCCTAGCGGGACTTCGGTTGAAGTGCGTGACCTGTTTTTTAATGTCCCGGCCCGGCTGAAATTTCTGAAAACGGAGAATACCGAAGCCCGCCGTTGCAATCAGGTTCTCTTTAAGGTCGCACTTGCCAATGTGGGGGCCGGATTCTCTTTTACCTCCAATGGCCGGGAACAGTTCAGGCTTCCTGCCGGACAAACTCTGCCCGAACGTCTGGCTGTCTTTTGGCCGCGTAATATCTGCGAATCCCTGCTGGAATTTTCCCACGAGGCCGGGGACATGAAGGTCCACGGCTGCGCGGGTATTCCCGGATTGGCTCAAGGACGTGGTGACCGCATTGTTATGTTCGTCAATGGCCGCCCGGTGCAGGATAAGCTTCTGCTCAGTGCCATTCGCGGGGCTTACAAGGGGCGTTTGATTTCTCGTGAATATCCGCAGGCGGTGCTTTTTCTGGAATTGCCTCCGGAACTGGTGGATGTGAATGTGCATCCGGCTAAGATGGAGGTGCGTTTTCAGGAGGAAAGTTCTGTTTTCAGCATTATCCGTAATGGAATCGGGCAGGCTTTATCCCGTTATGAACTGGGGATTGTGGAAGGCGATAGCCATTTTGAAAGACAGTCTGAAATGCCGGTCCGGCCGGTCTTGCGAGAAAAGAAGTTATCGGAAAGCGTGTCTCTGCCCATCGAACCTGCTGCTAAATTTTCCAGCTGGAACGAGTTTAAAAATACCGATTTCACGGCTATGGATGATGAGCCGGAAGCGGCTGCAAGCTTTGTCAAAACAGATTTTACTTCTTCTATGGCTGAACATCGCCCGGAACCGGATATGGTTCACGAGCGGCCCATGGATTACACCGCGCAGGAGGTTCAGGCAGCGGAACAGAATCAGCATGAACCATTTGCAGCGGGTCCGGTATTTGTGCCGGGATCACGCATTGAATATCTCGGACAGGTGGTTGATACTTATCTGGTGCTAAAGCTGCCTAACGGCTCCCTTGGTTTGCTGGATCAGCATGCGGCCCATGAACGAGTTATTTATGAGAATATGAAATCCCTGCGAACCCGCGGGGAGTCCCGTCCTCTTGCCTTACCTATCGATATTGCCCTCCATCCCAGTGAAGTGCAGCGAGTGCAGGAAATGTGGGAGGACTTGCAGGCCGCCGGGTTTATGCTCGAACTGGAATCCGGGCAGACTCTTTCCATGCGCGGAATACCCCCAGGACTTGAAACCGGGGAAGCAAGGGAGTACTTAAAAGCAGCTGTGGACGGGCAGGCCAAAACACTTGATGATCTTTGGATAATGCTTTCCTGCAAGTCTGCTATTAAAGCCAACCTGTCCCTCGCAGTTGATGAGGCTCTTTCGCTGCTTGAAGCATGGGTAAAATGCCCTCAGCGGGAATACTGCCCCCATGGCAGACCTGTTCTGGTCAGCTGGTCCGCACTGGAAATGGAAAAACTTTTTAAACGTAAGTAGCTGTCTCGCAATCTCATCGGAGCTTCCTCATGACTATCGGATATAATGCACTTGAAGTTGAAGTAGATCTAAATGCCGTCCGCCATAATTACCGCCTGCTCTGTGAAAAGGGGAGCAGGGTTTATGGTGTAGTCAAGGCTGATGCTTATGGGCATGGGCTGATTGAAGTGGCCCGCGCCCTTGAAGAAGAGGGTGCGGATACTTTTGCTGTGGGCACAGTGGGCGAGGGCATGCAACTGCGGAAAAGCGGTTGCTCCAAGCGCATAATTTCCTTGCTTGGGCCACTCAATGAGGAAGATTGTTTCAATGCTTCGCAAAGTGGAATTATACCATTTTGCGGTGAATTTGAGCAGCTTGAAATGCTGGCCGGAGTTGTTGCGGCGCAGGGGCGCAAGGTTGATGTCAGCCTCAAATTTGATACCGGCATGTCCCGGCTTGGATTCAGTGTTCATGAACTGGATAAGTTGATTGAATGGTTGAAAATTAACCCCGAGATCCATCCGGTTCTGGCAAGTTCGCACCTTGCTACTTCTGATGATCCGGCTTACGAGGGATACATGTCCGCGCAGGCGGAGACTTTTTCAAATATTTTGAAAAGACTTTCCGAGGCCGGGTACGAGCTTGAAGCCTCACTTGCCAACTCCGCCGGGATTCTGGTTCATGATCAGGTTCATTATTCCGCCCAGCGCGGAGGGATCGCACTGTACGGTTCCAATCCCCTGTTGGGCACTGAGTGGAGCGAGTGCGGTCGTGATTTAAAGGCTGTCATGCAGGTACGTACAAAAATTGCGGCTGTGCGGGAGCTTAAAAAGGGGCAGGCCATCAGCTACGGCTGCACCTATACCGCAGAGCGGGACATGACAGTCGCCATTGTCTGCGCCGGATATGCCGACGGTTACAGCCGCGGGCTTTCCAATGCCGGACAGGTTTGTATCCACGGTAAGCGGGCTAATATTTTGGGCCGGGTCTGCATGCAGCTTTGCATTGTTGATGTGAGCCACATTGATGCTGTGAAGTTCGGCGACACTGCCTACCTGCTGGGCGGGGAAGGCGAAGGCCGAATCAGTGCAGAGGATCTAGCGGGATGGTGGCAGACCATCACGTATGAAATTTTTTGTCTTCTGGGGATGAATCCGAGGACATATAAAAAATAGAAAACGGGAGATATAAAAATGTCTTGGAAAGTAGCAGAGAGTCATCCGCTTAAGGATGTTGATCCGGCAGAGCTCAGGAGTAAATGGGTGGAAGTCGCCATGGATATGGCCCTGATTCCTGAAAACAACATTCGCGTTTACATCGAAGACGGCATTGTCCGTATTGAAGTGAGCGAAGAACTTTACAACTGCATGGCTGGTATTTAGCTGTGTAGTAAAAGGCGGTCTACATAGGCCGCCTTTTGTTTTTTTAATTCGGATGTAACTGTAAATCGGAGTTTTTCATGAAAATATACAGATTTATTCCGGTCTTCTTTGTCTTTGTTTTCGTCCTTTGTCTTTGCGCAGGGTGCTCGGATAAAAAAACTTCCGGAGAATTCAAGGTCGGGGTTGTTGCGGTTACAAGCGGAGAACTGTTCAGAAAAGGGAATTACATCATTCGCGCAGCACGTTACGCTGCTGACAAGATCAATAAGTCCGGGGGGCTGGAATTAGCCGGGCAGGAGTATAAGGTTAAGCTTTTTCCTGCGGACAGCAACGGCGATTCCGAGATAGCAGCTAAGGCCGCTCTCCGTTTGATTGAGAAAGACAAAGTCTCAGCTATTGTTGGCGCAGCCGGAAGTAAGGTCGCTCTGGCTGTGGCTAAGGTGTGTGAGGAATATAAAGTTCCTTTCATCACCCCTGTTGCGGGAACCAATAAACTTACTTCATTTAAATATTCTTTCCGTGTTTCATACACAAATACTGTGCAGGGTGAAGCTCTGGCCCTGTTTGCTAAAAATGATCTGGGCCAAAAGGATGTGGGAGTGCTTTTTGCCTCTTCCAGTCCTTACAGTGCGGAACTGGCCCGTTTTTTCAAGGAAGACTATTTAAAAGGCGGAGGGAAGGTTGTTTCCTTTCAAAACTATGCAGCAGGACAGCGTGATTACTCAACCCAGTTGAAGGAAATAATTGAATCCGGAGCGAAGATTCTTTTCCTGCCCAATAATACCAAGAAGGTGCAATTACAGGTTGCTCAGGCCCGTAGACTTGGGTTTAAAGGCATTCTCATGGGCGGAGATTCATGGGACCCTATTGAGCTGCAACGTAACTCGCTTTTCAAAAACAGTTACTATACCGACCACTGGATTCCGGGGTTGCCCATCGAAGGCGGGGCTGAATTTGAAAAGGACTACAAGAAAAAGAACGGGGTCGATCCCAGCGAGCTCGAAGCCTTGACCTATGATGCGGTGATGAGCCTTTTTGCCGGTGCAAAAATCGCCGGAATCGCTGATCCTGTGGCAATTCACGATGCTTTGGTGGATATGCCACCCTTTCATGGGGTCACCGGAACATTTGATTACAACAACAACGGTGATCCGGATAAAGACGTGATCATCTCCACCTTCCGCGACGGGCATATCGCGGTGCAGGATATTATTGATCTGAAATAGCCTTTGCCAGTTTGATGCCTGCGTTTTGCGCCCGTTCCATGATTTCCTGATGCTCGGCGATGATGCCCCGGTCAAAGAGTCGCAGCACCGGAAGTTCTTCCACTATTTCATAGCCTAAAGCCTCAAGAGGCAGGCGCATGGCTTCAATGGTGAAGCCCATATCCTTTTTATCTTCCTGCTCGGCAATGGCTCCGATTACTGCCTTGCGGCCCTGTCCGGCAAGTCTGCTGGACCATGCCCGCGGACGGGTATCCTCAAAATTGTAGTAGCAGTACAAGCGGTCTATGAATGCTTTCATCCATGCGGTGACGTTGTAGTTATGGACCGGGGAGATGAGCACCAGCCCCTTTGATTCCTCAATCTCAGGATAAAGATCAGTCATGTCATCTTCAAAACGGCGGCATGCTTTTTCTTTACGGCAGATTTCGCAGCCCACGCAGGGATCATATTTAAGGTCCCGCAAATGCACTTCGTTGCCGGGGATTCCCTGCTGGGATGCTCCGCCAAGAATAGCCTGCAACATTTTGTGGGAATTTCCTTTTTTGCGGGGGCTGCCTTCAATACCTAAGATCATGTGCTGTTCCTCATTTCTAGTAAATATTAGAGATGGAACAATCGCATATACTCTTTAGAAATGCAAAACAGCCTGCGGGATTAGCGCAGGCTGTTTCGGTTCGAGATATGTACGGTAGATGTACTTATGGCTTTTAGTGGTCGCAGGTATTCGATCCTGTCTGGAGGGTACCTGCGAGGTAGCTGGAAACCACGTTTTCAGGGGCTTCAGCAGGGGAGCCGACAATGACTTTAACGCCGGCGTCAGTGAACAGGGACTGTGCCCGTGAACCCATGCCGCCAGCCAGTACCAGCTGTACGCCCTGATCGGCGATCCACTTGGGAAGTACGCCGGGCTCATGGGGCGGGGGAGTTTCCATATTGGTGGCTACAATACCTTTGGTCGCAATATCAATATCCATGAGAGCGAATTGTTCGCAATGGCCGAAATGCATGCAGAGTTTGCCTGCTGCAACGGGAACCGCAATTCTCATCATGCCGTTTTTGACTTCAAATTCTTCAGGTTTAGGCATCTCATTGTTTTCCTGTAAAGTCTCGGTGAGATTCAGCATGGGTTTGATGATGGTGTTCAGAGCCTGTCCTGTTGCACTTTCGTGATCAGTACGGATGATGGGGTAACCTTCATCGCCGGAACGTCCTACTTCAGGATCAAGAGGAACGCGACCGAGGAAGTTTACTCCGGTTTCTTTGGCAAGTTCTTCACCGCCACCGGAATTGAAAATATTATGTACATTGCCGCAGTCAGGGCAGACGAAACCGCTCATGTTCTCAACAATACCGAGAACAGGGTTGCCGACCTGTTTGCAGAAGTTTACAGAGCGGCGCACATCGTCAACAGCCACGCCCTGAGGGGTGGTTACGATAACAGCATGGGCGTCCTGACCGAGGGTCTGCAATGCGGAAAGGGGTTCGTCACCGGTTCCGGGAGGGCAGTCAACAACGAGGAAATCAAGGTCGTTCCAGGCAACATCCTGCACGAACTGCTTGATCAGGCCGATTTTTACCGGGCCGCGCCAGATGACCGGATCGTCTTTACTGGGCAGCATAAAGCCGAGGGACATAACCCAGAGATTGCTGGACCAGGAGATAGGCTCAATTATTTCATGGCCGATATGCGGCTTTTGGTCTTCAAGGCTGAGCAACCGGGGGACACTGGGGCCGTGTACGTCAACATCAAGCAGACCGACCTGTTTCCCGGCAAGGGAAAGGGCTACAGCAATGTTGGTTGCCACAGTACTTTTACCTACGCCGCCTTTACCGGAAATAACCACGATTTTGTGTTTGATTCTGGAAAGGGCTTTTTTCAGTTTCATGTCTTCAGGTGCACAGCCCTGAGAAGAACATCCTGATCCGGAGGAAGAGCAGCTTCCGCATGCGTGATCGCTCATATATCAATCTCCTGCCCCTCACTGGCAGAGGGGGTTGTCATTATAAAAAAAACAGATTTTTTCAATCTGTTACAGTAGACATTTCATGGTAAACTAAGACGTGAACCTGACTTGTCAATGGCTGGGATGGTTCAGTCATGCCCGCAGAGCAAGGGAGAGGAGAAGAGGCATGACTGAACAGGATGCAAAAAATATTACCAGTGGCCCGGTTTGTCTGCGTCCTCGGCTGCTTCAAGCTTGCCGTCCTTGAATGAGGCCAGAGCTTCGGCAACAGTTCCGCCACCGATGAGGTAGATTTTGATGGAACCCTTATCAAGGGCGGTGAAGGCCTTGGGGCCTACATGGCCGGTGATGACCGCAGTGGCACCTGTGGCAGCCACGTTCTGGGCGGACTGGATTCCGGCACCTTGAGCGGCATTCAGGTTCTGGGTGTTGTCTATGTATTCCTGAGTGTCAGCGTCGGTATCACAGACCAGAAAGCCTTTTGCGCGACCGAAACGAGGGTCGATATCACCGTTGAGATCGTTGCCCTGACAGCTGATGGCGATTTTCATATTATTTACTCCTTTGCGCTGAGTTCAGGGTCGGTCCGTTAGGATGCATTGCTTCCTGCGCGGTTTTTCTGGCCCTGAAGCCCCTGTTCCCCTGTCCGCATCTGCCCCTGCCGCGGCATCCGGGCATGACATGATTTTCCAGACAGTTCTGTTGATAGGCCGCGAGTACCTGGTCTGTCATTCCCGTGATCCACGGAATAACCCTGACTCCGGCCTGTTCCAGTTCATTCATGGTGCAACCGCAGATTGCACCGCATATTAAAAATGTTGCCCCGCAGGTCATAATGGCGGATGTCCTGTCCTTTGGGTCTTTTGAGGGAAGGGATAGGTAACCTGCGGGGCAAATTTTATTGTCTTCCACCCTGAACAATTTAAGGTCCGGGGCATTATCAAATACAGAGGCCAGCCTGTCTTCATAACAAGCCAAACAAAGCAGCGTAGAATTATTTGTGCGTCCTTCGTTTCCTCTCATGGACAGCTATAAGGCATAGTCTGTGCCATAGATATAAATGACAACTATAACAGGGTGTTGGGTGATTTGTGTGTGCGTGTCGGCAGTTGGCTTTGGCTCATATTTAGCCGAAAAGCAGAAGGGTAGGACTAGTTATGCGCCCACTTCTTTGCAGCGGGCGATGGTGCGGCGCAGGGTGTCTTTGGAAATTCCCAGTTCGCGGCAGGTAGCCATTTTTTTACCGTTGTTGCGGTCAAGGGCGCGGTGTACGGCAATGCATTTTATTTCGTCCATGGTCAGGGGCGTATCTTCGTGGGGGGCGGTTTCTTTGGACTGGGGCTGTAAATATTCAGGCAGGTGTTCTACCTGAATGAAACCCGAGGGGCAGAGGATAAAGGCGAATTCAAGGATGTTTTCCAGTTCCCGTACGTTGCCGGGGAAGGGGTGACGCATGAGGATGTGCAGGGTGTCTTCGGAAATACCGTCGATATCTTTGCCTTGCAGGGCATTAAGTCTGTTGACGAAGTGATTGATAAGAAGCGGAATATCTTCGACCCGTTCTTTGAGTGCAGGAAGTTTGAGGGTAACTACATTGAGGCGGTAGTAAAGATCCTGCCGGAAACTTCCTTCTTCCACCAGTTCTACCAGATTTTTATTTGTGGCGGCCACAATACGTACATTGGCCTTTACGCTTTGTACCGCGCCCAGAGGCTCAAAGGTCTTTTCCTGCAACACGCGCAGCAGTTTGACCTGTAGTTTGGCGGGCATATCCCCGATTTCATCCAGAAAAATAGTGCCGCCTGCGGCCAGTTCAAACCGTCCGGCCTTGTCTTTGCGGGCATCGGTGAATGCCCCTGCCTTGTATCCGAAAAGCTCGGATTCGAGCAGGTTGTCGGGCAGTGCTCCGCAGTTTACAGCTACAAACGGGCCTTGACTGCGCTCACTGAGGTTGTGAATGGCGCGGGCAAAAAGTTCTTTACCGGTACCGGATTCGCCCAGCAGCAGAACGGTTGCCTCACTTTTGCTGACTTGCGGCAGGATGGAGAAGACTTTTCCAAGCTGGGTACTTTTGCCGATGATATCTTCAAAGCGCCATGACTCCTCCACCTCGCGGCGGATCATCTGGATATCAGTCAGGTCGCGGAAGCTTTCCACGCCGCCGATGAGGTTACCATCGCCGTCAACAAGTGGCGCGGCACTGATGGAAACCGGAACCTTGCGTCCGTCTGCGTGGATGAAAAATATGGATTTGTTGGAGATGCGACCGCAATCTTTCATGCAGGCCCGCAGGGCGCAGTCGCCGTCGCAGAGGCTGGAGTGAAAGACGTCCCAGCATTTGGAGCCCACCGCTTCTTCAGCATCCACTCCGGTGATCCGGCTGGCTGCCTCGTTGAAGAAAGTGATGTTCCAGTCCCGGTCTACCGTAAATACTCCGTCTGCTAAAGAGTCAAGAACAGCCGAACACGGTAGGTTACTAGGGAATTTCATGATTTATTTGCCTCCGGCGGCCAGAGGGGAAAAACTTTTGCAAAAGTTTTTCCCCTCTGGACTCCCCTTTTCAAAACCTTTTGATAAGCTTCGCTCTGCTAATACAAAGCGTCATTTTAAAGGGAAAGTTTTCGTAGCTACCCAATTTAAAACTGTTAAAAGTTTTTGGGATTCTTAAACCCTTTTTACAAAAAGGGTTTAAGGCCCCCGGCAGGGCCGCCGGAGGCAATTATTACTTCTTAGTAGCGCGGGCTTTGCGGAGCCAGTCGTACCAGTCTTCCAGTCCTTCGCGGGTGCGGCAGGACAGGGGGAAGAGGTCGATGTCGGCATTGAGCTTGCGCGCATGCTGCTTGGCCTTTTCAAGATCGAAATCCACGTAGGGCAGGAGGTCGATTTTGTTCAGGATCATCACAGATGAAATGTGGAACATGAGGGGATATTTTTCAGGTTTGTCGTCGCCCTCAGTTACGGTCAGCAGGGTAATCTTGTGGTCTTCGCCGACATTGAATTCGGCGGGACATACGAGGTTCCCCACATTCTCAACGAAAAGGATATCGAGTCCTTCAATATCGATGAGAGAAAGAGCTTCCTTAACCTGGCTGGAGTTGAGGTGACATCCGCCTTCAGTGTTAATCTGAACAGCCTGTGCACCGGTGGCGGCAACACGGCGTGCATCGTTGTCGGTCTGGAGGTCACCTTCAATGACCGCCATCTTGAATTCACCTTTGAGGTCCGCGAGGGTCTTTTCCAGCAGGCTGGTTTTACCGGACCCGGGTGAGCTCATCAGGTTGAGGCAGAGGATGTTTTTCTCATTGAAAAATTGATTCAGTTCATCGGCAATTCTGTCGTTTGCTTCCAGAATATTGCGTACCACAGGGATTTCACCCATTGCTAACTCCTTAAGTTAATCGTCAATCTCGATGCTTTCGATCTGCAATTCCTTGCCCTGAAGTACTTCATGGCCTATCTCCAAACCGCATTCAGGGCAGGCCATGTACAACTTGTCTTCGGGTAAAAATTCATGTTTGCATTCGCCGCAGCGGACTTTGATGGGAATCTCATTCACTTCAAGGACTGAGCCTTCAAGGGATGTTCCCACGGTAACCGCTTCCCAGCCGAAAGTGAGAGCATCGGAGACTACTCCCGCAAGCGCGCCGTTACCAACCACAATTTTATTGAGGGTGGCGCCGGGTTGCTTTTCCATTTCCTCTTCAATGATTGCAAGTATACTTTGCGCTATTGACATTTCGTGCATGGGATTTGGACTAACTCAAAAAATTATCAGGGGCAAGGTGCTTTGGCGTATAAATCTGTAAGTTTTGTAACACGGTTAATAATAGTTTGACCTCATCCTAATGATGGAGTGCTTTTTATGGTGGTTGTGATAATATAAAAAACACACGTAAATGCGGGCATGTCTTGCAAGTGGATGAAAGCTTGGGTATGTGGAGGAGGTGTTTTATCTTGCCGTCATGTCCGGCGGCATTTCACGGGTTCATATCAATGGGAGATTCGGCTGCTTTCACGTAGTCGGATTTTATTTGTTTGATCCCCTGAATAACTAAACTTTTTTACGCACCGGACACTTTCCGGACTCTGGAGGACATGCAGATGTATGTGGGACTGAAAATGCTCAAGGACTTTGTGACCGTAACCCCGGATACTCTGGTCAAGGAAGCGGACAAAATTCTGGAAGACAATCAGTTGTGGATGCTTCTTGTGAAAGACGGGGAAGACCTCGTGGGCTATGTCACCAAGGAGGATGTCCGTGCGGCTTTGCCTTCAGTTATCAATTCACTTGATAAGCACGAACTCAGCTACCTGCTGAGCAAGATCACCGTGCGTGAAGTGGTTCGCAAGAATATCACCATGATTCCTCCGGAAACCGAAATTGAGGCCGCTGCCGACCTCATGTTTGAGATGAACCTTTCCGGCCTTGCTGTTGTTGATGAGAATAAGAAGCTCATCGGTTACATTAATCGCAATAAGATGTTGGAGCTTCTTGTTGAGGAAATGGGCCTTAAGCAGGGCGGTACCCGTATTGTTGTTGATGTTGAGGAGCGTACCGGGGTGCTTTATGAAGTGGCCGGGATCATTTCCAACATGAAGTACAACATCATCAGTACCGGACTTTTTCACCATAACAACCGTAGAATGGTTGTCGTGCGGGTGGATACCGAAGATGCTTCCCTCATTGTGGCAGCACTTCAGGAACGTGGGTATAAGGTGGTCGGTCCTGAAGATTTCATGGCTGAATGGACCAATAAATAAGTTTTCCAAAAAAAATCCGGCCGCAGCCGGAAAATTTTAAGCCGGAAGCAGGATCAAACTGCTTCCGTTTTTTTTTGTCTTATTGTTTTTGGGGTTTAATCGGGGTATAGTGTAAGAACTGCTTGTTGCGTTGTCCAAATTAGGAAAGGGGTAGGCTTTTCATGGTAAAACGTTATTTGTTTTTTTTAACTTTGGTTCTGAGTCTTTTACTCCCGGCAGGTTCCGGGTTGGCAAAGGATTGTGAACTTAGGATAATCACTGAAATCAGTCATCCCTCAACTATTGAGGATCAAGGTCGGATCACCGGTTTCGGGGTAGAAATTGTCGAAGCATTAAAAAGAGAAATCGGTTGCGATACGTCCATTGAAGTTATGCCTTGGGCACGGGGATATAGATATCTTCTTAATCAATCTGATATATTACTTTTTTCTACAGCCAGAACAAAGGAACGTGAGAGCAAGTTTCACTGGGTGGGGCCCATCGCCTGCTACAAGTGGGTCTTTTATGGTTTGAAGGGAATGAAGGATGAAGTTAAGACATTGGAAGATGCAAAAAAGGTTTCCGGCATTGGGGTTTATCGCAATGATGCTCGGGCGCAGTTTTTGAAGAGCAAAGGTTTTACTAATCTTGAAGTCATGGATTCTCAGGATACAAATTTCAAAAAACTTTTGCGGGGCAGGGTTGAGCTGGTGGCTACATCAAATATCGGTGTGCCGGGATTTCTTGCTTCTAATGAAGAATTGCGCAAAAGAGCAATTCCGATTTTTACTTTTCGTAGTGTTAAGCTTTATCTTGCATTTTCAAAGAATACTGATCCGGGAAATCTCAGAATTTGGCAGGATGCTTTTACCGTGCTGAAGGATCGGGGCACTATTGGAGAGATTCAGGATAAATGGATTGAGCAGTGCAAAGAATGATTTTCCTTTGTCGTTAAAAGTTCAGGTCTTCAACCGCAAAATCGGTAGCAGCTTCTGTTGCCGATTTTTTTTTGGAGTGGCTGTTTTCAGAGGCAAGACTGTTTTTGAGCAGGGAGTCCAAAACATTTTTATCGTCAGCTGTTTTTGCAATTACCTGATCCAGAGTGCATTCCTCGATAAAACCTTTACCCTTAAGGAAGTTCAGAAAGAGACATGCTTCTTCCAGCTTTTTGTTAAGTCGCAATGCCTGCCGGAGGTGTTCAAGACAGGGTTTGAGGTCACCAAGTTCAAAGTGGGCTCGGGCTATGTTCAGATGCAGGTTTTCGTCTTTTTCAACCAGTTCCGTAGCTTTCAGGTAGTATTCAAGGGCCTGCTGAAGCATGCCGTTTTTGCGCAGAGATATCCCGAATTCATTGAACAGATGTTTGTGCTGCGGCTCATAGCTGGAATCAAGGCAGACCAGTCTTCTGAAGATATTGTCAGCTCTATCCACTTCTCCCCGGTCAAGGTAGGTCAGCCCCAGTCCGAAATTGACGCGCACGTTCAGTTCATCAAGGCTCATGGCTTTGTTGAATTCATATTCGGCACTGTAGCTTTCGCCTTTGGCCCGGTGACTTTCGCCTAGTGATATGGATTTTTCCAGCTTTTTTGTATTGGGAATGACTTTTTCCACATATATTTCCGGTTCGGGGTGGTACGAACTCAAAAACATATCCATCTCCACTGCGGCCTGCGGGCCGGTGGGAATATAGTTGGTATTGAGGGCTTGAACTTGCAGGACTCCGCTGTCCTGTTCTTCTGCGTACCAATATGTGGTTTGTACTGTTTTTTGTTTAGTCGTTCCTGTGCCGATGACAGATTTTGTTTTTGCTGAAAAAATCCCCTGAATCTTTTCCCGTTTCCTCACATAAAACTCCACTTATTTAGTCAAGGTGTTTTCAGTTTACACAGGGATTGCCCGTATGCAAAGCAAGTATTGTTAAGAATGGGTCATAAAAAAGACCGCCTCCGAAGAGACGGTCTTAAAAAGCCTGAAAAGGCTTGAACTGTCAGGTCAACGCGATCAGGAAAAGGTTTAGTCTTTTCCTGTGCGGCTAATTAACCGCAGCTTCCAGAGCAGGAGCCGCATTCGCCGCCGCCGAGCTCAATCTTGGAATCAATTACGAAACCAGTGTAGCTGAGGTCAACGCGGAAGGGGCTGCCCTGTTCGTTAAGGTCTTTATCAAGCAGGAAGGTGAAACCTTCCACTTCAAAACTTTCATCGTTATCTTTTGACTCATCCAGAGCCAATGCCAGCCTGGGGCCAGCTCAGCCACCAGTGGCAAGGTAGATGCGGATAGGGGTCCTGTCTTTATCTGCAAAATAGTTTTCAAGCTGTTTTTGCGCAGCTTCGGTAATTTCAACCATTTTTTCCTCCTCATAGGATTTGTCTATCCAAACTAAGTTGTCTATCAGTTTTTGTCAATTGGTCCCAGTTGACCTTGGCTCCCGCATGGGGTAATTAATACAGTTTAGAGAGAGTGTTAGTAATTCATCAGTATCTAATAAAATATTTTTAACATGATCGAACAGGGGCGTCCTGACGCTCAAGGGAGACCGTAGAATGAAAACCAAGGATATCATCCTCGCAACTGCCAAGGAAATGATTTCAGAGGTGGGTTTCCACAAAGCCACTACCGCCAATCTGGCAAAAATGGCCAATATTTCTGAGGGTACCATCTACAGACATTTTGAAAGCAAGGAAGATATCCTGCTTCATATTCTGGATGCCCTTGAGGAACAGTTCTCGTATTATATCGAAGCCATCCGGCAGAAGCTGGACCGGGACGAATGTACCATGGAAGAGATCATGAACGAGTACTTCACTTTTGTAGAAGCAAATGAAATCGACATGAAGATCATGCTTTCAACATACGGCCTGCTGGATTCATCCAAGCGGTTGATGGCTGTTTTTCTCAAGAACCTCGAATTGATCCTTGAGGATTGCATAAAGCTCGGCATCAAGAAGGGTGATATTCGTGATGTTGCAGTGGAAGAGAATGCCACTGTGGTCATGACTATTATTTTCGGCCTGACCAGAATGCAGCTGTACTGGCCTGATCGTCGGGATGTTCGCGCTGAAGCTGTTGAGTTCTGCCGTCGCAGTATTCTTAAATAAGTTTCATTAAGATTTGATTTTTTAAAGGCTGTCCTTAATCGGGGCAGCCTTTTTTTATCTTTGATGGAGTCGGTTATTTTCTAAAAGAAATCCCCCGTCCGGATTCCGGGCGGGGGATTTTGGTTAACCGTTTGTTAGCGTCAGACTATTTGGATTCAGTCTGTGCGGCAATTTTCTTGTCCTGCTTGGCAAAGTACTTCTTGGTTTCAGCCACAACAACCGGGGTCAGCATGAGCAGACCGATAAGGTTGGGGATCGCCATGAGGCCGTTGAAGGTATCGGAAAGGTTCCATACGAAGCTGAGCTTGGCGATGGCACCGACACCTACGAAGCAGATGAATACGAGACGGAAAGGCAGGATAGCCTTAACACCGAACAGGTATTCCATGGATTTTTCACCGTAGTAGCACCAGCCGAGGATGGTGGAGTAGGCGAAAAGGATAAGGCCGATGGTAACGATGTGCGCGCCGCCGGTCATACCCATGGAGAAGGCTATGGTGGTCAGCTCGGCACCGGTGGTTCCGTTGGACCATGCGCCGGTGAGAATGAGTACCAGGCCGGTCATGGTGCAGACGATGAGAGTATCGATGAAGGTCTGGGTCATGGAGACCAGAGCCTGGGTGACAGGTTCTTTAGTCTGCGCAGCAGCAGCAGCGATAGGAGCACTACCGAGGCCGGATTCGTTGGAGAATACGCCGCGGGCAACACCCATGCGGATGGCGAGCATTACGGTTGCGCCTGCAAAACCGCCAACTGCGGAAGTGGGGTTGAAAGCCTGTTCAAAAATGAGAGCAAAAGCCGCAGGGACTTCCGCGATGTTGGAAAGGATGATGTAAGATGCACCGGCCATGTAGAAAACAATCATGATGGGTACGAGTGTTCCGGTTACTTTACCGATCTTCTTGATGCCGCCGAGGATAACAGCAGCGGTCAGGACCATCAGCAGTCCACCGGTGATGTAGGGGGAGACTCCGTAAGTAGCTTCGACAGCGTCGGCAACGGAGTTGGACTGTACCATGTTACCGATACCGAAAGCAGCGATGGAAGCGAAGATTGCGAAGAGTGTTCCCAGCCAAGGCATGTTCAGGCCCTTGGAGATGTAGTACATGGGACCACCGCTCATTTCGCCGTTCTCGTCAACTTCTCTGTATTTAACAGCAAGAACAGCTTCAGCGTATTTGGTTGCCATGCCTACGAGGCCGGTAATCCACATCCAGAACAGTGCGCCGGGACCACCGACTGCTACTGCGGTGGCAACACCTGCAATGTTACCGGTACCGACAGTGGCGGAAAGAGCGGTCATCAGGGCCTGGAAGTGGGTGATGTCGCCGGGTTCGTCAGTGTCTTCCTTGCGTTTGATGAGTGCAAGGTACAATGCGTAGAAAAGTTTAGTGAACTGGACGCCGCGCAGAGCGAGGGTCAGCCAAAAGCCTGTACCGACCAAAAGAACCAGCATGGGCGGTCCCCATGCAAATGCGCCGATCTTGCCAACAATTGCGTCCAGTGAAGTCATGAAATCCATAAATAATCCCTTGTTTTTTTTAGCACCAAATTTCTGCGAAATAATTGCACAAGTTCGCAGAATTACCCCTTTGCAAAATATTGTTCAGAGATACGTACATAAAACAGAAGGAATCGGCAAGAAAATTATTGCGTAATTTTTTTTACGTCAAAAAAGTAGTGCTTTTGTTGCGGAATGACGAAGGTTTTGCATTTGATTTGTATGTTGTTTGTTGTGAATTGCAGTGGAAGATTACGTTTATGTAGTGATAGGTTGCAGTTTTGTATAGTAAAGAGGTCTTCCAGAAAATATAAAATATAATATCAAGCGTTACGTTTTGGTGAAAATTAGATGTGTTTTTTTGATTAATAATGAATTTAAATAAAAAATGAGTTTAAAGACTTTTGCATTTTTGTATAAAATCGAGAGTATTTTTTATTGGGTGAAATGTTATTTCCTTTGTTTAAGATTGGTACAGCAGTTGCTTAATAAGACTTAATGTATGGCGTATGTTTTTGTAATTTAAGGTTAATTGCTTGTCCTTATGTGCAAGGTGAGTGATTAATTGCACTAATCTTGTGCAAAGTGCACAAAAATGCACTTCGGAGTTTGAGGCCGCAAGTGTAAGAGAGAAAGGGAGATCGGTTTGGGAAAGAAAAGAAAGGGGAGAAAATCCTCAAGCAAGGGGAGACAGTCCGCAAGCGGTAGCGCAAAAAAAAGTAATATGGTCATCGTTGTGATAGCCGCTTTGGCTGTAGGGTTGTTTTTTGGCGGTGTATTCATGCCCGCTTTAAAGGAATCCTCAACACCTCAGTCCTCTGGCGGGGCAGTTGATTTTGCCCAGCAGATTGTGGAAACAAAGAAGCTTCTTGAGTCACAACCGGATTCAGTAAATCTGTGGACCAAGCTCGGGAATATGTATTTTGATACGGATCAGTATGCCAATGCCATTGAAGCTTATAAAAAGTCTTTAGCCTTAAAGCCTGACAATGCGCACGTGCTCACCGATCTGGGCGTAATGTACCGACGTAGCGGTAATCCGCAAAAGGCAGTAGAGACTTTTGACAGGGCGATTCTTGCTTCTCCGAAACATGAAACCGCTCGTTTTAATAAAGGGATAGTTCTGTATTATGACCTTGAAGATAAGGCCGGAGCTATTCAGGCCTGGAATGGGTTGGTCCAGATGAACCCAGGAGCCAGAGCTCCCAGCGGAAAACCGATTAAGGATATGATTCGGGATCTTTCTTAGTGATCTATAAGAGTTGATCAAAGTAACGATGCCGTACTGTTTATTGTTTTACAGTACGGCATCGTTTTTATTTTACAAGAAATCCGGGCAGAGTCTTTTCGATCAGCATGGCGGCTTTTTCAATGCCGCGCTCACTGCCGGGGTGGAACTCGGTTATGCCCAGCCCGCAGATATCCATTCTGTTACCGACTTCTGTTATGATTTTTAAAACATTGCTGAAGTGCAGCCCGGCTGGGGGAGATGGTTTTCCGTGGGCAAAACCTATGGGATTGACCGCGTCCACATCCATATGAATGTAGACCTTGCTGAATCCGGTTTCCTCAATTTGTTTAGCCAGCCATGCCGGGTCCCGTTCCAATTCGCCGGGTCCGAAGAATGACATTTTGCTGTTAACTATAAAATCCAGTTCCGGCGGGTCAAATGTTCTGGCCCCTGCGCAGAATACTTGTGTGGGATGTAAGGGGGTAAACATTGCACCGTTAATTTCCGGTCCCGCATTACCAAGAATTGCGGAAAGGGCCATGCCCTGAAAACGCCCGGATTGTGTTGTCTTCGGGGTAATCAAATCCGGATGGGCGTCAAACCAGATCAGGGCCAGTTTGTCTCCATGCTTGCGGGACATCCATGAAACCGGTCCGGTTTCCGTTCCGCAGTCGCCGCCCAGCAGGAGAGTCCGGTCGGGGTTCTCCTGTTCAAGCAGGGCACATGTGTTTTGCAATTGTCTGATTATATCATCCCTGCCGGCAATGGGTGGGCCGGATTTTATTTTCCTGAAAGGGGCTGTATCCACTGTGCGGGGGGAGGGAAGTCCGGGGATTCCGTCCGCCAGAGCAAATGCACCTTCATATAAGGCTTCATTGTCGATGGAGCCCTGCCATTGCGGGAAAACAAGGGTGATGTCTTTCAATATTAATCTTCCGGTTTAAAGAATTTCAGTCTCAGGGCGTTGCTGACTACGGTTACCGAGCTGAGGGACATGGCTGCTGCTGCAAACATGGGCGAAAGGGTCGGACCGCCGAAAATGTGCAGCAGTCCGGCGGCTACCGGAATCCCCAATACGTTGAAGGCAAATGCCCAGAACAGATTCTGTTTGATATTGCGCACTGTTGCCCGGCTCAGTGAGAGTGCAGTGAGTACTCCGCTCAAATCGCCTTTCATCAGTACTACGTCTCCTGATTCAATTGCAACATCAATTCCGGTGCCCATAGCAATTCCCATATCCGCCGAAGCAAGGGCCGGGGCATCATTGATGCCGTCCCCGATCATAGCAACTTTACACCCTTTTTCTTTTTCCATGTTGACCACTTCAGCTTTGCGGTCAGGCATTACTTGTGCGACGACCTTGTCTATTCCGGCTTCATCTGCAATGGCGTGGGCTACTTTTTCATTATCCCCGGTAAGCATGACTGTCTTAACTCCGAGCTTATGGAGTTTGCTGATTGTCTGAGGTGTTTCCTTTTTGATGCGATCGGCAATAGCCAGAATACCGGCCAACTTGCCATTTTTAGCTATGTAAAGCGGACTTTGCCCGGACGCCGCAAAACGCTGGGCAGTTTCATTGGCAGCGTTGTTATCCAATCCACCGATGAAGTTTTGTTCAAGGAATTTGCGATTTCCCAGCAGCATGGGCTGCCCCCCGGTTACGGTGTTGATACCCAGACCGGATATAGCTTGAAAAGATGTTGTCTTCGGCAGGGGGGAACCTGTCTCTTCAGCTGCACGGACTACGGCTTTTGCCAGCGGGTGTTCGGATTGTTTTTCCGCTGACCCGGCCAGCAGGAGCAAATCCTGCTCGTTTTCGCCTTCCATGGTGAAGGTTTCGGCTACTTCCGGTTTTCCGTAGGTAAGTGTCCCGGTTTTGTCGAAGATCATTGTTTCTATTTTTCCGGCGGTCTCAAGGGCTTCCCCGGATTTGACCAGTACGCCCAGCTGCGCTCCGCGTCCAGTGCCGACCATGATTGCGGTGGGTGTTGCCAGTCCCATGGCGCAAGGGCAGGCAATAACCATTACGCTGATGAAAATTCGCAGGGCAAAAGTAAAAGGTTCATCGCTGAAAAAGAACCAGCTCAGCGCGGCGGCAATGCCGATAGCCATGACTGCGGGTACAAAATAAAAGCTGACCGTATCCGCAAGGCTGGAGATGGGGGCCTTGGAGCCCTGCGCTTCCTGCACAAGGCGGATGATGCGCGAAAGCACTGTGTTTTCACCCACATTGGTGACCTGAACATTCAGTGCGCCGCCACCTATGTTTACTGTTCCTCCGGCTACGTCATCGCCTGTGCTTTTGGACACGGGCATGGATTCCCCGGTGAGCATTGATTCATCTATGTCGGAATGTCCCTCGGCTACCTTGCCGTCGGCGGCAACACGGTCTCCGGGGCGGATGAGGATCAGGTCTCCGGGACCGATTTCTTCCACTGGCGTGGGTACTTGTTCCCCGTTCTGCAACAGGATGGCTTGCGCCGGGGTCAGGTCCATGAGTTTTTCAATGGCATCTGATGTGCGTGAACGGGCGCGGGTTTCTTGAAATTTACCGAGCAGAATCAGGGCGATGATGGTGGCGGCGGATTCATAATAGAGGTCCATAGCCCGCGCATGGGCATCAATTCCCAGTGCAATTTCAATGGTATTCCACAGGGAGTAGATTACAGCCGCCGAGGTCCCCACGGCAATGAGCGAGTCCATGTTCGGTGCCCCGCGGAGCAGATTCGGGAATCCCTGCTGGTAAAAATTACGTCCGAACCAAAGCACCGGACCAGTTAGAATCAGCTGAATCAGGGCAAAGCCCAGCGGTGAAGTGTGGGGATTGATGGCATCAGGCAAAGGTATGCCTACCATGTGACCCATGGTGATGGTCAAAAGAGGGATGGTGAACGCAAGAGCGGCAAAGAGACGGCTCTTCATTTTTACCAGTTTCGCTTCGTTTTCAGCTTTTCTCTTTTCAAAATTTTCTTTGGCATTGTGGGCAGATTGGATTGGTCCGGATTCAAATCCGGCATCAGCGATGATCTGTCTTATGCTGCGTAGTGATATTGTTGCCGGGTTGAAATTCAAGGTTGCGGTTTCAGAAGCAAGGCTTACCTGTGCCTTTGTGATTCCTTCAGTCCCATTTAGTACCCGGTCCAACCGTGAAGAGCAGGCCGAGCAGGCCATGCCGGAAACAGGCAGGGTAAGTTCCGTGCCTTCAATCTTTTCTACTGCTCCAAATCCTGCCATTTCTACTGAAGCGATAATGTCGGCTGTGGAAATCTGTCCGCTATCATAGTCGGCAGCCAGTGTTTCTGCGGCTAGATTAACTGTTGCCCTTTTAACACCGTCCAGACTGCCGATGACTCTTTCCAGCCGCGAGGAACAGGCGGAGCAGGTCATACCTTTGATTTCAAATGTGCTGTGCATAATATATCCTTGTTTGTCGGAGGTCCGGGGATTGCATTGCCCGCATACATTACTTATAGCTAGTCCCGGCAGGTTGTTTTAAAAAAGTGATTTGAACAGATTTGATATTAAGAATCAACTTCTTTTAAGATAGGACAATATGAAGGAACAAAAAGTAATACTTTCGGAAAAGGCCATGGCCCGTACTCTTGACCGTCTTGCGTCAGAAATTACTGAGCGGCGCGGGGACAGTGAAAATATAGCTATTATCGGTATTCAGAGACGCGGCGCGGACCTCGCGGAGCGGTTGAAACTTATTCTGGACGAGAAATTAGGACGTAAAATTCCTCTCGGTAAGCTGGATATCAATCTTTACCGTGACGATTGGACCAACCTGACCCGTCAGCCGAGCATCAACTGCACTGAGATTCCTTTTGATATTGAATCCGCTTCCATTGTTCTGGTGGATGATGTGCTTTTTTCCGGCCGCACTGTACGTGCCGCCCTTGAAGCAGTTCTTGATTTCGGACGTCCGCGCCGGGTGGAGCTGCTGGTGCTGGTGGATCGAGGTCACCGTGAATTGCCTATCCGGGCCGATTATGTGGGTAAGGAAGTGGTTACTTTTGAAGACCAGCATGTAAATGTTCTGGTTAAGGAAAGGGATGACGAAGATAAGGTTGTTCTGATCCGTTCCTGATTTTCTGCTTCAGCTGCGGAGCGCATTGCGCCCGGAAGGTTTGATATTTTTTATGCAAGAATGGAATCATGAGTTTTCAGAAGACAGTTCTGTTGTTCTGATCGGTATGGCCGGAGCCGGAAAGTCAACTCTGGCACCTCTGCTGGCTGAAAAACTCGGCTGGGAGCATATTGATACTGACGCTGTAATTGAGAGCTACTACGGTCGTCCTTTGCAGGATATCGTGGATCATCTTGGTGTGCCGGAATTCCGCAAGGCCGAAGAGTACATTATTTCCAGCCTAGGGGTTTTCCGTACAGTTGTTTCTACCGGGGGCAGTGTTGTTTATGGACCCAAGGGTATGGAAAGACTTAAAGTACTCGGCCCGGTTATTTATCTGCGTATTTCAAGCGAATCCTGCCTCAAGCGGGTCGGCGGCGGAGAGAATCGCGGTCTGGCCATTGTTCCGGGGCAGACACTTGAGAGTCTCTACGAAGAACGAATCCCCCTCTATGAACAGTATGCTGATTTTGCCGTTGATACGGACAGTTGCTCACCGGAAGAATGTGTTGAGCAGATTCACCAGTGGCTCAAATCAAAAGAAGTAAAAAAAGTTAAGGATATATAATGAAAAAAATGACCAGACAGGCCGTGTTCCGCAAGCTGGATGCGCTTTATGGGCGTATGGCTTCTGTTTATGCTGACACATCCGCCAGGATCGGTCTTTCCTGTGAAGGCTGTGAAGAAAACTGCTGCACCAGCTATTTTCAGCACCACACCTATGTTGAATGGACCTACCTTTGGCAGGGCTTGAATCAGCTTCCCGAAGACAAGCGTAATGAATATATCCGCCGTTCAGAAGACTATGTGCGTAATGCCAAGGCCATGCTGGATAACGGGATGCGTCCTAAGATAATGTGTCCGTTAAATGATGACGGTCTTTGCGGGGTTTACAAGCACCGACTGATGATTTGTCGTATGCATGGGGTGGTTAATACTCTGCGTCAGCCTAACGGACGTCAGCTTTCTTTTCCCGGCTGTTTCAAGTGTCAGGAGTTGACCGAGGGTATGGATAACGTACCTGTGGTTGATCGTACTCCGCTTTACAAGGAACTCGTGGGGCTTGAAATGGGACTGCTCGGTAATAAGATCAGGACCTTACCTAAAGTGGACCTGACCCTCGCTGAAATGATTGTTATGGGACCGCCGAATTTGAATGGTTAATTCTTTTCCATTCCTGCTGTGGCCATGAGGAAGGCAATGAAATCTTCAATATTGTTTTGGCGGCATTTGATGTAGCGCATGGCGTATTCTTCAAAGGTCAGCTCCGTTCCGTATACATGGTAACGATGTTGCGGACCGCCGAATTCAAGGCCGAGGAAATCTGCCACCTGCGGATGAATGGGCTGTTCAAAATCCGCAAAGGGCGGCGGGAATTTTTCCAAATCCTGTTCATTTAGCCGCTCCATACCCAGCTCTTGCAGTATGGTGTTTGCGCTCAGAGTCAGCAGTTCGGAGCGCGGATGGTTGATGGTATTGAATAAGGGCTTTCTCGTGTAATTTTCAAGAATCCAGTCAACGTATTTGACAGGGGTTCGTGCTTCTTTGGTCCTTTCAATGTTTATGGACTGATCCGTGATCTCTTTAAAATCGTAGATGTTGGTCAGCCTGGTGTTCATGAAAAGGTGCAGAATCTGGGATTCACTCAGTTCTTTTTCAAGCAGGGAATCCAGAAATGTGTCCCGGTAATCGAATCCGGTTCTGCTGGACCATAGCGGCCAGTAGTGCTTGAACAGCATGCTTGGAAAAGCGATGGAGCGGGACGTGCCTTTTATCCGGGAGATGATTTTATCCGAGGCTAGTTCTGCCCAGCTTTCGCCCAAGAGGGGCTGGTACAGAAAAAGGTCACAATCGGCGATGAGTTCCACCGGGATGGATTCGCGGGTGTAGTTGGTGAAACGGTGGATGTCATAGCTGGAGCTGAATTCATCATTCAGCAAAAGCAGTTCTTCCATCGGTTCGCCTTGACAATTGGCATGTAAGATACAGGTTTTCTTCATTTCGGGATGAACCCTAGCATACCCGTTTATGGTTTCTCAATACGGCAAGGGTGCTAATATGAGGTTATGGCAGTGAATAAAATTTCCGCAAAAGAGTTGCAGCGTCTTGTTGATGCTGTTCAGCCTGTGGATTCAGCTCTTGAAGAGCAGGCTCGCGTCCATCTGGATAATCTGACCAAACCGCTTGGAAGTCTGGGCAGGCTGGAAGATCTTGCTGCGAAAATGTATGTGGCTTCCGGCGGTATAGCTCCGCAGGCCGACCCTGCCCGTATTTACACAATTGCCGGGGATCATGGGGTTAACGAGGAAGATGTCAGTTATTTCCCGCAGGAAGTCACTCGCCAGATGGTGGAAAATTTTTTAGACGGGGGAGCGGGAATAAACGTTCTGGCCCGTACTTCCGGGGTGGAGCTGCTGGTAGTTGATGCCGGATGCAAGGGCGGTCCTTTTCCTGAACATCCCAACCTGATCCAGCGCAGGATCGGTTGCGGCACAGCGAATATTTCTAAAGGTCCGGCCATGAACGGTGAGTGCTGTAGGCAGGCTGTTGCTCTCGGATTTGAACTTGCTGATGAGGCCCATGCTCAGGGCATTAAAGTTCTCGGCACCGGAGAGATGGGAGTTTCAAATACCACACCATCCACAGCCCTTTACTGCGCTTATTTCGATCTAGATCCAGCTGATATAACCGGACCGGGCGGGGGGATAGATTCCGAGGGAGTGCGCCGTAAAACAGACGTTATCCGCTGCGCCCTTGCTGCCAATGCTGAGGTTGTTCGGTCAGCTGATCCTTTTGCAATTCTTACGGCCCTTGGCGGGTATGAGATTGCCGCACTGGCTGGATTGATCCTCGGCGGGGCAAAGAATAAGCAGATGGTCTGCATTGACGGATTTATTTCCACAGCCGCCTATGCCGCTGCCGTAAAGATTTGTCCGGCAGTGAGCGGTTATTGTGTGCTCAGTCACGCTTCAGCCGAACCGGGGTACGCGAAAGTGATCAAAGCCCTTGGACGCAGGCCGCTTTTGCATCTGGACATGCGGCTCGGTGAAGGGTCCGGGGCAGCACTGTCCATGTTCATGTTGCGCGCAGCCGCAAATATTTTTAACGAAATGGCAACGTTCGACGATGCCGGAGTTCACGCAGGAGGTTAAGTCATGCCAAAAGAATTGGTAAAGACTGTTAAAGCAGCCGGTTGAGCTGCTAAGATCGCTCCGGGGGACCTGGAGCAGGTTTTGTGCGGCTTAGCCGTTGAGGACGAACGTCTGCTGACCGGGCTGGGCGGGAACGAAGATTCCGCCATAGTCTCTTTTCCTGCGGGTAAAGCACTGGTCCAGACCGTGGATTTTTTTACCCCGGTAGTCAACGATCCGTTCTGGTTCGGGCAGATTGCCGCGGCTAATTCCCTTTCTGATGTTTACGCCATGGGCGGCGAACCTTGGACTGCCATGAATATTGTCTGCTATCCCATGAAAGAAATGGGGCCGGAAATCCTGCGTGAAATCCTGAAGGGCGGCATGGATAAAATCCGTGAAGCCGGGGCTGTGCTCGCTGGTGGGCATAGCGTCGAGGACGATGAAATCAAATACGGCCTTTCGGTGACCGGGATGGTTGACCCTGACGGATTCGCTTCCAATAAAGGTTTGCGTGAGGGCGATCATTTGCTGCTGACTAAACCGCTCGGAACCGGAGTGTTGGCAACAGCTCTCAAAGCCGATTGGGACGGCGCAGAGCGTTTTGAAAAAGATGTTTACAAATGGGCGTCCAAGCTGAACATTTCAGGCGGAAAAGTCATCCGTGAATTGGGCCTCAAGGGTGCCACTGATGTGACCGGGTTCGGCCTTGGCGGGCACGTGCTGGAGATGGCAGATGCCTCCGGCGTGGCTGTGGAGCTGTGGCTGGACAAGGTGCCGTTTATGGATGATGTGATTGAGCTGGCCTCCATGGGCATGATTCCGGCGGGCAGCTTCGCCAACCGTAACTATTGCAGTTCACAGGTTAAGGCCGCAGCAGATGCCGACAGCATCAAAACTGACCTTGTTTTTGATGCTCAGACATCCGGTGGTCTGGTGCTTGCCGTGCCTGAAGACCAGTTGCAGCAGGCCAAGGATATGTTGCTGGAAGCTGGCGATCTGGCCGCCCATGTAGGGCAGGTTAAAGCTCATGAAAATGGGGTTGCCAGATTACGTATTTTGTAGTTTCCATCCGGAGTAATTGCCAGTGGTCCTAAAAGAGACATTTGATGTTTTATTCAAAATTGCAGGGTGATAGAGATTAGTATTAAAAGATAGGAGCGACCTATGAAACGGCGTGAACTAGTAGAAAATTATTTAAGAATCCTGAACCTGCATGGTCGTAAATCAGATTTAAATTTTATAAGTGATCTTGTTGCACGCCACGTAGCCACTTTTCCGTTCTGTAGCGTAGGGTGTCAACTTGGTGACGACCTGTTGCTGGATTTTGAATCTCTATACCGGAGAATAATTATAAACCGGCGTGGTGGATATTGTTTTGAGCAGAATGGTTTGTTCTTCGGAATTTTAAAGGAGCTTGGCTTTTCACCGAAACTTTATCTGGCACGCGTAATTTATAATCAGGATATACATCCCGGATTAACACACCGCATTACGGTGGTTGATTATGAAGGGGAGAGATACGTTCTGGACGTAGGGTTTGGTCCTTCAGGACCTAGGATTCCGGTTCCAATGTCAGGTGACGAGTCCCCTGACGGTGAGAAAGCTTTCCGCATTTCGGAGGGGCGGCCCGGAGAATTTCATATGCAGGTGTTGAAGAAGGGTGAGTTCTTTTCTTTATACAGGTTTGAGCTTGCGCGCTATGGCCAATCTGATTGCGAATTGGGTCATTTTTATTCACATCGGCATCCTAACGCTGTTTTTGTAAATAATTTGGTTGCTTCCCTTATTTTAGAAAGAGAGATCCGATCTTTGCGTAATTTGGAGTATTGGGTGATTACGCAATCCGGCACCAGAGTTGAAGAAATCAGCAGTTCAGAACAACTGGGGCGTATCCTTGGTGACGAACTTGGAGTTCAGGTAAAAGGGACAGAAAGTTGTAAATTGTATGAAAAGGTAAGTTTATTAGAAAAATAAATTCTGCTGACAGCAGGCTTTATTAGCTGAAAAAAATTTAAAAATAAAAGGCGCAGGTTTTTGCAAACCTGTGCCTTTCATTTTTATGAGGAGGAATTGGCGTTTCCTTTTTGTGAAATTTTTTTACGCAGAACCTCGGCTGCTTGTAACTGCCTGAATAAGTTCCGCATTGGCATTGTATACTGGTGAAGAGGTAATCTTGACCAGCTCGCGGTACATGTCGGGATCCGCGAATGCCTTTCTCCGCAAGCGCTTGCGTTGCAGATTCTTCATTGAGTTTGCCAGATCTTCGTCCCTGATGGGAGGGGCCTGAGAAACCTTGTTGAGTTCGGGTGCGTTTGCCATTGTATACCTCCGTCCTTGGAAGTTATAAATGATGATTTTAAATGAACATGAAACCTGTTTATAACTCTTATCGGACAGCTGGACGGTTACTTTAGAGGCTTAATGTAAAAAAAATAAATATATTAAAAAAGCCCGGATTCGACTAAGTCGAATCCGGGCTTCAAACTTGATTCAAACCATGTAAATCAATCTTTCCAATTCCACCATTTTTCTAGCTCAGGGTCCCGCTTCTCGTTACCCACATAGTAGACCGCACACCTGAACACATACAGCATGCAGCGGTCCACATGACAACCTGCAAGCTCTTCAAGTCGTGCATACATGTCGTCCGGATTTTCGCCCTTGATTTCATCAAGGGAACGGTAGCCCATATTCCAAAGGTCCATGGCAATGGATTTACCGACTCCCGGAATTGTCCGGAAATCTTTCAGGATTTCGGGATCAGCACTTTTCATAAACGCGATCGAGTATCTCTTTAGCTCCTGCGGCCAGCACTTCTTCGGCCAAAGCAAGACCAATGTTCCATGCATCGTCAGCAGGACCGCTCTTTTCCATGCGAATGGGGCTGGAACCGTCTATATCAGCAACGAATCCGGTCAGTTTGACCTGATCGCCGTCAAGCTGGGACCATGCTGCAATGGGAACCTGACAACCGCCGTCAAGGCCGGTCAGGAATCCGCGTTCGGCTTTAACCTGACGGGCAGTCATTCCGTCATGCAGAAATGCGAGGATGTCCTGAATTTCAGTGTCCTCAATGCGGTATTCGATGCCCAGCGCGCCCTGTGCCACTGCGGGCAGGAAGGTCGGGGGGCCGAGGATTTCGCTTTTGGGAGCGGAAAGACCCAGCCTGTTCAGTCCGGCAGTGGCAACCACAATGGCGTCGAATTCGCCGTTCAGGAGTTTACCTACACGGGTATCGAGGTTTCCGCGCAGGGATTCGATCTTGAGATCACCGCGCAGAGCCAGAACCTGAGACTGTCGGCGAAGGCTGCTGGTGCCGACAACTGCGCCTGCGGGCAGGTCTTTGAGAGAATCGTATTTTACGGAAAGCAGGGTGTCGGTTTCTGCTTCACGCGGGGGAATAACGCCAACTTCAAGGCCTTCGGGAAGTTCGGTAGGAACGTCCTTCATACTGTGTACGGCGAGGTCTGCGCGACCATCAAGCAGTGCTTCTTCGATTTCTTTTACGAAAAGGCCTTTGCCGCCTACTTTTGCCAGCGGAACATCCAGAATCTTGTCGCCCTTGGTTTTGATCTTGAGCAGTTGAACGTCGATTCCGGGATATTCTTCACGCAGAAGATCGGAAATATGGTTGGCCTGCCAGAGGGCAAGTTTGCTGCCACGGGTTGCGATAGTTAGTTTTCTCATTGTTCCGCCGTATTGTTGAAATTTATTGTTGATTTAACTTCCGCAGGAAGAGCAGTCGCCGCCGGAGCATCCGGCGCAAGCGCTGCTGGAAGAAGCCGCCGGAGCGGGAGCAGAACTGACGTCACTCATATCAGGAGCCCCGCCGCCGGTTTTGAATTTGCAGGCGGACATGAGTTTGTCAGTTTTTTCAGATTTGCAGTGCGGGCAGGGAGGACATTCGTCGCGGTTGAAAACCAGCTCCTCGAATTCCTTGCCGCAGTCAGCGCATTTATATTCGAAAATAGGCATTTATATTTACTCCGTGCTTTGAAATATCTGTTGCGAGAAATTGCATATCCCAAATTATCAAGTGGGGCAATGTCTGGGCTACATATAAGTTCGGATGGGGAGATGGCAAGATAAGGGGAGGGGGTGAAAATAAATTTATTAGGCTCTGTGAAGTAGGTGGAGATAATGAAATGAACCAGCCCCCGGACCGGGGTCCGGGGGCATTGTTAATCTTCTTCCGGTGGAGTGAATTCTTCCGGAGCATCTTTTAGCTCTGGGTGGCGTTCGTAAAATCCATCGAGAGGTTCTAAATTGATTCCACATAATTCGCAGGAAGCATTTGCAGGTGCTTGTCCTGCAAGATAAACTTTTTGACACTTTGAACAAATGGATTGTTCATGACGGGTAAAGTTTTTACCTCCTTTCGAGAACTTATAAAGCACACCACACCAGAACATAATAATCCCGAAAACAACTGTTGCCCATCGACCAACTATTCCGACTTCATGCCCTTTATAGTAACGAGGAGTTTCAGTAGGCCAAGCTCCAACAATCACGGCAACTGCATATACAATAACAATGATTCGCCCCAAAGAAATATGCTTACTTATTTTTTTTATTCCCACTCTTGTTTTTTACCTCTTGTACAACCTCTCTGCCATTTTTACCGGCATCATTCAATCCATATAGTGCTCCGATCGGGCCACTTAATTTGCCATTTGACGGAGGTAAGCCATCAATAAAAGTAGTAGCACCTTCGACTACATCGTTAGAGTCCACCTCATATTTACCTTTAGTCGCTTTTGCTGAATTGTTTTTTATATTTATATCAGCCTTTCTTCCTGTATCCCGTACCAAATCCCTAGTACGCTTTGCCGCCTTCCCAAGCTTCTCAAGCCCCCTACTTACATGAGGTGCAGCCCTTCTGGCAGTTGCGGCTCCCACGGTTGCAAGCTCCCCGCCTGCAAGTATACCACCTGCAATGACTCCGGGTAATGCTGCCGCTGCCAGTGTTGTTCCATAAATCCTTGGATCACTAG